>JBBIRT010000014.1:0-4504 GCA_037441725.1 Deltaproteobacteria bacterium | reverse complement strand
GGAGTGCCGGTTGTTCCTCGGGAGAAGAGGCCTATTCCATCGCCATGACAGTGTTAGAGACGATTGAAAATCCCAGGCAATGGGAGATCTCCATCTTGGCCACCGACCTCTCCACCAAGGTCTTAAGGATAGCCGAACAAGGCATATTCCCTTTAGAACGGATTCGATCTATTCCTGACCCTTTGATCAGAAAATATTTCCTAAAGGGGAATCACCCTTGGAAGGATTATGTCATGGTGAAAGAAAACCTTAAGAGATATATTCAATTTAAACGGCTCAACCTCAAAGAACCCTTCCACTTCAAGGAGCCTTTCGATTGTATCTTTTGCAGGAATGTCATGATCTATTTCGATAAAAATATCCAGATGGAGTTGATCCATCGATTTTATCATTGCTTGGAAGAGGGAGGATTTTTACTGATCGGCCATTCAGAGAGCCTGACAGGTCTTCCACACCCCTTCCAATATGTGAGGCCAGCCATTTATAAGAAATAGACGACTTCATTCTCTCTTTGGTTTGTGATGAAAATCATAGTGGGAATTGCAGATATGCAAATGACCAAGAATCCGGATGTGACGTTGATTACCTATTCATTAGGCTCCTGTATTGGAGTCACCCTATACGACCCGGTCGTTAAAGTGGGAGGACTTCTGCACTTTATGCTTCCGGACTCCCAGATCGATATTCAAAAAGCCCAAAAAAATCCGTGGATGTTTGCAGATACCGGCCTTCCTCTTTTTTTTAATGAGGCCTATCAACTGGGGGCAGAGAAAAAGCGAATTCAGGTAAAGGTCGTGGGAGGAGCCCAGATTTTAGATGATTCAGGTTATTTCAATATCGGGAAGAGAAATTATATGGCCCTTCGAAAGATCTTCTGGGCGAACAATATCTTGATTCAGGCAGAGGATGTCGGAGGCAATATGAATCGAACCGTTTCAATCGAACTCTCCTCCGGAAAGGTATGGGTCAAGACCTCTGGGGATGGAGTAAGGGAACTATGAACTTAGAGGAGTCCATCCTCCAATCCGTTCAAAAGCTTCCTCCCTTTCCTGCGGTGATCCAGCGGGTCCTCCAATTGATCCATGACCCCAGGTCAACGACTCAAGAAGTGGTGGAAGTGATTCAATATGATCAATCCATTACCGTGGAGGTCCTTAAACTCTGTAATTCTGCCTACTTCGGTCTTAGGAGAAATGTTCACTCTCTAAGAGAAGCCTTGGTGATGATTGGGTTTGATCAACTCTTGGAGATGATCTTATGTCGTGAGAGTAGCCGGTTTTTCTATCATCCTTGCAAAGGGTATGATCTCGAATATGGAGCACTCTGGAGACATTCGATTGTTTCTGCCCTGCTTTCAGGGATTATTTCCAAGCGATTAGGTCAGGAGATGAGCCCAACCCATTTCACCGCTGCCCTCATCCATGATATCGGGAAAGTGGTGTTGAGTGAATTTGTCGAGGATTATTTTGGGGAGATCAAGCAGGTCATGGAAAAAAAGGGATTGGCCTTCATTGAGGCTGAGAAGGAGGTATTGGGGATCGATCATGCTGAATTGGGAGGGAGGATTGTTGAAAAGTGGAATTTCCCAAAAGTAATCGCCTCATGTGTTCGCTTTCATCACTATCCCTGTTCTACTCGGGAGGATCAGGAGATGGTCCGCCTTACTTACTTATGTGATATGGTGGCCATGACCACAGGAATTGGGGGAGGGGCAGATGGACTGTCCTATCATGCTTACGAAGAGGTCATGAGGCAATACCAATTGAGGGAGAAGGACATTGAGTATTTCATTGTCCAGATGGAGGATCAATTTCAAACAGTAGAAAAGATGTTAAGAATAAGATTTTAAGGGTGAGGAGAAAACGTTTCTCGTTTAAGTGAAGAAAGTACCTGCTTACAGGGGAAAAAGCATGGCATACAATGTGTTAGTTGTGGATGATTCCCAGACCATGAGGAAGGTCATTATGAAGTCAGTGATGATCTCCGGTTTTGTGGTAGGGGAATTCTTAGAAGCGGGCAATGGTCTTGAAGCCCTCGAGATTCTTAAGCATCATTGGGTGGATTTGATTCTTGCAGATATTAATATGCCCTTGATGAATGGCTTAGAGATGATTCGTGTGCTGAAAAAGGAGGATATGTTCCAAAACATTCCTGTTGTATTAATCACGACAGAGGGGAGCGAAAAACGTCTTGAAGAGGCCTATGCCTTAGGAATTAAGGGTTATATCCAGAAGCCTTTTCATCCAGAAGCCATTCGAGATATTCTGAATCGAATTATGGAGGAGACCTGTGTTTGAGGAGATTCAAAATGCCGCAGTCTCTGTCATGACTCATATTTTTGAAACCATGTTCTTTACCTTTTTAGAACCAGAAGAAGAGAATGAAAAGATCCCCCTCCTCTCGAGAAATTCTATGCCTCTCCTTAAAGGAGAGATTGGGTTTAGGGGAGACTATTCAGGTTGCCTAAAATTCTATCTTCCCTTGGGATTGGCAAAGACAATGGCCTCCAATTTTATGGGTTTAAGATCAGAAGAAGTTTCTGATTTTCAAGCCATCGATACGGTTAATGAATTGTGCAACATGGTCTGTGGAAATCTTTTTTCTCAAATGGATAAAAGATCGGTGTGGGACCTTGCCCTTCCCCGAACTCATCTGATTTCAAATGAAGAGTTGGAAAGGGACAGAAAAGAACCCAGAATCATGATTGATTTTGATGCAGAGGGACAACCGATTAGACTGATTATCCAGATTGATCCTGAAGGCATTCAAAGGACAAAGAGGGAATGACAAGCAAGAAGATCAAGGTCCTCATTGTGGATGATTCAGCCATCGTCCGAAAGATATTTAACGAAGAACTCTCTAAAGAACCTGATATTGAAGTCATAGGGACTGCTCCAGATCCTTTTATCGCACGAGATAAGATCGTTCAACTCAAGCCTGATGTGATCACGTTAGATGTTGAAATGCCAAGGATGGATGGTTTGACTTTTCTTAAAAAGATCATGCATTACCATCCTTTGCCTGTCATCATTGTCAGTTCTTTAACCCCTAAAGGAAGCCGGATGGCCTTGGAGGCCCTTGAAGAAGGGGCTGTGGAGGTGCTTTCAAAACCAGGTGGGTCCTATTCGGTGGGTGAATTGAGCATCCAGTTGAAAGAGAAAGTCAGAGCAGCGGTGAAAGTGAAATTGAGTCGGGTTGGAAAATCTTCTCCCTCCCCACCCCTACCAACAGGAATGATCTCCAAACCGCTCAGTGAGACCACCCAGAAGGTGATCGCTATTGGAGCCTCTACTGGAGGGACAGAGGCCATAAAAGAGGTTTTAAGGAGGCTTCCTATGAATACCCCTGGGATCCTCATTGTGCAACATATGCCTTCCCATTTTACAACAGCCTTTGCCGAACGGTTAAATCAATTATGTTCAATGGAAGTCAGAGAGGCGAGGGATGGGGATTCTGTTTTAGATGGCCGAGCCCTCATCGCCCCTGGAAATTTCCATATGCTTTTGAGAAGGAGCGGGTCTAAGTATTATGTGAATATCAAGGATGGTCCATTTGTCCATCATCAAAGACCTGCCGTTGATGTCCTTTTTAACTCGGTGGCCCAATCTGCAGGGGCCAATGCCATTGGAGTGATCATGACCGGCATGGGTGCGGATGGAGCAGAAGGAATGCTTAAAATGAAAGAGTCAGGGGCTAAGACTATTGCCCAAGATGAAACCAGTTGTGTGGTTTTCGGGATGCCAAAGGAAGCCATCAGATTAGGAGGGGTGGATCGGGTGGTTCCCTTGGAGCGAATCCCTCAAGAGATCCTTCAGTTGATCAATGGGCATCACTGATCTTATCAAGTTTGGTAAAGGAAAAATGGATCTAATCCAATTTGATTCATGAGAAGAAGTTCTTCTCTAACTTCAAAGGAAGGGTAATGGAGCAATGGCTGAGGAAAATGCGGGTGAATCAAAGAAGAAAGGGAAGAAGAAATCTCTTTTAATTTTTGGAACGATAGGATTGTTTTTTCTCATCGGGATAGGTGCGATGGCCTTTAAAATGGGGCTCATTTCCACCTCTCATCAAACGCCTGATCAAAAGGCGAAACAGCCTTCCCTTGAAGAATCAGAGATGGGGCCAATTTTGAAACTCACCCCTTTCATCATTAATCTCAAAGAGGAAAGTGGAAGGCACTACTTGAAGACGACCTTGATATTAGAGCTTGGAGAAAAGGATTGGGTAGAGCCCATCAAGGAAAAGATCTCCTCTCTGATGGATATCGCCATCCTTACCTTGAGCGAAAAGAGACTGGAAGAATTAAGAAATCCTGAGGCAAAGGGAGAGATAAAGAAAGAGCTTTTGGAAAAGATGAATCAACACATTGAACCGCAGAAGATCAAACAGATCTATTTTGATGAGTTTCTTTATCAATAGGTCTCTTTGAGGATGTTATAGAAATCTCACCTTTGGCCAGGTAAATATTGCCGCTTTTGACGGAAAAATTTTACCTCCCTTGTCA
>JBBIRT010000013.1:0-35422 GCA_037441725.1 Deltaproteobacteria bacterium | reverse complement strand
TGTGTTCCAGTGACGGACTATCGTCTCGGGCAGAGGATGCTTAACTTTGCCGTACAGACCTTTGGGGCCAAGAAGATAGCTCTCCTCCATAGTACAGATACCTATGGGATGAATGGAGCTCAGGGAATTGCGGAGAATGTTGAGAAACTGGGTGATTCCATTATTATTACTGAGAAGTTTGAACCTGCAGATACCAGCATGATTCCCCAATTGACAAAGGTCAAGGCTGCTCGACCCGATCTGATCATGCTTTATGCGAATGCAAATCCAGCTGCGGTTATTGCTAAAAATTATCAACAATTAGGGATGGAGACCCCTGTGGTAGCCAGCGCAGGGATTCCCACTCCAGATTTCCTCAAGTTAGCCGGCAAAATTGTGGAAGGAGGACGTTGGGTCATCTTTGGACTCAAAGACTTGTATGCAGATCTCTTGCCCCCAGATGATCCTTACAGGAAGAATCTTTTCGATCCTCTTAGGAAGGCTATTCAGGAAAAATATGGAAAGACGGAATGGAATGGTTTTTATAGAAATGGATATGACCCCATTGGGATTGTAATCGAAGGATTAAAGATCGCCCGGACGGATGATCGTAAAGCCCTGAGAGATGCCCTCGAAAAGGTCAAATTTTCTGGGTTTCTTGGAGATTTCAAATATTCTCCCACAGATCATGAAGGGACATTGGGAGAAGCCTTTGTCCCGGTTATGATTAAGGATGGGAGATACGTGCCATTTAAAAGATAAGGAGGTGATAGGAGATGATTGGATGAACTTTTCTTTTAATTATCAAAATATATATTATGAGGAGGTAAGAAAATGAGAAAGCATCTATTAATGATGATGGTTTTTGCCTTCATTTTTTCTTTTTATTCTGGAGGGCAAAGGGTGGCTGGGGCGGCTGAACCTATAAAGATTGGATACTTGGCTCCTTATGTTGGAGTCTTTGCTAAATTTGGAAACGATTTGAAAGACGGGTTTAAACTCTATCTTGAGGAAATTGGGTATAAGGTGGCAGGCAGAGAGATCATTTTTATTGATGAGGATACCGAGGGTAAGCCTGAGGTTGGACTGGTGAAGGCCAAGAAATTGGTCGAAAAGGATCAAGTCCACATCCTTGCAGGGATTATTAGCAGTGCAGTGGCCTATGCAGTCAGGGATTATGTCATTGAAAAGAAGATCCCCCTTGTCATTACTAATGCAGGTGCGACTAAACTTACACAGGAACAACGGAGCCCTTATATCTTTAGAACCTCTTTTGCCAATGGGCAGCAGGATTTAGCTGGAGGGTGGTATGCCTATGCCAAAATGGGAGTGAGAAAAATTATTATGATGGGATCAGATTATGCTGCAGGTCATGAAAAGGCGGCTGGCTTCATGAAGACATTTAAATTTATGGGGGGAGAAGTAGTGGAGGGGATTTATCCTCCCCTCGGGACAAACGATTTTGCACCCTACTTAGCAAAGGTGGCCAACTATGTTGGCAAGGTAGATAGGACTTGGGCCTTTTTTGCAGGAAGCGATGCAATCCGGTTTGTCAACCAATATGATGAATATGGATTAAAAGAAAAGATCAAACTATTTTGTGAAGAGGGAGTAACTGATGAAGCCAATCTCCCTTCACAAAAGGATGCAGTTTTAGGGGTGGAGAGCTATGCCCGTTATTCCATTGGCTATGATTCGGTGGAGAATAAACGATTTGTCTCGGAATATCGAAAGAGGTATCGCTATGATCCTGGGTCATTATCCGAGGGGGGATATGTGGGGGCCAAATTTATTGTGAAGGCCCTTGAGGCCGTAGGAGGAAAAATTGAGAATCAGGAGGCCTTCCTTAAAGCCCTGAGGGGTGTGAAATTTGAGGCTCCCAGAGGTCCGGTCCGATTTGATGACCACCAAAATGTGATTTTCAGCACCTTCATTCAACGTGTAGACAAAAAGGATGGGAAATATAATAACATCGTAATCGATAAGATTCCCGATGTGGATCAATACTGGATGCCAAAGAAATAATAAGGAGAACTGATGTCCTTTTGGATCATCCAAACGCTCAATGGTCTATCCTTCAGCATGATGCTCTTTCTCGTTGCTTCAGGATTTACCCTGATTTTTGGTCTGATGAAGATCATCAATATTGCCCATGGATCTTTTTATCTCTTGGGTGCCTATATTGGGTTAACTGTCTTGAAGGCCACAGGAAACTTCCTTCTGGCCACCTTAGCCTCTTCCATTGGGGTGGTGTTGGTTGGGATCATCATGCAAAGATTTTTCCTTCGGCGATTTCATATGAAGGAGCTTCAGCAGGTCCTTTTGACCTTTGGTTTTGTTTTCATCATTGCTGATCTGTGCCTCTGGATTTGGGGAGGGAACCCACAGGCCCTTCCCAAGCCCTCTCTCTTGAAGGGTTCAATTTGGATCGGAAGTGTGGTTTTTCCCTCCTATCGACTTTTTGTGATTTTAGTCGGAATTTTGGTTGCTATTGGCCTCTGGATTTTTCAGGAGAAGACAAAATTTGGGGCGATCGTCCGAGCAGGAGTGGATGATGAAGAGATGTTAAGGGGTACAGGCATCAATATTCAGGTAGTCTTTGTTGGCGTTTTTGCCTTAGGAGCCTTATTGGCAGGGATTGGAGGGATGATTGGAGGGCCTTTTGTGGGGGTTTTCCCTGGAGTGGATCTCTCGATGTTACTCTTAGCATTAGTGGTTGTGATTATTGGAGGGATAGGGAGCCTCAAAGGAGCTTTTTTAGGAAGCCTTTTTGTGGGTCTGGTTGATAATTTTGGAAAAGCTCTCTTCCCTGAGCTTTCCCTATTTACCCTTTTTGCACCAATGGCCATTGTCTTGGCTATTAAACCAACTGGAATATTTGGAAGGAAAGAAGAGTGAAAAAATTTGAGATTCTTAAAAGTCCTCTCCTTTTACCCTGTCTATTCATGGGTTTAGTACTTTTCCTCCCCTATTTCTTTTCCAATTATTATGTTGGTTTGGTCATCCAGATATTCATTATGGCAATCTTTGCACTGAGTCTGGATATATTAGTCGGTCACACTGGGCTTCCCTCATTGGGGCATGCTACTTATTTTGGAGTGGCAGCCTATGCAACCGGATTACTATATTTGGCAGGAATTAAGAATTTCTGGTTGGTCATGGTGGTTGGAATTGGACTTGGGGGATTGACTGCGGTTTTATTCGGGTTTCTTGCCATCAGGGCCTTGGGTGCCTATTTTATGTTAATTACTCTGGCCTTGTCCCAAGTGCTGTGGGGGATTGCCTTCAAATGGAGAAGCTTCACCCGAGGGGATGATGGATTGCCAGGGATCGGGCGGCGTGAAATCGGTTTGGGAATTGATTTGAAGCCTGATCTCCATTTTTATTATTTTACATTAATTCTTTTTCTAATCATTTTAGTTGCCCTTTTTATCTTTCTCCACTCCCCTTTTGGATATGCCCTCAGAGGAGTTCGGGAGAGTGAATCCAGGATGAAAGCATTAGGGTATCCTGTATGGCGTTACAAATACCTGGCTTTTGTCTTTGCTGGAATCTTTGCAGGAATCAGTGGGGTGCTCTGGGTGTATTATAGTGGGTTTGTCAACCCTTCCTATTTTGGAGTTGACCTCTCTGCCAAGGCCTTGCTTATGTTAATTTTAGGAGGTTCTGGAAGTCTCCTCGGACCCGTGATTGGATCTGGAATCATTGTTTTATTAGAGAACATTGTGAGTGGATTTACAGAAAGGTGGTCTTTAATTCTTGGTGTCATTTATGTTGTAGTCATCATGCTCTTTTCAGAGGGGATATTCTCTTTCATAAAGAAGAGGTAAGCATTGAAGGCTTTAGAGATAGAGGGACTTTCTAAGAATTTCGGGGGATTGTGGGCCATTCGGAATGTATCTTTGGACATCGAAGAGGGTGAGCGCCGTGCGATCATCGGTCCCAATGGGGCTGGAAAGACAACGCTCTTTCATCTGATCAATGGGTTTCTCTCTCCATCCTCAGGGCGTCTTTTCCTATTTGGAGATGAGGTGACCCATCTTGAGGTTCATCAAAGGGCTGCCCGGGGGATTTCGCGGACATTTCAGGTAACCAATCTTTTTCAGAAACTCACTCTTTTCGAAAACCTATTATTAGGAGTTCAAGCCATCAGGAGGGCTCGATCCTGTTTCTATCGACGAATCAAGAGTTTTAAAGAGATGATCCATGAAGCCGAAAATCTCCTAAAGGAATGGAACCTTTGGGAAAAGAAAGATGTACCCTTAAAAAACCTTTCCTATGGAGAACAGAGGCAGATCGAGGTGATGATGGCTTTGGCTACTCAGCCCAGGCTTCTCCTTCTTGATGAACCCACGGCTGGTTTGTCTCCAGCGGAGACCCTGTTCATGACCTCCATCATTAAAAGTCTTCCTCGTGAGATCACCATCATTTTAATTGAACATGATATGGATGTTGCCTTTGAGATTGCAGAAAAAATCACCGTTCTTCATTTTGGAAGCATCTTAACTGAGGGGCCTCTTGAGCAGATCAAAGGGAATCCTAAGGTCTCAGAAATCTATTTAGGTTAGATAAAGATGTTAGAGATCAAAAATATTCATACCTATATTGGTGATAGTTATATACTTCAAGGGGTTACCATGGAGATTCCTAAAGGAAAGGTAGTCGCTCTCTTGGGCCGCAATGGGGTTGGGAAGACTACGCTGATTTACTCCATCATTGGATTTCGGCCGATCCGGAGCGGAAACATCCTCTTTGAAGGTAAGGAGATCAGCACCCTACCGGCTCATCGGATTGTTCGATTGGGGATCGGTCTTGTCCCACAGGGAAGGAGAATTTTTTCATCCCTAACTGTCAAAGAAAATCTTGAGGTTCCATACCAGGCTCCTGCTCGAAGAGAAGGAGACTTTAATATGGATACCATCTTCCAGATCTTTCCTGTTTTAAAGGAGAGGAGGGATCATCGAGGGGGTAAGCTTTCAGGAGGGGAGCAGCAGATGCTTGCCACTGCCCGGGGGCTAATCTCCCGACCCAAATTCTTACTTATGGATGAGCCCTCAGAGGGCCTTGCACCCATGTTAGTTCGAGATCTGGGAAAGAATATCAGAAATTTTAAGGAACAGGGTCTTACCATTCTTCTTGTTGAGCAAAAGCTTTCTTTTGCCCTTGAGGTGGCTGATTATGTCTATGTGATGAGCAAAGGAAAGATTGTCTTTCATTCTACCCCAGAAGATCTATGGCGAAATGAGGAAGTGAAAACCCGACATCTTGGAATTTAGCCTGAAAAAGAATGGGGATGAAGAAAATGAAGGCCAATTGGAACACCTATTTTATTTTGAAATTATTCATGATTTCCTGTATAATAAACATTATTTTTAAAGGTGAGAGATGAGAGACGATAAATTGGTCAATTCCCTTATTAAAGGGCTTAATATTTTAGAAGCATTTACTCCTACCCAAACCAGTTTCAGCTTTCAAGAATTGGTCCTTAAGACCGGACTTCCCAAGACAACGGTCTTCCGTTTTCTTCGAACCCTCACCCTCCATGATTATCTTTCTTTTGATACTAAAAATAAAAAGTATTTCTTGGGACCAAGGGTAATGTCTCTCGGTTTTGCAGTTTTATCAGGAATGGATCTGAGGCATATTGCCAATCCTTATCTGGAAGAACTGGCAAAGGTGTCGGACCAGAATGTAAACTTAGCAATTCTTGATAACACAGAGGTGGTTGTCATCGAACGGATTAAGAAATGGCAACTTTTGGACATCAATATTCCCATTGGGGGAAGGCTAAACTGTTATCAGACCTCCCCAGGCCAGGCCATCTTAGCCTTTTTAAAACAAGAAAAATTTCAACTCCTCTTAAAGACCTTGTTGAAAGATAAGAAGGCGGTTGAATATATTGGACCTAAAGGCTCGAAGTTACTCAATAAGCTGAAAGAGGTCCAACAGAAGGGATATGTCTTTTGTAATGGAGAATTTGCACAGGGAGTAAGATCGATCGCTGCTCCCATTTTTAATGCCCAGGGTGAGGTGGAGGGGGCGGTTTACATGCCCGTTTTAAGTCAGGCCGTAAGCCGAGAAGAGTTAATCGAACGTTATGCGCCAATGCTTTTCGAAACAGCTAAAAAGATTTCAAAGGCTCGCGGTTATTCGATTGAGACTATAAATGCCCTTCAAATCACCACCTTAGCTAAGAAGATTGGGAAAAGAAGATCCCCTTCTTAAAACTTAATTATAACAACACCTTTGGTAGGGAAAGAAAGGCCATCCCCAGGATGGCCTTTCTTTTAGGTTTACTCTGTTTCAGTTTTATGTTATGGAAATATAACCCTATTATTTTTCAAAAGAATGATTCAAAGGTATATGGCAGGCTCTTTCCATAAAAAATGGAAATGGGTTTTAATTCTATTGGTTCTCGGTGGAATTACCTTTTTCCTTCTCTATCATTACAACTCCCAAATATGGCTCCAACTCATAAAAATTTATCATCTTTATCAGAATCATGAGGAATTTAAAAAAGTTATTTCCTCCTATGTCGCTTATGCACCTTTAGCCTATGTTCTTTTACAAATATTACAAGTAGTCATTGCGCCCATTCCTGGAGGAGCCATTGAGTTCCTGGGAGGGGTCATCTTCGGGGTAAAGGCCGGGTTTACCTATTCCATGATCGGATTAATATTGGGAGCCTGTTTGGCCTTTGGCTTAGCCAGGATTTTTGAAAAGGTGGCTGTTGAAAAGTTTGTTTCAGAAGAAACAAGGAAAAAATTCGATTATTTAGTTGAACATGAAGGCGTCATCCTAAGTTTTATCCTCTTCATCCTTCCAGGTTTTCCAAAGGATGCCCTTTGTTATATCTTGGGATTAACCCCAATGCCTTTTGGTATTTTCTTGATCATTTCCACCATTGGAAGGATTCCAGGGACATTAATGGCCTGCCTTCAGGGGGCTAAGGCCGTTGAGCATCAATACAAGCCCTTTATCATCCTTTTAATTCTTTCAGCAGGGGTGATATTGGTTTTTTATATTTATCATGATAAAATTCATTATCTCGTAAAGAAATGGTGGAGGAGAGAGAATCGAAAAGGGGTATAGGAAACCAATGCGAACTACACCATGCAAGGAAAAGGAGGGGAGGGGGCGGTCCGAACTTATCTTAGAACTCTACTCAAATCTATTACTTGAGCTCTGGGAAATAGTTTCGGCATTGATTGGAGAGTCAATTTTGGCTTTCCTCTTTAACCTGGCCATTCGAAAGTTAGAGGGGAAATATCCATTTTTAGAATCTCTCAAGGTCACAGAGGAGGGTCTTTTTATGGATGGGTTAAAGGAGGAGAGTCAGTCTCTTGCACCTATTGAGATTCATAGGGGATTTCAAAGTTTGATGAACCATCTCTCGCAATTATTTTCCACATTAGCGGATGGCGTGATCAATAAGGAGCTTTTTCCAAAAATATTCCCAAAAGTTAAAGAAGCCGAACGAATTATTTCTCAAAAATAGGGGGATCCGATGAGGTTGATCTTTAAGAATTTGAACGTCCTTCGATCTACCCTGAATGCAATCAGTACCAGCATGGAGATTAAGGGAATTGTGGAATCCGCAGGGAACAATCTTCCCAATTTGTTTGACTTCTCTTCTTTTGGAGTATTTTGGAAAGAGGATCTTCTCCTCTTTCTCTATCAAGAGGAATCATGTCCTCCTTCATTTACTCAAGAGGTCTTAAAGAATATGGTCAATGTCTTTTCAACCTTAGGAGAGATCTCCCTTCGAGTAGATCAAATCAAGCTTCAAGTGGAGAAAAAGAGGCTGCGACCAAAACAGATGGTGATGGATCCGAGGGCAGGCTTGAAATCTCATATCACCTTGCCCCTAACGGTTGAGGGAGAGATTTTAGGGTGTATTTCTCTAAATAGTGATCAACCGAATGCCTTTGATGCTCAGGATTTACAATTCTTTTCAGTCATTGGATATCAGATGGCAGCCACCTTAAAACATTTTCAAAGATTCAGTTCTATTCAAAATATCGCTATCTATGATACCTTGACCGGCCTTTATAATCGGAGGTATTTTGAGGAAAGATTAGGGATCGAAACCCAGAAGGCCTTTTATGGGGGGACTCCTCTTTCTTTGGTGATGGTTGATATTGATCATTTTAAAAGAGTGAATGATACCTTTGGCCATGCAGGAGGGGATCAAGTCCTCTGCCAAACCTCTTCTCTCTTAAAAGGTTCGATTCGTAAAAAAGATACGGTGGCTCGTTATGGAGGAGAGGAATTTATTTTAATATTACCAGAGGCTAACTTAGATGCCACTTTCGTGATTGCCGAACGGATACGACGGCTGGTTGAAAATACTCCTTTCGAGATCGGAGGAACAAAGATTCAGTTAACCATCAGTATGGGGATTTCTAATTTTCCAACCCATCAGGCAAGATCGAAAGAGGAATTGGTAAAAATGGCTGATGAAGCCCTCTACGAGGCCAAAAGAGGTGGTAGAAATAAAGTCTGTATTTTTGGAGAGAAACTGTTTAGGGAGGTTAAGCCATGAAGAAGTTTAGAATAATTTTTGTGATCACCTTTTTAGTCGGATGGTCATTGTTGCAAGCGTCCCCTCTGATTGCCCAGGAAAAATTTACTGTTCTCACCGGTAAGGTTATCGGGATTCGAGCCAGGATGTGGTTGGATGTGGAGAGTGAGAAGGATAAGGCAATTGTCAATTTTCGGATTGGCCGAAGAACCGTCTATAACCCTCATCGATATCCCTTTGCAGGAGAGAGAGTGAAGGTGGAATACTTAATTCAGAGAGGAGTCCCCGTGGCCTATACGGTAACGATCCTTGAGTCCGGGGGGAAGAAATAGAGGAGAATAGTATAATACATTTTGTTCCTTCCAGCATGCTCCAATAGAGGGATTTGGCATCATCTGGGGATAAAAAAATATAGATTTCAGTGAAGGGTTTATTCCTCAAGGTGTTCCATAATATCCCAATGGGTCTCGTCCACCCATAAGATTTCAGATAAGTCAATAAGGTAAGAAATGCGGACAGTCCCTGAGGAGGCTTTGGTCTGATATATAAATGAATTCCCCTTTCAAAATCGAGGCGGTACCTGACTGGCATGTCATCTATCCCCAGGGATTGAATCTCATCGAGATCCTCTTCTTCATTTTCTTTTGGTTTTATCTTTTTCCTTTTAGGTTTCAAGATAGTAGCTTTGTTTTTAAGGGTAATGGGTTTGGGTTGAATCCTAGCGCCCCAATAAGTAAATTTTTCTATGGGGAGTTCTTTTAATAAAACCCCTTTGGCTTTGATCTGAGCTTTATTCTGGACGAGGTCAAATAGGATATAAATCTGCGAGGATCTGGCAAGCTGAAGCTCAGATTTGAGAAATTCATTCTCTTGAATCAGACTGTAGATTTCCTGAGCAGAGGTGGTCTTCATCCCAAAGAATAGAATCAAGGATAGGAAGATCGTTATTATTTTGAGCATTAAAATATTAAGACCTTTGTTCCTATCGGTACGGTTTTAAAAAGCGTTTTTAGATCCTGGTCCCCCATCCTGATACAGCCATGGGTGATGTTTTTACCGAGAAGTCGGGTATAGAGTGTCCCGTGGATGAAATAACTATTGCCAAACCCGAGGGCATAATCTCCAAGCATCCCCGCTTCAACCCTCTCTTTAAGACTATTGGGAATGGGTTTCCTTTCTTCAATGAAGGCCCAATCGGGTTTAATCCATAAGGGTTTTTCACACTTAGATTGAACAGTGAATACCCCTCTCGGCGTTTCAAATACCCATTCCCTTTTTCCAAAAGGGTCTTTAAGAATCATTCCACTTCCACAGGAGACAACAGCTTTGAGTATGGTTCTTCTGCCATGGTTGAGGTAGAGGATGTTTTTTGCGGTATCGATGATGATAAAGTATTCATTGGGCTGAAGGGTTTCAATCTTCTTTTTAAGAGATTCATTTTCAAATCTTAGGGTTTGAAGGGATTTCTTTTTTGACCAATGGAGTTGAGGATCCTTTTTATTTAGGGCCCTCCATGCGATTAGATAACCCACCCCATCGATTAGGATTAAAAAGGAGCATAAGAATAGGAGAATCTTAAGGAGTCTTTTTTTGTTCATGGAACTTTTGCATTTCCATCAATGTTGAGGAGATCCTATTTCGTTCATCTAAGGCTCCGATAATTGTCACCGGGGTTCCGATGTCTACCAGATGATAGAGTTCCTCC
Organism: Deltaproteobacteria bacterium; assembly: GCA_037441725.1. Lineage (GTDB taxonomy): Bacteria > Desulfobacterota > BSN033 > BSN033 > UBA1163 > JBBIRT01. The sequence goes on along the minus strand of JBBIRT010000013.1, from coordinate 25,214 downwards.
ATATCCCCATTATCCAATGAGATGCATCCATAGGTGAGGCCTTCATTCCCTCCTCCATGGATTTCGATCAGGCCACCAATATACGCCCTTCCCTGTAAAAGGCCCTTCTTTTTAGCTTCGTAAAAATCCCTCTTATCGTTTTCATTAGGATAATTGAGAAGCAAAGCCTTATAGTAGCGACTCTTCGGGTTTTTATGGATGATACGATATTTGCCTTCGGGGGTGGCGTGATCCCTTGCATATCGTTTTTTTAACAAGCCGTTCTTTCCTAAACCTACAGGGTAGCTCTTCTGGAGTTGCCCTTTTTTGTATAGGATCAATTTCTTTTCTGACTTGATAATGAGGATGGAGTGGATCCCCTTTTCCTTCGAGATTTCAATCGTCTCTTTAGCCCATTGCTTCCACCTTGAAATCAGATTTGAGTCTCTATAGCGATTGAGGATAGGGGAAATTCCTGCCTCAACCTTAGCAAGATTGGCTTCCACCTCCTCCATTTTCTGTTCCGAGACGAGGAATTGGTTTTTTTCATATAGGTTCTTCGCTTCATTCAAAACGACTTCAGCCTTTGTCAGATGGTTTCTTGAAATCCCTGCTCCAGGATGAAGCAGGGTCAATTGAGACAAGCCTTCCATCCTTCCCTGAAGGGTTTCTATTTGATTGAGAATGGTTTTCCTTTTAAACTCCTTTTCTTCTCGAAGCCTTTTTAGTAGTTCCTCCCCTTGGTTAAGCAACTGGAGGTATTCAGCACGAAGGTCCTTATAATCTCTAAACCATCGGAATCGAGAATTGATCCTCAGGAGATTTTTTTGGGCTTGGGTTAGTTTCTCTTTATAATTAGAATATTGCTCTGGAAGATAAAGATGAGCTCCTTCCCTCCAGAGAATTAATTCCTGTTGATCTACAAGTTTTATCTCTGGAGGGAGGGTTCTTTCACAGGTGCATCCACACCCTAATAAAAAGATGAGGAGAAAAAAAACTTTTAGTTTCAAATCAGAGAAATGCCTCACTTCTTCTTAGGTTGGGCTGCCTTAACCTTTTCAATAGCCTGGTTAATCTCATTGGTCACACTTGAGGCCTTCTCTTTAGTCGCATTGGCCTTGGTCACGGCTTCCCCATACTCCTCCTTTTCAATCAATCCCTGAATCTCAGTAAGGGAATCCTCAAGTCCTTTCACATCTCCACTTAAGGCCTGAATGTCTGCGGCTGTTCCCTTCCCTTTTGGGGCTTTGGCTAATAGAGATTTTGCCTCATTGACTGCGGTTTTTGCTGCTTCTTGGGCGCTTATTGCATTCTGTTTGGCCGCTTCTTTTTTAGCTGGCAGTGCTGCCTTCATCTCCTCTGCGCTCTTTTTTACCTCAGCAAGCATCTGTTTGGCTTTATCATAATTTTTAAAGGTTTTTCCCTCCTGAACCTTGATCTCTTCCATCGCGGCAGCCATTGCATCCTGAAGTTTCTTCTCATCCTCTGGGGCGTATTTCCCAAGGCCCTCTGAAATCACCGCATTGACAGCCCCCTGAGTACTTTCGATCTCCTGAGTGGGCTTCTTACCACAAGAGACTAAAAAGGTCAAGATGACTAAAGCCAATACCAGATATCTCATTGTTTTCATTCTCTTATCCTCCTTTTAAAATTGGATTCATTTGATCTTTTTATTTGGTTCAAACCATTTTAACCTAAAATTTATAAGGGTTCAATGAAATTTTAGGTGAGGTAATGGGAGATGAATCCATTTGAATAGTAGATTCGTCTCCGATTAGATAAAAAGGCTCCTATTGCTTTGATCCTTCCTACTTCGGGGTAGGAGCTTTCGGCGTAGCGACTTTAATCGCCAAAGCAACCATCTTATCTCCATCCTTTTTAAAATTGACAGAGACATTCATTCCCTCCTTCAGATCAACAAAAGAGAGGGTTTCTTTGCCCTTTGTGATCTTTGTTTTATCATCGATCGCAAAGGTCTTCTCAACATTTTTACCTTTCACCACGATGGTTTTGGCCATCTCATCCACTTTGTCAATGGTTCCTGCAAACTTTTCTGCTTTCACAGGGGCAGATGGTTTTGCCGGTTCGGAAGCAGGTGCAGCTTTTGCAGGAGCGGTTTCAGTCTTTGCCTGCTGTGCCATTGTTCCTGAGACGAAAACAGCCAATGTGAGAAGGGCTAATAAAAGAATTAATTTCTTCATTTCTATTCACCTCCTTTCAATTAAGGATTTTCGAGATTATCGTTAAAATTGCATAATGGATGCCAAGATGAAATAAGGTGAAATATTTATAATATGCTGATATTATAGGTAAATTTTATAAGGAGATTTGAGGAGGGATATCTTGTGTTTTATAATTCAACACAATCGAGTGAAGAGGATGTCGTAATATGCAACAACAATAATTTTATATTTCTTTTTCTAAAATTCGATAGAGTGTGGTCCGATCGATCCCTAAAATTTCTGAAGCCTTCTTTTTATTTCCACCTGTTTCTTGAAGAACCTTTAACACATATCGCCTTTCCACTTCCCTTAAGGGGAGGAGCTCTTTATCTATTTTAAATTCTGGTATCTTAACCTCTTCACATATCTTTTTGGGCAAATCTTCTGGGAGAATAAGGGGATGGGTAGAGAGAATGACCGCTCTCTCAATTGTATGTTCTAACTCCCTCACGTTCCCAGGCCAAGAATATTGAGTGAGAATTTCAAGGGCCTCTGGAGAGAAGTGTGTGATATTCTTTTGATTCTCCTGTGAAAATCGTTGTAGAAAATGATTTGCAAGTAGAGGGATATCCTCTCTCCTTTCCCTTAAAGGGGGGAGGGTGATGGAAACAACGTTGAGACGATCAAAAAGATCTTCTCTAAATCTACCCATTTTTATAAGAGGTTCTAAAGGTTGATTGGTTGCAGCAATGACACGAACGTCCACTTTAATATTTTCTGTCCCTCCTACCCTTTTGAATTCATGCTCCTGGAGAAATCTTAAAATCTTAGCCTGGGTGGAAAGGCTGAGGTTTCCAATCTCGTCAAGGAATAGGGTTCCTCCATCTGCTTCTTCAAAAAGTCCTCTTTTAGTCGAATGAGCGCCTGTGAAGGCTCCGCGAATATGGCCAAATAGTTCACTTTCCATAAGGGTTTCCACCAAGGAAGCACAATCCACTGGGATGAAGGGTCGGTTATTCCGATTGCTATTATAATGGATTGACCGAGCGATCAGTTCTTTCCCTGTCCCTCTTTCTCCATAAAGAAGGATGGTTGATTTCGAATTGGCTACCTTGGCAATGGTTTTATAGACTTGAAGCATTTGGGGAGTTCTCCCGACCACATTCTTCATATGATATTTATCGATAAGCTCCTGCCGATAGAATTTATTCTCTTCAAGAATCTTTCTCTGCTCAAGGGACCTTTTCACCGTATGTTTGATCTCTTCGAGCTTAAAGGGTTTGCTGATATAGTCAAAGGCCCCTTCTCGAATAGCCTCAATTGCAGTATCCATGGATCCAAAGGCAGTGATCAGGATGACAGAAGTGTCAGGTGAAATCTTTTTAAAGGATCTCAGAACCTCCATTCCATCTATATCTTTCATCCTGACATCTGTAATCACAATGTCAAAGAGATGATCTTTTCCAAGAGCGATCGCCTCTTCTCCATTCGAGGCAGTGGTTACCTGATAACCCTCTTTGAGGAGGACTTCTTTCAGAAGGTCAAGGGTGACCTGATCGTCATCCACAATTAGAAGATGAGCTGAGGTTCTCTCCATGGATTTCTCCATCTTTCCTGATGGGAAGGTAGACCGAAAAGGTGCTTCCCTTTCCGACTTCGCTATAAACTTCTAACCTTCCAGAGTGATCTTTAACAATTTTTTCACAGATGGAAAGCCCCAAACCCGTCCCTTCACCGATCTTCTTGGTCGTGAAGAAAGGATCGAAGATCTTCTTTTTTGTTTCCTCTGAGATACCTATCCCTGTATCCGTAATAGAGACCTTTAACCATTCTTGATTTCCATCTTCAATGGGCGAAAGGGAGACTTTTTGGGTTTTAATGGTTAGGGTTCCCCCATTTGGCATCGCATCTAAGGCATTTGTGATGAGATTGAGGAACAGGGTTTGAAGATGAGTAAAATCCCCTAAGATCAGGGGGGAATTAGGAGAGAGATGGGAATAGAGGGTAATATTCCGAGCTCTGAGCCAGAGCTCACTTAATGGGATCAATTCTTTCAAGACTTCATTGAGATCCAGTGGTTTTAATTGAGGTTTTGGTTGGCTAGTGTAAGAGAGCAAGTTTCGAAAAGAATCGGCTAATCGGTCTAATTGAGATTCAATAATTCTCAATCGGTTTTGATCAGTGGGTTGGAGATTTCCTTCTTGTAACATCAGTTGGATATAACCGGAGATGGAGTTTAGAGGGGTGCCAATTTGATGGGCGATGGTGGCGGTTACCTGTCCTAAAGCAGCCAGTTTTTCTGATTGGCTGAGTTGTCTTTGAGATTCTGAAAGGGCTTCATGGAGAAGCTTAAGCTCCTGAGTAGCCGATTCTACTTTCTTAGTCAATTCCTCATTGAATTTATTGACTTTAGAGAGGAGTTGAATGTTCTGTTCATGGGTCTCTCTTATTGTCCTGATCATCCGGTTAAAATGTCTTCCTAACTCTCCTAATTCGTCATGACTGGGGATCTGGGTTTCCGCCTCCAGATTCCCCTTTTCAGCCTGATTCATTGCCTCTACTAACTTCTGGATTGGATTCCCAACCAATTTTTTAAAAAGGATCGTAAGGATAATAAAAATAATAAAGATGTTAGAGAAGGTAATGAGGTAGGTCCAGGTCTTTTTCTTATTCAAGTAACTATGGGCTTCATCAAAAGAGCTAACGATCCTGATCCCACCGATGACCTTTTTTCTCGAATGGAGAGGAACGATCACCTCTAACTGCTTCTCCTCCTCGATCTCCTTAAGGTTAGAGAGATATCTATCCTTTTTGATCTCCTTGATCTGCTCATTGGTTAGGGAGAAGGGGGTTGGATTAAGGGACTTGGATTGGGAGATCAAAGGATCCCATCCTTTTGAGGAGAAGAGGAATACATCAATCTCCATTAAACTGGGGCGACTCAATAACCACTCCTCAATCTCATCGCTGATTTGGGAAAGACTCTCCATCAACCGATGGTCAGGGATCCCAATGTCGATCTGCATGGCAATGTAAAGATTTCGATCCAGATAAAGATCAATCTGGGCCTTCTTAGAAAGGTGAAAGTCAAGATAGCTGGCAAAGAGGAGGGTTCCAGAGACAATCAGGATGATTAGAAAGGTGATCTTCGTCTTCAGTCCAACATGAGAAATCTTTTTGGGGATTAGAGTTTTTAACCATCGAAGGGTTTCCATTTTTATCAATTCGAGGCGATCTCCTCCATGGTGGCTCTCTTTCTCTCAATGATTTTGACCAAAATGATCCCAATCTCAAATAGAATATATAAAGGGCCTGCCATTAATGACATATTAAAAACATCAGGGGTTGGTGTGATCACCGCTGCAGCTATGGCTATTAAAAGAATAGCATATCGTCGATTTCGAGTCAAAAACGAGGCCTTCACCAGTCTAAGATAGCTTAATAGAGCAAGCATTAATGGAAGTTCGAAGGTCAGTCCAAATCCAAAGATAAAAAAGGTGCAGAAAGAGACATATTTCCCCACGGAGATCATTGGTTTGATGTGGGTGGATTGATACCCTAAGAGAAATTGGACCCCAAAAGGCAATGTAATAAAGAGACAAAAAAAGGCCCCCAAATAAAAGAGGATAATGGAGGTGATAATGACTCCTCCTCCAAAACTCAATCCCTTCGATTGAAAGAGAGGGGTAAAGGCTTTCCAGATTCGATAAAAGATAAAAGGGATGGAAAGAAATAGGCTTGCATAAAGAGTTAGTTTGAGAAGGGAGAAAAAGGCTTCCGGAATGGTGTAAGCCACCAAATCCATTTTCAGAGAGAGTTGACATAGGAAACGAAGCAATTCTTTTGAAAAAGGGAAAATGATGATTCCAAATCCAACAATGATGAGGATGATCTGAAGTAAACCTTTCCGTAATCGAGTTAATGCACTGAAGATCTCTTCTCTTTTAATTCCTCTCCAACCCTCATCCTGATGAGCCATGTCGTTAATGTAACATAAACGAAAGTGCTCTGAAAGCATGGATTACGAATAAAGATGGGAAGGGAGTTGACAAAGATTTAAAACAGAGATATATCGAAATTAAATTGAATCCAATGGAGATCACCTCAAATATGAAATTAAAAGTTGGAATTACCTTTAACCTCAAGAAGGATTACTCTCTAAATGAACATCAGCCTATCGATCTTTTTGAGGAGTTTGATTCCGAAGAAACGATTGAGGCCATTCAGAAGGTGTTAGAGAGTGAAGGTCATGAAGTCATCCCCTTAGGAGGGGATCCTGATTTAATTGACCGATTAAGAACAACCCCGGTCGATATCGTTTTCAATATTGCCGAAGGTCATCGAGGCCGAAATCGGGAAGCCCATATCCCTGCTCTCTTAGAGTTTTTAAATATTCCCTATACTGGATCAGACCCACTCACCCTATCCCTTACCCTGGATAAGGCCATGGCCAAGAGAGTTGCAATGGCCCATCATATTCCTACCCCTCGATTTAAGAAGGTGGAGAGGGTAGAAGATCTCGAGGGGTTAGATCTCCGTTATCCTCTATTCGTGAAATTATGCTACGAAGGATCGAGTAAAGGGGTGAGATTGAATTCCAAGATCATAGATCCTCAATCTTTAAAAGAGAAGGTTCAAGATCTTTTAAAAAACTACGGCTCTCCAATCCTAATCGAAGAGTTTGTGAAGGGTCCAGAGTTCACCGTGGGGATTCTGGGTAATGAAGCCCCTTCTGTCCTTGGAGTGATGCAGATCGAGATCAAGGGTAAACCCCCTGAGGAATCGATCTACTCATTGGAGATTAAACGGGAGTGGGAGGAGAAGGTTCGATACCATTGCCCTCCTCCCATTGATCCAAGCCTCTTAGAGAGGATTGAGGAGGTTGCCCTTCAATCTTATCGAGCCCTGGATTGTCGAGATGTCTCAAGGGTTGATATTCGAGTCGGAGAAGACAACATCCCTTATTTTCTGGAAATCAATCCTCTCCCGGGTCTGTCTCCAATTTATGGTGACCTGGTGATCATGGCAAGAAGGATGGGGTGGGATTATGCCCAATTGATTAAGACCATTTTCTATCATGCCATCCAACGGTACAGTTGGTTAAAGGAATCGAATTAGAATGGATTCATTCGAACCCAATCTCGGAAACGAGTCGTACCGACTTTACGAAATCATATTAAGAAATTTTAAAGAAGCTATCATTTTTGCAGATGCTCAGGAACGAATTCAACTTTTCAATCCTGTTGCCGAAAAATATTTTCAGATCAATGAGAAAAAGGTTTTAGGAAAAAAGTTGGAGAGGGTGATCCCCTATAAAAACATTAAGAAGCATTTCGCCTCTGTTTATAAAAAGAAGGAGAGCAATCACGATATTGAGTTGGCCATCCGAGTTTCATCCGGATCTTCGAAGGATCAGGAAACCCGAATTCTCCAATGCAGTTTTTATCCTATTTTTGATGGGAAGGGACCGCTCTTTATGGGTTGTTTGGCCACCTTTTCAGACATTACAGAAAAAGGATTGCTCCTGAGAGAGATTAGTAAAAGTCGGGATCTTTCCACCATTGGGGTTCTGGCCAGGTGGATGGCCCATGAGATTCGAAATCCATTGAGCTCCCTGAACATCAATATTGAATTGCTGAGAGAGGAATTAGGTGCGGAGCCCCAACTTTCTCAAAAAGATGAGATTCACTCTCTGATCAATTTCATCAGTTACGAGACCCTCCGATTGGAGAATAATCTGAAGGAATTCTTGGATTTCAATCGCCTCCCCCCTCCAAAGTTTGAATGGGTTCAAGTCAATGAGGTTTTAGATTCTGTGGTCCGTCTTTTAAGGCCTGATGCGCAGATTAAAAATGCAAAGATAGAAACCCACTTCCAGAAGAAGCTACCCATGCTAAAGATCGATATTAGCCAATTCAATCTGGCCATTTCAAACCTCCTGGTCAATAGCATTCAGGCCGTCTCTGAAAAAGGCGAGATCCATCTCTCCACCAGAGGATCCAAGAAGAATGTCTTTATTGTCATCCAGGACAATGGGGTGGGGATCTCAAAGGAAAATCTTCCAAAGATCTTCGATTTTATGTTCAGCACCAAACCGATGGGGTCAGGTTTGGGACTCTCTATCGTGAAAAAGGTTATTTCAGATCATCGTGGAGAGATTTCGGTCAAAAGTGAGATCAATCGAGGGACGACTTTTAGAATACGGATACCGGTCGGCCCATAGGGAGATGAGATCCCTTAGGTTCAATAGAAGAGTTTCTTTTAAGGTGAGTGGATGGATGAAAAGGTGATCTTAATTGTAGAGGATGATTCAGCGGTCAGGGAGAGTCTTCGAATTTTATTTCAGAAGAAGGGCTATGAGATTCTTACTGCGTCCAATGGGAAGGAGGGACTTCTTCTCTTTCGTCGAGAGGCGGTTGATCTGGTCATCACAGATCTGGTCATGCCCAAGATGGATGGGATTGAACTTTTAGAGGAGGTCAAGAGACTAAGGCCAGCCACTGAAGTCATCGTCATCTCTGCTCAGGGAACCATTGAGAAGGCGGTCCAGGCGATGAAATTGGGTGCCTTTGATTTTATCGAGAAACCAATCAATCCGAGGGTCATCTCCTTATTGGTGGAAAGGGCCTTAGAGAAACAGACATTGATCCTTCAAAACTTAGAACTTCGCTCCCGGTTAGAGGACAGATTCCATTTTAAAAATATCATTGGGAGAAGCGAAAAGATGGTCAGAATCTTTGAGCTCATCCGCCATATTGCCCCCTATGATAGTTCTGTCCTCATCATTGGTGAGAGTGGGACAGGAAAAGAATTGATTGCCAATGCCATCCATTATAACAGTCAAAGAGCCTCAATGCCCTTTATCAAAGTGAGTTGTGCATCATTAAGTGAGGGGATTATCGAAAGTGAGCTTTTTGGACACGAAAAAGGTGCCTTTACAGGGGCTATTGCCTCTCGAAAGGGTCGATTTGAATTGGCTCATCAAGGAACCCTCTTTCTGGATGAGGTAGAGGATATTCCTCCGTCCACCCAGATTAAACTCTTACGGGTCTTACAGGAAGGCGAATTTGAAAGGGTCGGGGGGAATAAAACCATCAAAGTCAATATTCGAATTATTGCTGCAAGTAACCGTGATCTGAATGAGGAAGTCAAAAGAGGTATTTTCAGGGAGGATCTCTATTATCGTTTAAATGTTGTGAATATCAAACTTCCTCCTTTAAGGGATCGAAGGGAGGATATCCCTTTTCTGATCCGTTTCTTTATCGAAAGATTTAGTCAAAAGTATCATATGAAGGTAAGAGGGATTTCACAAAAGGCCATGCAACTCCTTACCCATTATGAATGGACCGGGAATGTAAGGGAGTTAGAAAACACGATTGAATCCATTTTGGTCATTCATAGTCCTGAGGTGATTGAACCCCATCATCTTCCCCCCGAGATTCGGGAGGGAAAAGAGAGGCCTGAGATCATTCCAATCAAAATAGGAACGCCCCTTGAAGAGGTCGAAAAAGAGATGCTGATCCAAACCCTGAGGGCAACCAAAGGAAATAAAAGGAAGGCTGCTCAATTATTAGGGATTAACGTCAGAACCATTCATCGAAAGATTGAAGAGTTACAAGAAACCCTCACCAGGTAAAACGTAGAAGGGAAAAGGGAGATATTCCAATGATATGATTTGTATAAGACTAAAGGAGGACAGGAAGTCATCCATTTTAGAACCTGGGTTAAAAAGAATGCCATTTTGTCACACTTTTATATAAATGAGTGATATTTTTTCATGATTTTTAGGTAAAATTTTTGGATAGACGAAGGGAGGTTTTATGGGATAGGAATCTAATCTATGAATATTCCAGCATTTTTTATAAGCGATCTAAATATGAATTAAAAACATTTTGGCACAAGTTTTGAAGTAGACTCTTTTTATGAAAGAAAAGCAGAAGTGGGCATTTATTCTTGACAAAGATGAATTTGTCAGGCTCAGCCTAAACAAAATTCTGAAAAAATATGGTTTTCATGTAGAAGAGATTGAAGAGCTTTCCCAATTAGAGGGAAGAAAGAAGGATATTGAAAAGGGAGTAATCTTGGCTGATGTTGAGATCGATCTCTTAGAAAGAGATTTCCCATTGTTGAAGAGATGGAATCATCGATTTATATTGATGACCCCCTTAATTACAGATGAACTCAACCAGAGATTGAAAAAGATGGGGATTTACCGGATTATAAAGAAGCCTGTCGATCCAAGATTATTGCGAAAGGTCATTCGGGAGATTTCTTTCCCCGAAGGTTTTAAAACTTCCTCCAATATGAGGAGAGAGAGAAGTTTTCAATCTGTTTAGAAAGGAGGTGAAGTGACATGAGGAAATGGATCTTTCTTTTCCTTGCATTGGCCATGGTGATCAATATTGTCACGATCGGAATTGGATGTAAAGCCAAAGAGGAAGCACCAAAGCCAGCGGTCAAGGAGGAGGCCAAACCTCCTGAGGCCCCAGCTCCACCAGCGCCAGCAGAAGAAAAACCTGCTGAGCCTGCTCCTGCTGAGAAAAAGTAGTAAGGGTGTTTCTATCATCCATAAGAGTTGGCGCCTACCTGTGATTTGAAGGAGGCGCCAACAGGAATAGAGTGATAGACTGAATGAAAGGGAGGGATAAGGTATTTTAGATCATCATAAAAAGAAAAAAAGGTGCATATCTGCTATTCAAGACCGTGGGCTTTTGCTTTCCAAAGGAGGAGGTATCGAATGATATCTCCTCCTTTGTTTTCAGATGAAGCGGATCTTTTAAAGGGAGGGTGGTCCCATAGCCGGTATGCAGGAAGGAGAGAAGATGGAGCCTGCTTCAGACTCTAATTTATCTATGGCCCAGCAGGAATTGAAGAGGGGAGCCCAGCTCTGTTTATTTCCCCTCTCCATGGAAAAAGGAAAGGTTGACGAACCCAAAATCGTAGTTCCACCCATTTGGAAGGGAGTTTCGGAAAGGGAATGGAATGACTGGAGGTGGCAGCTTCGGCATCGGATCACCACTCTCGATCGTCTGAAAGAGATCCTCAATTTAACCCCTGAAGAGATTCAGGGGATTGAGCATTCTAAGGGAAGATTGGCCTTGGCCGTTACGCCTTACTTTGTCAGTCTGATGGACCCAAATAATCCAAATTGTCCAATTCGAAGACAGGCCATTCCTCGTATTGAAGAAATCCATCTCTCAAAGAATGAGATGGTGGATCCCCTTGGGGAAGATAAACACTCACCTGTTCCAGGACTTGTGCACCGCTATCCTGATCGAGTTCTTCTGCTGGTCACCGATCAATGTGCAGTGTATTGCCGGTACTGTACCCGAAGACGATTGGTAGGGAGTAATGAACGGTCCATTACCCAGGGAAACTTTGAAGAGGTTCTTAAATACTTAAGGAGCCACCGTAAGGTTCGAGACGTCCTCGTCTCTGGAGGAGATCCGCTTCTCCTCGAAAATGAAAGGCTGGAGGAGATTTTAAGCCGATTGAGAATCATTCCCCATATTGAACTTCTCAGAATCGGGACGAGAGTACCGGTGACCCTTCCTCAGAGGATTACAGGAGGGCTGGTGAGGATGTTGAAGAAATACCATCCCCTGATGATCTCAATCCATTTTACCCATCCCAAGGAGATTACAGATCAGGTAAGGAGAGCATGCAATGAACTCGCAGACGGAGGGATCCCTCTTGGAAGCCAGACTGTTCTTCTCAAAGGGATTAATGACAAACCCTATATCATGAAGAAGTTGGTTCATGAGCTCCTCAAGATTCGGGTTCGTCCCTACTACATCTATCAATGTGACCTTGTGATGGGGACTGAACACTTCAGGACCTCAATAGCTACAGGGATTCAGATCATGGAAAAATTACGGGGTCACACAACAGGTTATGCCGTGCCCACCTATGTGGTGGATGCTCCTGGAGGAGGAGGGAAGATTCCCCTCCAACCCGATTATGTGATCTCAAGGGGTAAAGGAAAGATCGTTTTAAGAAATTATGAAGGAAGGATTTTTGAATATTCAGATCCAAACATTATTGAATTTAAGAAACAGAGGTCCATGGGTGAGGAAAAAGCCATTCCTAAGAAAGTGACTGCTTGAGAATCAACACACCGGAGAGGAGAAGGCCCTTGCTTAAGGTGGTGATCCTATACAATCTTCTTGAACGGCTCCAGAAGGGAGAAGAAAAGGACATCCTGGCTGAAGATGCCGTGATTGAAGAGATCAAGGCGGTTGAGGAGGCCCTTCACTCTCTTGGCCACCAATCATTGGTGTTAGCGGTTCAGAAAGAAATTTTCCCAATTATTCATTGGCTTAAGGAGTACCAGCCTGATGTGGTCTTCAATCTCTGTGAAAGCGTTTTCGGAAATACCTGCTGGGAGATGAATATCCCTGCTCTGCTCGATCTTTTTCGAATCCCCTATACGGGTTCTTCTCCTCTGACCCTCGGTTTGTGTCAGGATAAAGGAAAGGTGAAGGATATTCTCCAATCTCAAGGAATCCTGACCCCACGTTATAAAATCTTTGAAAAGGACACAGACTCTATCAAAGGCAATCTCTACCCTCTTATCGTCAAACCCCTTCATGAAGATGGGAGTCTTGGGATCTCAAAATGGAGTGTGGTATTTGATGATAAGTCCTTGAGTCAACAGGTTCGATATGTGATTGAGAAGTATCAGCAACCTGCATTAGTGGAGGAGTTTATTGATGGGAGGGAATTGAACGTAGGTTTGATCGAGGTAAATGGGAAGGTCGAGGTTCTTCCAATCTCAGAGATTGATTACTCTGAATTTCCAGAGGGCGTACCTAAAATATGTAGTTATGAAGCCAAATGGGTGACGGAGAGTCCAGAATACCAAAAGTCTAAACCCATCTGTCCTGCCCCACTCGAACGGAGTCTTCAAAAAGGGATTGAACAGATTGCCATAAAAGTCTTTAGACTCTTCGAGTGTCGAGATTATGCACGAGTGGATATTCGAGTGGACGGAGATGGGAAGATTTATACTTTAGAGGTGAATCCAAATCCAGATATCTCTCCTCAATCTGGAATATATCGGGCCCTCAAGGTGAAGGGGATGACCTATGAGGAATTTGTTCATCACTTAGTCGAGAGGGCAAGCCGAAGAAGAGGCTCTTTTTGTCAGTTTATCTGACCCCCTATTATTCACTCTAAAATGGCCAACCTTCCAAAGCTTATCTTAAAAAAAGGGAGGGAAAAATCTCTCCTGCAAGGGCATCCATGGATCTTTTCAGGTGCAGTTGAAAGAATCGATGGGGAGGTTTCTCCAGGCCAGGTTGGGGAGGTTTACACCCGAGAGGGACAATTTTTAGGGATAGGGCACGTCAATCCCCTTTCTCAAATCATCTTTCGATGCCTCACCCGAAGAAGAGAGGATTTGGATGAAAATTTTTTTAGGAGTCGAATTTTGAGAGCAAGTCAGATTCGAGAGGAGAGATATAAAAAAAGAACCAATGCTTATCGCCTAATCAATGGGGAAGGCGATTTGCTTCCAGGGTTGATTGTTGATCGTTATGGAGAAGTTTTGGTCCTTCAATGCTTCACTGCAGGGATGGATCGGATCAAAGGGAGTTTAACCCAACTCTTGGCCAAAGCATTCCAACCCAAAACCATTTTTGAGAGGAGTGATGTTGCAGTCAGGAGCGAAGAAGGATTACCCGAGAGTCAAGGACTTCTTTATGGGAAAGAAGTTCCTGAGCTTATTGAGATAGAGGAATATGGATGCCGTTTCAAAGTCAATGTGAAGAGAGGCCAAAAAACAGGATTTTACTTGGATCAGAGGGAGAATCGATTCTTATCAAGAGATTTTTCAAAAGGAAAGAGGGTTTTGGATGGTTTCTGTTATACAGGGGCTTTTTCCATTCATGCCGGATTGGGAGGGGCAAAGGAGATTACCCTGATCGATTCGTCAGAAGAGGCCTTAAATATAGTGGATCAGCATTTCGATTTAAATCGATTGGAGAAGGTCTCCCATCAAAAGATCCGAGGGGATGCCTTTGAGGTCTTGAGAAATATCAAACCAGGATATGACATGGTCATTCTTGATCCTCCTCCCTTTGCAAAGAAGAAAGGGCATCTTCAGAGCGCTTCGAGGGGATATAAGGAGATCAATCTCTGGGCCTTTCGTTTATTGAATGAGGGGGGTTGGCTATTTACCTTCTCCTGTTCCCACCATATTCAATTGGATTTATTTCAGAAAATTGTCTTTTCAGCCGCACTGGATTCGGGGAGAAAGGCCCAACTGGTTGGGCGATTAGGACATTCCTGGGATCATCCCATCGATCTTTACCACCCCGAAGGAGAGTATCTGAAGGGGTTGATCTGTAGAGTTCTATAAGATTTAGAAGATATTCCTGCCTAATTCTAATAGGGTTCCCCATTTCAGTGATGCATTCCTTAAAAAAATTAATTTCTATTGAATAGCTTAGTAATTTTAGTTAATATAATAGAATTAATGATTTCAATAAATTGAAAAAGATGAACGAATCACGGATCATGATTGACCTTTTAGGGGATTTGAAGAGAACCGATTATTGTGGGGATTTGGATAAAAAAGACATGGGTCGAGAGGTCACTTTATCGGGGTGGGTTCAACGGAGAAGAGACCTTGGGGGCCTCATCTTTATTGAACTGAGGGATAGGCAAGGAATCGTTCAGGTTGTTTTTAATCCAGAGATAAGTGAAGAAGCCCATTTCAGAGCCCAATCCCTTCGGAATGAGTTTGTCGTAGGGGTTGAAGGGACGGTTATTTTAAGACCTGAAGGAACAGCCAACCCTAAATTAAGAACAGGGGAGATCGAGATCCTTGCTAAAAGATTAAGGATTCTAAATGTGGCCAAAACCCCCCCCTTTCCGATTGAAGATGAGGCAGAAGTGGCTGAGGAGACACGTCTAAAATATCGATACTTGGACTTAAGACGCCCCAGACTTCAGAGAAATTTATTTTTACGTCATCAAGTTGCAAGGGAGGTAAGAAATTACTTTGATCGTCATGGATTCTTGGAAGTTGAAACCCCAATGTTATTCAAAAGTACACGTGAAGGGGCAAGAGATTTCTTAGTACCCAGCCGATTGAGTCCTGGTCATTTTTATGCCCTGCCTCAATCTCCACAACTATTGAAACAGATCCTGATGGTTTCAGGATTTGATCGCTACTTCCAAATTGTCCGTTGCTTTCGGGATGAAGATCTCCGTTCGGATCGACAACCTGAGTTCACTCAGATTGATGTGGAAATGTCTTTTGTTACCGTTCAAGATATCCAGAGAATGATGGAAGGCTTAATGGTCCATATCTTCAAGGAGGTCTTGGGTTTGGATTTAGAGGTCCCATTTCCAGTCTTGACTTATCATGAGGCCATGGATCGATATGGAGTGGATAAGCCTGACATCCGTTTTGAAATGGAATTGAGGGACGTGACAGGGGTTTTGAAAAATTCATCTTTCCAGGTATTTCACGAGGCTATTGCAAAGGGGGGGATCATTAAGGGGATCAATGTGAAAGGTGGGGGTATGCTCTCCAGAAAGGAGATCGATGACCTCACTCATTATGTTCAAAATTTTGGAGCAAAGGGATTGATCTCAGCAAAAGTGGTTGGAAATGGTTGGCAATCCTCCATTCAAAAATTTATTAGAGAGGAAGAGAGGAAGGCTGTAGAAACAATCCTGGATTCAAACGAAAACGATCTTCTCCTTTTTGTGGCTGGTCCACCAAAGGTGGTCAATCAATCATTGGCAAACCTTCGCCTCCACCTTGGGGAGAAATTTGGATTGATTCCAAATAATCAATATAAGTTTGTGTGGATCCTTGACTTTCCACTTTTAGAATATGATGAAACCGAGAGACGTTTTGTAGCGGTCCATCATCCTTTTACTGCTCCAAGAGACGAGGATCTATCCAAATTAAAGGAGCATCCTGAGCAGGTGAGGGCTAAGGCATATGATTTGGTCTTAAATGGCTCGGAGATTGGAGGAGGTAGCATTCGAATCCATTTGAGAGAGGTTCAATCCCTCCTCTTTGAGAAATTGGGGATGGATGAGGGAGAGGCAAGAGAGAGATTTGGATTTCTTTTAGAGGCTCTTGAATATGGAACTCCTCCCCATGGTGGAATCGCTTTTGGGTTTGATCGACTGATCATGATCCTGAGCCATTCAGAGTCCATCAGGGATGTGATTGCCTTTCCAAAAACCCAGAAGGGGACTTGCTTAATGACGGATGCCCCTTCAAGGGTTGATCCCAAGCAGCTGGATGAGCTCTGGATTAGGGTAAAAGAGATCAAGGTTTAAGAAATTTCATATTATTGTTCACTCAAAATATTTTATGAAGGAATTATTAATGATATATCCACAGTGAGGTAGGGAGATGACTATTGCAAGAAAAAGGAAAGCTTTTCAAAGTAGACATATGATTGATCAGTATCCCCTTCTGGATGTTCAAGAACCAAACCTCTATCGAAATATCTTTCCCTATGAGGAGGTATGCAGGGTAGAGTTCGACAATAAGTTTGTCTTTACCGATCCGCCTGAAGAGATCTTCATTACGGATACCACCTTTCGGGATGGTCAACAAGCCCGACCTCCCTATACGGTTGAGCAGATTGTAGATCTCTACGAGATGCTTCATAAGTTAGGGGGTGCCAATGGGGTGATAAGGCAATGTGAATTCTTTCTCTATAGTGAGAAGGATAAGGAGGCGGTAAGGAAATGCCAGGAGAAAAATTATCGCTACCCAGAAATTACAGGATGGATTCGGGCAGTCAAAGAGGATTTTAAATTAGTAAAAGAGATGGGGTTAAAAGAGACAGGAATTCTTACCTCGGTTTCAGATTATCACATCTTTTTAAAACTGAAGAAGAATCGAAGGGGGGTCATGCGGGAATATCTTTCGATTGCCTCTGCTTCGCTGGAACTTGGAATCATTCCCCGTTGCCATTTTGAAGATGTGACCAGGGCAGATATTTATGGATTCTGCGTTCCATTTGCACAGGATCTGATGCGGCTTTCAGAAGAGGCCAAGATTCCGGTTAAGATCCGACTCTGTGACACCTTAGGGTTCGGTGTTCCTTATCCGAGTGCTGCCCTTCCCCGTTGCGTCCCAAAGATCATAAGGGCAATGATCGATGATGCCGGAGTTCCCGCGGAGTATTTAGAATGGCATGGACATAATGACTTTCACAAGGGATTCATTAACGCTACGACTGCATGGCTCTATGGTTGTTCAGCAGCCAATGGAACCCTACTGGGTTTTGGAGAACGAACGGGAAATCCTCCCATTGAAGGATTGGTGATTGAATATATCAGTTTGATGGGGCATAGCAATGGAATTGATACCACTATGATCACCGAGATCCGAAATTACTTAGAACGGAACATCGGGGTTACCATTCCTCCTAACATGCCTTTTGTGGGAGCCAATTTCAATTCTACCAGTGCAGGGATTCACGCCGATGGTATACTGAAGAATGAGGAGATTTACAATATTTTCAATACAGCAAAGATTCTGAATCGACCCATTTCCATCTCCATCAATGACAAATCAGGTTTAGCTGGAATTGCCCAGTGGATCAATTCCCATTTTGCACTCACCGGTAAAGACCGAATCGAGAAAACCCATCCTGGGGTAGCCAAGATCAATCGTTGGATTACAAAACAGTATGAGGAAGGGAGAACCACTTCCATTTCGGATCAGGAGATGGAAAAGGTGGTGCGAAAGTACCTTCCTGAAATTTTTATTTCTGAATTTGATATCCTCAAAGCAAAGGCCCATGAGATGGCAGCCCACCTCATCGAGAGGGTGATTGAAGAGCCTGAGATAAAATCAATGGTACCTGAACGGATGGAGCCTATTCTCCAATCCTTGGTGGATGAATATTCTTATATTCAGTTTGCTTACATCGTGGATATGCACGGGTTAAAAATTACTCGGAATATCTGCCAGGTGGTGGATCGGGCAAAGTATGAACATGCAGGGATGGAAATCAATTACTCTGATCGATCCTGGTTTATTGAACCCTTGCGAGATGGGAAGATTCATGTGACCGACCTTTACTCTTCCAAAATTACAGGGGCTCTCTGCATCACTGTTTCTGGACCCATTCGAAATGAACTGGGTGAGATTCAAGGGATTTTAGGATTAGATATTCGTTTTGAAGATTTGACCAAGAGTGAAGAGAAGTAATCTGCTCGAATGATCTTAGGTGAAACCCTTGGAAGGCCCTTTCGACTCTTTCCCCGAAAAAAAGCGATTGTTTGTGGGGACAAGCATTGGACCTATCAAGAATTTTACAATCGAGTGAGTCGTTTCTCATCCTGTCTCAAAGACCTTGGAGTTGAGAAGGGTGACAGGGTCGCCCTTCTCCATCCCAATTGCCATGTCTTCTTAGAATCCTACTACGCTATTGCTCAGATTGGAGCCATCTCTGTCCCGATCAACTATCGACTCTCTCCGCAAGAGATCGCCTTCATCCTAAAGGATTCAGATTCAAAGATATTGATTGCGGATTCTATATTCGAATTTCTCATAGAGAAGGTTCTGGAAATGGGAGGAGGAATTGAAACAATTATTTGGTCAGGAGCGGGTGAACTCCCTAATGCCCTGGTCTCTTTGAAATATGAGAAATTGTTAGAGCAGAGAAACTTAGCTCCCCTCCCTGAGGGATCGATCCATGAGGAGGATATCGCCCAAATCTATTATACCAGCGGGACCACTGGCCGGCCGAAAGGGGTGATGCTTACCCATAAGAATGTCACCACCCATGCCCTTTCCGCCATCGCGGAAATCCAACTCACCGATTGTGATGTTTGGATTCATGTGGCCCCACTCTTCCATCTTGCAGATGCATGGGCAACCTGGGCGATCACGTGGGTAGGGGGGACCCATATCATGGTCAGGGATTTTGAACCCAAAAAGGTTTTAGAGATGATTGAGAAAGAGAGGGTCACCCTCACCAATCTCATCCCTACCATGATCAACCTGATGATCAATCACCCTGAGGTGGATCAATTTGATTATAAGAGTTTAAGGCTGCTCCTCAGTGGAGGAGCCCCTATTGCTCCAGAGGTGGTTCGAAAGATGGTTGAAACCTTCAAATGTGATTACATCCAAACCTATGGGATGACTGAAACGAGTCCTTATTTAACCCTCTCTATTTTAAAAGATCATTTGAAAAGATTATCAAAAGAAGAACAACTTCAATTCAAATCAAAAACAGGAAGAGAATTCATCGGGATTGAGTTGAAAGTGGTCAATGAGCGAGGGGAAGAGGTTCAGAAGAATGGAAAAGAGGTTGGAGAGATTATTGTCAGAGGTGATACCGTAATGCGAGGATATTGGAAATTGCCAGAGGAAACTGAGAAATCGATGAAGGAGGGTTGGTTCTATACAGGTGACCTGGCAGTGATCGATGAAGAAGGGTATGTCACGATAGTCGATCGAAAGAAGGATATGATTATAACCGGAGGTGAGAATGTTTATTCCACTGAGGTGGAACATATCCTTTACACACATCCTTCTATCTTAGAATGTGCAGTGATTGGAATACCTGATCCAAAATGGGGTGAGGTTGTGAAAGGGATTGTAGTATTGAAATCAGGAGAGAGAGCTACCGAGCAAGAGATTATTCAATTCTGTAAAGAGCGAATTGCCTCCTATAAAGCACCCAAATCGATTGACTTTATGGAATCCCTTCCTAAGACAGGCTCAGGGAAGATTCACAAAAAGGCACTTAAAGAAAAATATTGGAAAGGTTACGAAAAAAGAGTGCACTGATTCTCATTTATAATAAGTAATCAGGAGGGCCTTAGACTTTTCTTTATTTGTTAATTAATAAATAATTTGTCTATTTAATTGATTTTACAAGATATTATTCAATATATTTGAAAATTGGTCATTTTTATGTTACCGTTAACGCAAAATGAGAAAAAAGATTACTATTAAAGATATTGCCCGTAGGGCCAATGTCTCTCATACTACAGTCTCGAGGGCACTCAATAATAAATCCCGAATTAAAGATGAGACCAAGGAAAGGATTCTCGCCATTGCAAGAGAGCTGAATTATCGACCCAATTTTATTGCAAGAAGTTTGGTGATGAGGAAGACTAAGACATTGGGTCTTGTGATCACAACGATGGCCAATCCATTCTACACAGAGCTTTCACAG
The DNA here is from genome assembly GCA_037441725.1 of Deltaproteobacteria bacterium. Classification (GTDB taxonomy): domain Bacteria; phylum Desulfobacterota; class BSN033; order BSN033; family UBA1163; genus JBBIRT01. The sequence goes on along the minus strand of JBBIRT010000013.1, from coordinate 4,894 downwards.
GGAATTGAGATGACCGCCAGGGAATTGGGCTATAATATCATCCTTTGCAGCACGAATTACAATCTTTCTACTGAGAAACAATATGTGGAGATGCTCAGAAGTAAAGGGGTGGATGGAATAATTTTTTCCTCTGCTCATATGAACGATCCAAATATTGAGGAGTTGGCAGAAGAGGGTTTTCCCATGGTCTTAGTCAATCGTCGAACCTATCATCCCCTCGTAAAGGAAAAGGTGGATTATGTTGGGGTAGATAATCTTCTTGGCGGGTTCTTAGCGGTTGAGCATCTGATTCGACTTGGACATGAGCGGATTGGAGTGATTGGTGGCTCTTCAGAATCCTCTGTTGGGTTTGAACGTTTGGAAGGTGGGAAGAAGGCACTCCTCACTTATGGAATGAGAGGGTTGGATGAATATTTTTTAGAGGGTGATTTTTTAAAAGGATCAGGATATCGGGGAGGAAAGAAATTTCTTGAGATGCGTGAACCTCCCACTGCCATTTTTGCCACCAATGATTATATGGCACTTGGGGTTTATCAAGCGTTTATAGAAGGAGGGAGGAGAGTCCCTGAAGATGTAGCCTTAATCGGGTTTAACGATATTGAATTTACAGGGCTGAAGGGAATTGAATTGACAACCATTGGCCAAAAGAAGTATGAAATGGGTGCCATTGCGGTGAAGTTGTTAGTGGAAAGAATTGAAGGAGGGGAGAAGGAGTCTTCCCAGGAGATCATTTTAAAACCTGAGTTGATTATTCGAAAAACCTGTGGATTTCACTTAAAAGGCTATCAGATGGAACAGAGGAAGAGTCATGATGGATCGTGAAAGATCTTATTTGCTTATCCTCCATCATCCATTTTTTTCAAAAGGGGAGAGATTATGGGACGAAAGAAGATTTCAATCATCGGAGCAGGGTTTGTAGGAGCAACAGCAGCCCATTGGGCTGCTGAAAAAGAGCTTGGAGATATTGTGTTGGTGGATATCCTTGAAGGAATTCCTCAGGGCAAGGCCCTTGACCTTTTTCAAGCAGGGCCCATCAAGGGGTTTGATTCAAAAGTGATTGGTTCCAATGGATATGAGGAGACAAAAGACTCAGAGGTGGTGATTATCACTTCTGGGGTTCCAAGGAAACCAGGGATGAGCCGGGAGGACTTATTGGAGATTAACAAACAGATCATTGAGTCAGTGGTTGGCCAAGTGGTTGATAGATCTCCTCAGGCGGTTCTAATCATTGTGACCAATCCTTTAGACACCATGACCTATTTAGCTTATAAGAAGAGTGGATTTTCCAAACAGAGGGTGATCGGAATGGCTGGAATCCTCGACACAGCCCGATTTAAGGCCTTTATTGCTATGGAATTGGGTATATCCGTTGAAGATATTCAAGCCCTTTTACTGGGGGGTCATGGGGATGAAATGGTTCCCCTTCCAAGGTATACGAGCATTGGTGGGATTCCTCTCTCCCACTTCCTACCCAAAGAGAAGATTGATCGACTGGTGGAGAGAACTCGTAAAGGGGGCGGGGAGATCGTCAATCTCCTTAAGACAGGAAGTGCCTTCTATGCCCCTTCTGCAGCAGTGATTCAAATGGCTGAGGCGATCCTCAAAGACAAAAAGAGGATTCTCCCCTGTTGTGTCTATCTTGAGGGGGAATATGGATTAAAGGATATCTGTTTTGGTGTTCCTATTAAATTGGGGGCCCAAGGGGTAGAGGCAGTCATCGAGGTTCAATTGACAGAGGAGGAGAAACAACAGGTGGCCAAATCAGCAGAGAGTGTTAGGAAAAGTATCCAGGAGTTAAACATATAAAAAAATTAAGGGCGAGGGGATTAGAATTACTAAAATTTAAAAGGCGATAAGAGATGCGTGAGATTGATGTCAGATTGATTACTGAAAGGGTGAGAGAGCTCTGTATTAAGGCCAATACTGAACTGGGAGACGATGTGATTGAAGCCTTTGACCGGGCCATGAAAAAGGAGGAATCTCCATTAGGGTTAGAGATCCTGAAAGAATTGAAAGAGAATGCCCGAATTGCGAAGGAGGAAGATGTCCCAATCTGTCAGGATACGGGTGTTGCTATAGTCTTTATCGAATTGGGGCAAGATGTTCATTTGGTAGGAGGAGACATGAATGAAGCCATCCAAGAGGGGGTTCGTCAAGGATATCGGGATGGATATTTAAGGAAATCGATCTGTCATCCTTTCACAAGATCCAATACAGGGGATAATACCCCTGCAATCATTCATACAGAAATCGTTCCGGGAGAAAGGATAAAGATTTTAGTCGCTCCAAAGGGGGGTGGCAGCGAGAATATGAGCAGACTCCAGATGCTTACCCCATCTGATGGCGTGGAAGGCATTAAAAAATTTGTGGTCCAGAGTATAAAAGAATCAGGATCAAACCCCTGTCCTCCCACGATTGTGGGGGTAGGAATCGGTGGGAACTTCGAACAGTCAGCCCTTCTTGCCAAGAAGAGTCTGCTTAGACCACTCGGAAGTAAGAATCCTAATCCTGAGTTAGATCAATTAGAAAGGGATATTTTAGAAGAGATTAATAAGCTTGGGATAGGACCTCAGGGGTTGGGGGGTCGAACCACTTCTCCTGCGGTTCACATCCTAATGATGCCTTGTCATATAGCGAGTCTCCCCCTTGCCGTAAACATCCAATGCCATGCCCATAGACACAAAGAGGTTGTGATTTAGAGAGATGGACTTTTAATGTGAAGGAGTTAGATGGGAGATATCATGCGTGATCCTTTTCGATTGAATACCCCTCTTAGTGACAAAGATATTGAGGATTTAAAAAGCGGTGACCGAGTGACGATTAGTGGAATCCTCTATACTGGAAGGGATGCTGCCCATAGGAGACTTTATGATTTGTTAAAAGAGGGCAGGGACCTTCCTGTTGATCTTAGAGGTCAGATTATCTATTATGTTGGACCCACTCCAGCCCGACCCGGAAAGGTCATTGGATCAGCAGGCCCCACCACGAGTTACCGCATGGATGTTTATGCCCCCTTATTAATCGAGAGGGGTTTAAAGGGGATGATTGGAAAGGGGATGCGATCAGAGGCTGTAAAAGAGGCGATGAAGAGATATAAGGCTGTCTATTTTGCAGCCACAGGTGGTGCTGGAGCCCTTTTAGCCAGACACATAAAGAGGGCAGAGGTCGTGGCCTATGAGGATTTGGGGCCAGAAGCCATCAGAAAATTAGAGGTTGAAGATTTTCCAGTAATTGTTATCAATGATGTGAGAGGCCATGACCTCTATAGAGAAGGTGAGAAGAAATATCGAAAGGAATAAATTGAAAATTATCCAGAGGTTTGGTGACCTTATATTTATCCCAATCAATGGAGGAGTCTATTATGAAGATGGTAAAACCTGGATCACTGAAGGCATGGTTGATGCTTCCCCGTTTTCATTTTATGCCTCTGACAATCATTTTAGTCTCCTTAGGGGCGGCCATCGCTGCTCACGAAGGCTACTTTCACCTTGGCCATTTTATCTTGGCAATGGTGGGGGCGTTACTGGTTCATATCACGGTGAATGTGATCAATGACTATCATGACTATGTGGATGGGATTGATTTAAATACCCAGAGGACTCCATTCAGTGGTGGGAGTGGGGTGCTTCCAGAAAAGTTACTTCAACCCAAACAGGCCTTTTGGCTTGCGACGATCAGTCTATTTATCGCAATAGGGATCGGGATCTATTTCGTTTTGACTAAGGGGTGGGCGCTCTTTCCCCTTCTTCTGGTGGCTGGATTCTCCTCCTATTTTTATAATGTCTATCTTTCCAAATGGATGTTGGGAGAGTTCTTTGCAGGTCTTAACTTTGGTCCCATCATTGTTCTTGGGTCTTACTATGTTCAGGCAGGAAGTTATAGCTGGGAGGCCTTGGTGGCCTCCCTTGCCCCTGGGATCCTCACCTCAAATCTCCTCTTTCTAAATGAGTTTCCTGATTGGGAAGCAGACAGGAAAGGGGGGAGGAAACACCTGGTCATTTCCTTGGGGAAGAAGGATGCCAGTTATCTTTATGTCGCTTTCCTCATGGCCTCCTATCTCTGTATTATCGTGGGAGTGATCACAAGGATCATGCCTTTGGTCACTCTTATTGGTCTGGGCACGATGGGATTTGGGTGGAAAGCGGCAAAGGGGGCTCTAAGATACTATGATAATACGGAGAAACTGGTTCCTGTATTGGGCGCCAATGTCATTACCATCCTCGGAACACAGGCTCTATTGACCATTGGATATTTGATTGCCCGAGTAGTATGAATGCAGATGGGAGATCCAATATGAAAATTGAATTGAACAGACAGAGGGTTCGTAACGAATTTGCAAGGAAGGTGGAGATGATCAGCGGACAAAATTTATTTGCTTGCTATCAATGTGGGAATTGCACAGCAGGTTGTCCGGTGGCTTTTGCCATGGAGGTTGGTCCCCATGAGGTCATCCGCTATACCCTATTGGGTTTAGAGGAAGAGGTCCTTGGGGTCAACACCTTTTGGCTCTGCGCTTCCTGTCTGCAGTGTACCTCGAGGTGTCCCAAAGGGATTGACATCGCAAGATTGATGGATGCATTACGAACTGTGGTATTGAGGAGGAGGGAGAGGAAAGATCATATATGTCTCCCAGAATTTCCAGAGGGGTTTTTAGAAAAGATTCCCCAGATTGCATTGATCAGCGGGTTTCGGAAATTCCTGTCGTAAATATGATTGGGGCAGATATGGATTATCTCTATTTTCCAGGTTGTACCCTTTATACCAAAGCAAGAAATTTCGATCAGACCGCAAGGAATTGTTCTCTCCTCCTTGGATTTGAATTAAAGGAACTCAGTCACTGGACCTGTTGTGGAGCCACTTTTCCCTTGGCCACAGATAATCTTATGGCGCTGCT
>JBBIRT010000012.1:5863-35531 GCA_037441725.1 Deltaproteobacteria bacterium | reverse complement strand
TGTTTAAGGAATTCTGTAGTTATGGGACAAGCTGAGGTTTCCGCAATAAAATTTTCTCCGACATCCCTGCCTGATTCCTTGAATGAGTGATGCATTACTCTGTTTTAAAAATTTTTCTTGACATGTGTTAACTATTAGTGTACATATACTGGATATATGAATAGATTAGAAAACGAAACTAAATATATATGGGAACAAATTACCTCTAAAATTAAGAAATTACGCCACAGAAAAGGTCTTAGCATAGAGGCATTAGCCAAAAGGTCAGGGTTTACTAAAAGTTACCTTTCTCAGATAGAAAATCTTAAGAGGGAACCAACGATTGGGGCTTTAACGAAAATAGCTCATGCTCTCGGAGTAAATTTTTTCTATCTTGTTAATGATGAAAAACCAGAAGAAGAGGAGGAGACCTTGGTTGTGGTAAGGCGTGAGGACCGACGTCTCCTCACCACTCCATCGCGATTAGAAAATACGATCTATGAATCATTAAATTATAAAAAGAAGGATAGGTTAATGGATGCCTATATCGTCACCGCAGCGTTTGAATTTACTGCCGAGCCAATGGCCCATGAGGGAGAGGAATTGATTTTCATCATCGAGGGAAAGCAGGAATTTGTTTATAACGGGAAAAGCCAAATTCTTGAGGAAGGGGATTGCTGTTATTTTGATTCGAGTAAAATGCATTATGCAAGAAGCATTGGAGAAAAACCTTCAAAAGCCCTCATCGTTTTTACGATGAAATCATAGGGAGGATTAATAAATGGAAACGATTCCAAAAACGAGCAAGGTAGCGGTGCTGGAGGAGTATGGTAAGCCATTGCAAATTTGGGAGGTTCCAATTCCAGAAGTCGAACCCAAAGGCATTCTGGTTAAAGTTGAGATGGCTGGTATCTGTGGAACTGATGTCCATCAACAGCGAGGGGAACTGACGATCAAGAGTCCTCTCCCAAATATCCAGGGCCATGAGACCATCGGGAGGATCATTCAGTTAGGAGGAGGTCGGTTCTATGACGCGGCTGGCGAACCCCTCAAGATTGGAGATCGCATTATGTGGGCTCATGCAGATTGTGGGGAATGCTATTGGTGTGAGATTGCCCGTGAACCAGTCTTATGTGCAAAGCGGTCGGGTTATGGATTTGCTCCTCCAGAGGCCCTCAGGGGAGGATTTGCAGAGTATGAATATGTTACTCCTTCAACCAAAGTTGTAAAAGTCCCTGAGGAACTTTCAGAAGAAGAAGCCATTGGGGTCGGATGTGCATTCAGGAGTGTAGTGGCAGGATACGAGAGATTGGGCGGAATCCATTTTCAAGAAAACGTGGTGATTCAGGGAGCGGGTCCTATTGGTCTATACTCATCACTCATGGCGGTTGAGGGAGGGGCAGGGAAGGTCATCGTCATTGGTGCTCCTAAAAATAGGTTGGATTTAGCAAAAGCATGGGGGGCAAGTGAGGTCATCAATATTGATGAGATGAAAGACCCAAAACAAAGAAAGGAACAAGTACTGGCCCTCACAGAGGGAAGGGGGCCAGAGCTGGTGATAGAGGGTTCTGGGGTCCCAGCTGCTTTTAATGAGGGGCTGGACATGATTCAAAAGGGTGGACGTTATCTTATTATAGGCCAAACCTCTGCCACCACCATTCCTGTTGCCCCTGGAATCATCACAGGAAAAGGTCTGACATTGGTAGGGAGTGTATCGGCTGCCATTCCCCATTTTTATAAAGCCCTTCAATTTATTAAAAAGAGAAAAGAGAAATATCCTTTCGCTGACATTGTAACCCATAAATATCGTTTGGAGCAGATCAATGAAGCACTGACCAACATGGCATCCGGTGTGGAGATCAAACCGGTTATTGATAACAGAGATCGGTAGAGGAAAAGGAGGGAGGGTTGGTTATGGGGACATTCATACACAAAAAGAATAAAATTCTTGAGGCTTTGAGAAATAACATTACTCCTCTTGGTATGCAAATGTATACTCACGACCCTGACTTGATTGAGATTGTGGGGTATACAGGATTTGACTTTGTCATGATTGATACAGAACACTCGAGGGTAAATCCAGAGACTTTGGTCAACTGTATTCGTGCCGCAGAGGCCTCAGGATTAACCCCCCTGGTAAGGGTAAGCGAAAATAATCCTAGCCTGATTCGATCTGCGGTGGAATCAGGGGCCTTAGGGATTGTGGTTCCCCATATACTAAATGAGCAGGATGGCCAAAAGGCCCTGGACGCAATGCGATACCCACCTGAGGGTAAATGTGGGATCTGCCCTTCCATTCGTGCCGCTTCTTATTCTCAGGACACCTGGGAGGAGTACATGGAGTTTTCAAATAAGAATGTTATGTTTATTCCACTCCTTGAAGATATGGAGGCCATCGAAAAAGCAGAACAAATAATTTCTTTATTAAAACCGGGAAGAGATGCGATTGGCCTTGGATTGGCAGACATTGCAAATTCTTTATTGACGAAACCAGGAGAAAGGGTCGATTGGCAGCATCCATTTCTCAAGGAGGCTTTCAATAAAGTGCTTTCCATTACAAAAAAAGCGGATATTCCTATTATGGGTATGGCCTGGCCAAAGGCAGATGTGGCCAGTGCAAAAGCGGTCATTGCAGGTGGCACAAAGATTTTACTCTATTTCCCAGACCATCACTTCTGGTATGAGACGTGCCGAAATATCATCAAAGAGATGCGAGGATAAAAAGGTATTATTTTTTTTTTACGATTCTTCCTTAGGATGATTCATCTTAATTTTACATAACAGGGTCCCCTTAGATAATCCCCTTGTCAGGGACATAGGGATATTTTTTATTCATCTCCTCTGCAATCTTCTTGATCTTCTGACCCAACTCACCAAAGCTTGAAAGTTGTTTTTCCTTATAGGGTTCAAGCTGCTTTGCCCATTTCTCCCTTTCTTCCTTAGGCAGAAAATGGACCGTTACTCCTTTTTCTTTAAATACCTTCAGGTCGCTTTCCGGCAATTCTGTTACTAAAGTCTTCCCCATCCAATCTGCAGCGCGGGCTGTCTCTTCTTGAAGAATTTTTTGAATATGTGGGGGCATCTTTTTCCATACATCGAGGTTTATACTATACCCTGCTGGAGCAGGGATACTATAAAATGCAGTAAAATATTTACAGATTTCTGGGAAATTAAATACCACCCCTCCATGGGCGCTTTGAGCAGCGGCATCAACCGTTTTTTTGGCCAAGGCTTCGTAGATTTCAAAAAAGACAATTGTCACAGGAGATCCTCCAATATCTTTAATCATTTGTGAGGTAATCGGGCTTACGCTGGCCACCAGCAATCCCTTCCAGTCAGCGAGGGTCTTTATTGGTTTTTGGGACCATAAACCAAGCCCCCCTGTGTTCATCATGGCTATCCCTTTGGCATTGAATTTCTCCTGCAGGATCTGATCATAGAGAGGTAATAAGGATTTACAGGCTTCATTGGTTGCGTGGTTGTTATTAAATAGAAAGGGAGTTTCTAAAAGACCAAATCTCGGGTCTAAGAAGGTAAACATCCCCCAATTGGAAAATGCCATCTCCACTGCCCCAATTCTAATTGCATCAAAATATTCAGGGAGCTTTGCAAGTGCTCCACCTGCATAAACCTCTATCACATACTCCCCCTTCGCCCGTTCATTGAATCGTTTAGCCATCTCTTTATCCCTAAAGGTTTGCGGGTAATCCCCTTCAGGGGTAGGGATGACGTGTCTGATCACAATGGGTTTCTTTTGGGCCATCGCAGGTTCAGAGGAGATGATGTTCAGGGCAAAAAAAGTCATTGAACATAAAAATAATAAGATCGATAATTTTTTCATAAAGTTTTTCTCCTTTCCTTTACATCTTTGCTATTAAAAAACTTCTTTCCCTCTTGAGGGGGGAAAGAGATTTTTATTCTAATTAAAATAATTTTTTTATCCCTTCTATGATCTTAATCATATTGGAATGAGGAAGGCTTTGAGATAAAATTAGTCTCTAAGAAATTAGGAGGATACTTAGAATGGAAAGATATGATGTGGTCGTGGTTGGTGGAGGAATTGCAGGTTCGATCGCAGCTCGTCTGGCCGCTGAAAAGGGATTAAGATGTCTATTCGTTGAACAGGCCAAGACACCACGCAATAAACCATGCTCGGGAATTCAATTTAAATACTTTGAGAAACTCATAGGCCGACCGATTCCAAAGGAAAAGCTCTGTTCGAACGATATTTACAATATGTATATCATCACACCCAATAACAAAACCTTTAAGGCTAAGTGGAAAATCTTTAATTTTTGGCGTTCTACTTTTGATCAATGGTTAAATGAATTGGCGATAGAGGCTGGGGCTATATTCCAAGATCAAACTCGAATGATCGATTTCGAGCAGGGAGATAAGGATATCCAAGTTCGGTTAAAGAGCAGTACAGAATCCAGAAGTATCCTCACCCATTATCTCATTGCGGCAGATGGGATGTCATCCAGAATCAGGAAAAAACTTCACCCTGAGGATTATTTGCCGAAAGCCTCCGGGGCTGCCATAAACTATTACTGCATGGGTGAAGGGGACCTGGATCCCAATGGGCTTTATATGGTCAACATCAAAGAATATGCTCCGATGATGTTTGCATGGATCTATAAAAAAGACAACTTATGGGTCATCGGTACAGGAACAGAGAACGAGCCTGTCAAAGGTTATATTGAGAGATTCTATGAGTATGTGTCTAAAAGGTTTCATTTCAGGGGTGAGGTTGTTCGTCGAGAAGGTTTTGCTTCTTCCCTGAAAAGTGGGGTTTACCTTGGGGAGAACAATATCCTTCTTTGCGGGGATGCCGCCGGTTTATTGGATGCTTATCGAGGAGTGGGCATGGACAATGCGGCTTTAAGCGCACGGTTTGCCATCCAAGCCATTCTCAATGCTGAAAAGACAGGGACGATGGCGATTTCTCACTATGCCCAAAAGATGGCACGAATGAAACAACAAATAGAGAGGAATGAAAAAAAGCGGAGGGTTAGGTTTGCTTCAAATGAAGCCTTATCGGCTAATATGGATTTCTATCCAATGCTTATTGCAGGAATGAAAATGAAGATCGCAGATCTTGTGAATAAATGCTTACCTACAGAAAAAGTGATCACTCTCCCTCTCTGATCATTTAGTGATCTTCAGGAGGGGTCTTTCCAGCGAGGGTCCAGATATGGATATCTTTTAGGGGAAAGAAGAATAACAATGAAACGGGTTTTTTGTTATAATAGAAATCCATGTCAGAGAAAACACATGCCTTTTCTTCAGCCTGGCGTCCTCTTCAGAGGCCTTTTTATCGGAGGCTCTGGATTGCGAATTCCTTCTCGATGATCGGGGTTTGGATGCACGATGTGGGAGCAGCCTGGCTGATGACAACCCTTGCTCCCACTCCTTTCATGGTGGCCATGATCCAGACCGCTGGGGCATTGCCGATGGCCTTGCTTGCCCTGCCAGCAGGAGCTCTGGCAGATATCTTTGATCGAAAGAGACTCATCTTCACCACTCTGGTTTGGAGGATCATCGTCTCAGGAATTCTGGGCCTTATTACGGTCTTTGGATATACCACTCCATCACTCCTTCTCGTAGCCACCTTCGCTTTGGGTTTTGGCATGGCCTTGAGTGCACCTGCATGGCAGGCCATCATCCCAGACCTTGTTCCACGTGAAGAAGTGTCAGAGGCAGTCATGCTTAATGCTGTAACCTTTAATGTTTCCCGAGGCATTGGTCCAACGTTGGGAGGGTTTGTTGTGGCAGCCATAGGTTCAGGAGGGACCTTTCTTATCAATGCAGCTTCTTTGTTTGGAATTACCTTTGTCTTTGGATCATGGGAACGTCCGGTTCAGAAGAGTACTCTACCCGAGGAGCGGCTGATTGGAGCGATCCGGACCGGAATGCGATATGTGAGAAATGCTCCAGAGGTCAAGAATACCCTTATCCATACAGGAACATTTTCCATTTGCGCAAGCGCTATGTGGGCCCTCTTGCCTATTGTTGCAAAACAATCGATGGGAATGACCTCTGTGGGCTATGGTGCCCTCCTTGGGATCTTTGGGGGAGGATGCCTCTTGGGAGTCTTTATTCTCCCCATCATCCGTCAAAGATTTGCGATTCATCAGCTTATTTTTATAGAAGTGATCTTATTTTCTGTTGGACTTTTTGCAATGGCCCATATCAGGAACTTTCTATTGCTCTCTTGCGCTATGCTCATTGCCGGTGCTTCATGGATTGCCCTTCTTTCTTCCCTCATGGCCTCCCTTCAATCCGTGACCCCTTCATGGGTATTGGGGAGGGTGATGTCTGTCCATGCCTTGCTCTTTTTTGGTACTCAGGCTACGGGGAGTGCCTTTTGGGGATTTGTGGCAGGTGAGGTCGGAATTCCAGAATCCTTAACAGCCGCTGGTTTGCTCCTTATTATCAGTTTGGTTTTGACGCATCGTTATAAAGTCATTGCGGGTGAAAAGATCGACTTGAGTCCCTCCCGGGAGTGGACCCTTGCCCCCCTGATGACCCGACCGGGTATGGAAGAAGGGACTGTGCTGCTTTCCATTGAATACCGAATCAATCCTGAGAAAGCGCCTGAGTTTATCCATGTGATGGGTGCGATGCAGTCCATCAGACGCAAGTATGGAGCCATCCGATGGCATCTTTTTAGGGATGTAGCAGACCCTAGTCGCTACCGGGAGTCTTTTATTGTAGAATCCTGGATAGAACACCTCCGACAACATGAACGTTTTACCGTTTCGGACATGGCCATTCTTGAAAAGGTCTATTCTTTCAATCTCGACGGGAGGCCAAAGAAAATTGATCACTTCATCGCTGAACGTGTCCCCAAACCTGATGCGAGTCAATTCGAACTAAAAATTTAATTCAGAAGGAGATGCTATATGAATGACCCTAAGAAGAATAAGGAATTGGTAAAAGATTTTTGTGAAACAGTCTTTGTAAATCACGACTTAAGTACACTTGACCGATTTATGAGAGATGATTACATTCAACACAATCCTGATGTGCCACAGGGGAAGGCTGGGTTTAAAGATTTTTTTAAGAAGACTTTCAAGGCGATTCCTGACTTCCGATATACTTTGAAGCAGATCGTTGCCGATGAAGATAAGGTATGGATTTATTGTACCACCTCAGGGACCCATACTGGAGGGGAGTGGCTTGATGTTCCCCCTACGGGTAATCGCCTCAATTTTGATGTCGTGGATATGTTTCGTATTCAGGAGGGATTGATTGCTGAGCACTGGGATGTTGCAGATACATACAGTCTTTTTAGCCAACTGGGAAAGATTGAAAAGATGAAATCATAAATTGCACCAGCCCTCAGTTCACTAAAGGGATAAGAGTTATTTAAGCGAAAAAGGCATCCAACATATAAAATTCACCCTGGGCAAAATTAAATATCTGCATGACCCCAAGGATCAGTGTGAATCCCGAGGCGATCAGGGCATACATACCACCGCTCATTAAGCCATTCACCAGGATTTGAAAAAATAGGCCTAAATCCATTACTCATCTCTCCTCTTAAAAAATCTTCAAGATTTTTGAGAATCTTTTCTCCTTTGACAACCATCTACCACCATTCATGCCATTCTTTCTTTTTGATCTCCATAATCGTCAATGACAAATTTCTCCTTCCCGTATAGTAATCTATAGTATTTATTCTATACTCTGATTAATAGAAACAAAGACAGCCGAATAAACATGATTTTATGCTTCTACCCATGGAGCATCGTGTTCGCCACTAAGACAGATGACGAAGAAGCCATAGGGGTTATCAACCCACCTGGTAATAAGTGGCAAATGGGGAAATCCCTTGGGGCAAATAACGACTGTGGGTTTGTTGAAAATGTGCCTCTCATAATCTGGTCCCATACCAATCTCCAGTTCGGCACCTAAATAATTAATATCATTGGCATCAAGACCTACAAAAACTAATATTTCCTCTTCTGGGTGAGTATGCGCCTCTCCACCTCTATGCCACTTGCCACATTGAGTGTAATACCCCCAGGTAAAGTTAACCTCCAGATTTTCAACCTGATCACCGTAAAGCCATACAAGGGAATCGGCATTCCCAGGGCCTATAAGACCTACCTGTTCCAAATTCATGTGTGGGTTTGCCGCCTTAAATTGTTTCATTGCCTCCTTATCCATAAAAAGATTGCGCATACTTTCACGCATAGCTACAGGTGACATGTAGGTATCCAGAGGTTTGATGAGACGTGCATATTTAAAACCTTTTGATATAGAAGAAGACAAACCTGTAGCAATCGGTGTAGCCTTGTACTCAGGCGAAAGTCCTATGGTATAGTGGACTACAGGCTTTTCAATACTCCGTACTTTGATCGCACCATGAACTGTTCCCTTTGGAATTACCACGACCGTAGGTTTTTTAAATATATACTCTTCACGCTCTTCACCTAACTCAACGGATATCTCAGCACCCAAATATTCAAAACTTTTCTTGTTGTCGGTGCCTGCAAAAAGCAGAATCTCATCAAATGGGTGTACTATCATCCCTTTGATAGGGTGGCAGGTACAGGGCTTTTTCAAGAATCCATAGGAGAAATGTGCATTGAAACCCTCGAGATCATTCGCTTCCATCCAGACCCTCGCTTCATCGTAAAGCCCCTCGGGTGGTTGTTGGATCAGTAATGGCTTTACTAAATGGGAATATTCTTTCTTAGCCATTTTTTACCTCCTTTAGAGATTTTCACTAAACGATTTTTCAGAGTTTAATAACAGCTAATACAGCTCGTGGTCCTTTGATCACTTGAATTTCGCTTCTTTGGGATCGTGCATCCTAAAATGGGCTATTCGAATCCTGCTCATCTTATCTTCCTTCGTCACGTTGTAAAGGACCCAATTCGTCATGACACTTACATCACCCTTTTTAAGCATCATCAAAGAATTTGCTGGAAAATCCTTAAAGCAGTAGAATTCGGTGAGGAGCTCGGCAAACAGCAGGTTTCCATCTGTCATAAAGTCACGAAGTTCCAATACTTCTCTTACGTGTTCATGTAGAGCCTTGTATGAAGCTATAAATTCCTGAGGACCGTAAAGGGTTCGGGGTGGCTCTTTGGGGTTCGACATGTTGGTAAAGTACTCCACCGTAATATCTGGCGTGAAATAGCTTGTGACAGCATCATACCTTTTGTTGTTAAAGTGGTCGATATATTTCAAATATTGTTTTCTATTCATCACACCATCTCCTTTTTTTATTAGCAAGGTCTCCGGGAGAAACCACCTTCCATTAACACCCCAGATAAGCCTTGGTCACATATTCATCTTTAGCTATTATTTTTGCCTCCCCTTTCAAAGCAATCGTTCCCACTTCCAAAACATAGGCAATCTTAGCAAGTCGAAGCGCCATCCTTGCGTTCTGCTCCACTAAAATTATGGCTACCCCAGTCTTATTAATCTGTGTGATAATCTCTCCCACTTCATTGACCATCAGGGGTGATAAGCCCAAACTGGGTTCATCCATCAATACTACTCTTGGATTTGACATTAAGGCCCGAGCCACGGCGACCATTTGCTGTTCCCCCCCACTCAGATCGGTCGCCTGATTCTTAATCCTGGCCCTTAACGGAGGAAAATGATCTAACATAGAATCAAGATTCTTTTTAAAATCACTTCTCCTTTTTAATAAATATCCTCCCATCTCCAGATTCTCCATCACTGATAAATTATAGAAAAGCTGTCTACCCTCGGGGACATGCGTAATCCCTTGCCTGACCACTTCATGGGGCGGTAATTCATTAATCCTTTTATCCTGATACCAAATCTCTCCAGAAGTTGCCCGTTTCAGGCCAGAAATTGTTCTTAAGACCGTCGTCTTTCCCGCTCCATTGGCTCCAATTAGAGTCACAATACTTTTCTCCTCCACCTCCATTGAAATGCCTTTTACAGCCTCCGCTCTTCCATAATGAACCCATAAGTCTTTAATTTCAATTAGCATCCAAGCTCTCCTCTTTACCCAGATAAGCTTCAATGACCTCTCTATTCTGTTTGATCTCATCTGGAAGTCCTTCGGCTATCTTCTGACCATAGTTTAACACTGTAATCCTATCTGAAACGTTCATCACTATCTTCATGTTATGTTCTACCAGCACAACTGTTATCCCGTAATCCCGTATTTTTCTGATTCGTTCCACCATCTCAATGGTTTCAATAGGGTTCATCCCAGTTACTGGCTCATCTAATAATAATAATTTTGGGTTACAAGCCAAGGCAATACTCACCCCAAGAGCCCGTTGATGTCCGTGAGGTAAATTCCCTGCTAACTCATTTTTCACCTCCCCCAAACCCATAAACTCTACGATCTCAAGAGCCCTCTTTCTGCACTCCCTTTCTTTATCTCTGGCGTTCTTCGTATGTAAGAATTCCTTCAAAGCCCCAGCCTGGCACTGCATATGAAAGCCGATGAGAACATTCTCTATTACGGAGGAGTACTTAAAAAGGAATGATTGCTGGAAAGACCTTGCGATGCCTTTCTGTGCTATCTTATGAGGTTCCAAACCAGTAATATCCTCTCCATCGAATACGATCTTACCACTTGTTAACGGAATTGTTCCAGTAATGAGATTGAAGACAGTTGTTTTTCCTGCTCCATTGGGACCTATAATGCTATGAATATCCCCCTTGGTGACGGTAAGGTCAAGGTTAGAAACAGCTTGTAATTTACCAAAATTCTTAACTACATTCGTAAGTTTTAATATTGTCACATTACCTTCCATACTTGACCGCTTCATGGGGCATAACTTAATAAAAAGCTAAACCCTATAGTTTACTCTGAATTAATCACTTTTGGATTTACATTGACTAATCGCGTCCTTTTACTCCTAAATCAGAAAATTTTACAACATGTGGTTCATTTGGAAATTTGGGATAGCCATATTTCTCCCAATATTTCTTATAAACATCTACCAAACCATAAGATAATATAGAAGCAAGATAGTGATCCTTGACTGAAATATGTCTATAAGGTATTTCCTTCCCATCTTTAACAACTGCTATGTGGTCCGCAGGCACACCTGATACTGTTCTCAAATTACCCGTGTCCGGCCTAGCAAATAGCTGGCAGTAGCCAGTCAAAGTCTTTACTGCATGGTCCGACTTGTCGAGATATGCCTTAATGGTTTCTACCTCCACACTTTGAGTATGCTCAATAGCGTCTTTCAATATGAACCAGTAGGCTACCCACATGCAGCCACTTGTCCTGAACTCGCCGTATTCTTTTGTATATGCATCTATTAAGGCCAGCATCTCTGGGTCTTTTTGATACCCTCTAGGGTCTTGAGTAAAATATTGCCACCCTTCCATGAACTTTTTGCCACAGGTTTTAAGAATGTTTTGGAAAAGGTCAGGATCAACCTGGGCCGGAAGAATGATTCCTTTAAATCCCACATTATGCAAAGCAATGAAAAGCTGAAGATTACCCATTGTATAGTTAAGGTCTATCAGCTCAGGATTAAGACTCTTTACTTTGGTAGCGATGGGAGCAAAGTCTGTAGTATCCATAGCGTAAAAGACTGACCCCAAATACTTTATCTTGTTTTTCCCAACGAGATCCCATGTGCCATTGCATAGCTTGTCTGCCCAACGCCCCATTTCACTGTCTGGCTTTACTGAGACATAGCTCTTAATGCCTTTGTTTACCATCTCCTTATACATCGTATACATAAGTCCGCGGGCGAAGAACATGCCGTTTGGGGTATAGTAATATTGGATCTTGGGGTCTGCACTGACATTTGTTAGGTCAAGTCCCAAACAGATTACCTTGTTGGGTTCAGTGACGGTTGTAGTCACTCCCGGACTGCCAGTAGGATCGCCTAATATGAACTTAACGCCGTCTTCCAGAACCAGTTTTTCAAGATCAGTCTTTGCCTTCACAGCATCACCCTGGTTATCGTATATGATCATCTCGACCTTATAATTCTCTCTGCCTATCTTCCAACCACCCTTTTCATTGATCAGTTTGGCGAAGAGTACCAACCATTTCTTTTGTTCTAGACCCATTGGAATATTTAAGCCAAAACTGGCGCCGATCTTTAATGCTTTTTGCGATTTTGCTTCTTTAGTATACCCGCTAATAGCCATACCAATTACTAAAATGAATAAAAATAATTTTTTCATCTTTATCCCTCCTTATCTTTGTGGTATTGAATGATTCTGGTTTTCCAATTTTTATTTATAAAATTCTTATGTTCCCCTCCTTTCCTTCATAAAAATATAACTCCCATTGTGCATGGATAAGATTTATCAAATTAACATACCCCATTGAGTGCTTTTTTTATCACCCTCAAAAACTCTTAGTATCTTCTTCTCAAGTTATGCCCTTTTGTCTGAAAAACCGTGGTTTCACCTTCAGATTCAGCCATCCCAGAATACCCATTGGCATAAACATAATAATAATGATAACAACAGATGATATGACTATTGACTGATAATCTTTAGCAAAACGCAAATATTCAGGGATAAAGTTGACTACTATTGCGCCAAGAATAGGCCCTGCAAGACTGTAATAAATTCCACCGACAATAAGGTAGATCAATACAAACAACCCGGCCTGAAAATTAAAAATTACTGGTAATGCTGCTCGGTAGTATGCAACAAAAAAACTTCCGGCAAGAGCCATAAAAAAGTTTCCGATTAGAACATTTGCCATCCTATATTTAACTACATCTATACCGAGTGACCTAGATAATCTCAGGCTTGAGCCTATGGCATTCCATGCTCTTCCAATTCTCGAATTATAGAGAAGATAGTAAACCACAGAATTTAATCCCAGAAAAAAAAGGCCCAAATAATATAGATCACGTTTGACAATAAAAGCAAAAGAGCCGATCGTTGGAGCAGGTACCCCTGTGATACCACCCCACCCGCCAAAGAGTGGTACAGAGCCGAAAGCCTGATATAATGCCATAGCCAGAATCATACAAAAAATGAAAAAGACCATCATCCCTCTTGGTATACAAATATAAAAAATTACTAAGCCCAGAATTACTGCTATGACACCTCCGATAAGTGCAGTCAACCAGAAAGATATACCTTCCTTCATCAGCAACGCAGTGGTGTATGCGCCTACTCCCCACCATGCAGCAATATCCATTCTTGGAAGGCCCACTTTTAAGCTAAGTGCAAAAGCTAGTCCAAGCATGGAATAAGTTATAGTTGTAATGGCAACCTGAATGGTATAAGGATTAACTAATAAAGGAAATATGATTAACAATACTATCAGGATAAATATTGTTATCTTATTGGCTTTGGACATTATATTCTTAGGAACAAACTATTCTCCAGGGATGGGTAGCGGTTGACCAAGTAAACCGCCTGGCCTGAAGTATATCAATATACCAATAGACATCAGAATAACTAATAGATTCAAATAGCCTACAAAATGGAAAGCGATACTCTCAACTATCCCAACGAGGAAACCAGCGATTAAAGCACCCAACATGCTCCCCATACCACCAACCATGAGAACAAGGAGAGCTCGCATAAAAACGTTCATTCCCATTGCTAAATAAGCACCTGTAACTGGCATTACAATAGCACCGGCAATACCGCTTAAACTACAACCAATAGCCATTGTTATCCAGAATATCTGTTTGGCGTTTATTCCCTGGAGTTGGGCAACATCCATATTCTCCGCCGCAGCTTTCATTGCAGTGCCTATTTTCGTTTTCATGAAATAATGTAGAATGACCATGATAGCGATGGCACATAATATTACTACCAGCTTGCCAATGCTGAAAGATACATCACCAATGGTTAATATGCCCGGAAAAATCGCAGGGATAGTCTGTTCTTTATAGGCAAATGTAAAGAGTGCGATTTGATTGATTATCGAAGAAAATAAAACAGTAACAAGCATTGTACTGAAGAAGCCTTGAATCATTGTCTTTTGAATGATACCAAAGTAGAACAACATACCCAGCCCTCCCATCATGATCAGTGATGCAAGGATAGCCACGGGGTATGGAAGGTTCAGAGTACCAACTATTGCGAAAGTAATGAATGCCCCCATCATATAAAATTGGCCCTGTGCAAAGTTGAATATTTTGATCACTCCCAAGGTTAGTGTCAATCCAGAGGCTACCAGAGCATACATCCCTCCAGACATCAGGCCATTTACTATTAGTTGAAAAAAGAGGCTCAATGTCATAAATTCATAAACTCACATTACATTCTTCTTCTCTTTTTTACTCGTTTCTATAGTTATACCGTCTTCGGATCATTAATAAGGAGGTGCGCAATTCTTAGTTTGTTGAAGACATACCCTTCATCCTAAGGACTTACCTGACCTCCACAACTTAAAACGTTAATCTTACTCAGATTAACATTCACTTATATCAGAAAATCCTTATCAACTGGAATACCGATTTGGTGGTATTTTGGTGGTATGATAGGGGTAAGATATAAAGGGAATTATTGTCCTGCCAGACGATTTGTGAGTAGACCGAGTGCTTCTGCCCGCCTGATCGCCTGAATCCGTGTATTTACATTGAGTTTTTTAAAGATATTCTTAGCGTGCGTTTTGACTGTATGAACAGAGAGATAGGTCTTCTTAGCTATTTCCTTGTATCGATACCCTTCTGCCATGAGTTTTAGCAATTGGATCTCCCTGATCGTCAGGCTATAGTTATCATCTTCAATGGATTTTCTCTTGACGGAACCATTCTCAATAAATGAAAGGATCTTAGCAAGAGGCGTAGAAAGAGTGATGTGAGTTGAGTGATCAGCCATATCACGCAATAACGGGGATATGACTTTGGCGTAGTTAATGAATGGTCTTATGTATCCTTCCTTGTGCGCAAAGGATAAGACTTCTTTCATAATTGTTACCGCATGCTCACGATCCCCGATGGTATATAGCATCCCAGAACGTAAAAGATCGATCTCGAATACAGTCTCCATCAGCTGACGCTCAAAACAGAGATCGCGCAGTTGGTTTAGTATAACAAGGGCGTTCCGGTAAGATCCTTGCTTGAATAGAATCTCGGCAACCGCCATACATTCTAAGGAGAAACGCACAGAAAAGGGCTCATCCATTGACAGTCTCCTCTCCTCGGCCCACAATGTACCTTTTTCAATATCATCCTGCATAGTAGATATCCGAATAGCCCAAGGATTCGGAGACAAAGGATTTCTATCAGATACATAGAATTTTTTAGACACCCGTAACATTTGGTGTAGATAATTTTTTGCTTCAGCAGACTTACCTTCGGCCGTTGATATGAGTGAAAGAAGAAGGTAGCCCTCTATGACATTGTTAACGAGCTTCACATCTCCTCCATGCAGTGTGGCATCAACTGCATACTCCCGAGCCTTTTCAAGATCATTACGGTAGTAAAGGATCCAAGCCATAGGTGGGTAAAGAATAATTTTTAACGGGGTATTAGACAGTCCTCTTTGCTCGAGGAATTCAAAGGCTTCCTGAAGAATGGCCTCACAACGCTTTAAGTGGCCCTTCGCTAATTCGACGCAAGCTGATAATCGAAACCAATGTATTCTCATCCAAGGATTTCCGGAAGAAAATATTAATGATAAAGCCTCTTGTAAGACTGTTTCAACAAGAGGTGGATGGCCTCGAATGAGATAGCAGATGGCTATTAAGAATTTGATACAGACTGAAAAGAAAACTTGATTCTCACGGGAAACTTTTTGGATGACCTCATTGAGGCGGTCCACATCTGCATGGAGGGGATCGCGATAAAAATATCGGAGAGCGTACTGAAAATAAATGAGCAGATCGACGCTAAGTATCTTTTTGAATCCTTTAAATTGTTTAAAAGAATTTCCTGGACTATTCTCGATATCTTCTATCGCTGCTACAATATCATCGAATTGAAATGGTTCCATTCTCTGGCCACATTCATGCAGTCGAAGTACAGTTTTTTCCATGAAGGTTTCATCGGGCAGTTTAGCGAGGCATCGCAAACCAGTGGCGTACTCAAAGCGGTGATGGGTGAAAACCACATGGTCTTCAATAAGATCCAAAACAAATTCAAAGTCTTCGGAGGCAAAGGCATTTTGAAAGGCATCTTTCAGAAAGCCATTTTGAACAAACCAGAGCGCTGCTTTTCGGTGGATGGTGGCTTGTACGTCCGGTGAGGAAACCTGTAATCTTTGTTTCACTGCATCTGAGAAAAAGTGGTAGTAACGATACCATGTGCACTCGGGGTTGAGTGCGATTAGAAAAAGGTTTTTCCGGTAGATAAAATTAAGTAAGTTTCCAGCATCTTGAACACCTGTTATTTCGGCACATACCTCCACATTGAAGCGTCTTAGCAAAGCAGTTGTTTCAAGAAAGGCCTTTACCCTAAATGGTTGTACATCAATGACCTCACGAGCCAAGTATTCCATAACTTCTCTTCTTACCTTGATAAAGGCATCTGTCAGATTACCATTTTTGTCCTCTGATGAAAGGACCGAAGCAAGAATCTGTAGACCGCTAGCCCATCCCTCAAAGTACCGGGCCAATTCACGAACTTCATCAACGGAAAGTTTGTCAGGAATTATTTCCGCGAAATATTGTTCTATTTCTTTTTGGGTAAACTTAAGTTTTTCCTGAGGGATTTCGATCATTTGATTGCAGATCCTCAATCTGCTAAGGGGTAAGGGCGGATAATGGCGGCTAATGAGGATTAGATGAAGGTTTGGCGGCCAATAACGCATGAGATACGCCAGTGTATCATGGATTTTTTGAGATGAAATATGGTGATAATCATCTAATACAAGATACAGATGACCTACAAGGTTGACCATAGTTTCAATCAGGAACGGACATATCTCTTCCTGGTTCAGTTTCTTTCGACTTTGGAGAAAAGGTTTAAATGTCTCTACCAATCGGTCATCCTTCTTAGCCAAGGAAGTTAATAGATACCGGAAGAAAAGATCCTCCTCATTATCTTTTGGGTCAAGCGAATACCATGCTGGACTGATCTTTTCATGTTTGATCCACTGACAAACAAGGCAGGTCTTACCTGAACCAGCCATACCAGTGATCAAGATTAACCGACGGTCCTTGCCTATTGAGAGTTGATCAATAAGGTGCTTCCTAATGACCATCTTTTCATTAAGAGATGGAATATTAAGTTTAGTGCTGATGAGCATATGAATTGATTACATTTTAGTAGAAGCAATACTTTTTAAGAACTGCTTCATCTCATTTCGTCTTTTAAAGATACTGTGTGTTAGTTAATATTCTTTTTTTTGAAGATTACCCCTAAAGAGTAAATTTGAAGGTATTTGAAGGTAATAGACAGTCATTCTTAAAGTCACAAGGTTTAAGCATCGTACAGAAACATGACCTATAAATCGGATAGGTAAGGTGTTTCAGGTTAAAAGGGGGATTTATCTATAGACCCCGTATTCTTTTGTTGTATCAACCCAAACTTTGACAAGTTCAGGTTTACAGCCTTCCATCTCTCCGACTCCTGTACTCATGATGAAACCTCCCCCTCTACCCACTTCCTGACATAACCTAATGGTGAATGCACGAACCTCCTCTGCCGGGCCGGCTTGAAGTAAAGAATTTCGCATACCACCTACAATACACATCGTATCCCCTAGGACATCCTTTACCTTAAAGATATCACTTGCCTGAAACCAACCCACGGACTTGCCCCTGGGGAGGTCCTTCAGGTATTTAAGCCTTTGATCCCAGATCCCTTCATAGAAGACAAAGGGCATAATCCCTGCTTCGATCATTCCCAGCATCAGGGCCTTAAGCTGGGGCCAGTAGAATTTTTCGAACTGGGGCAGTGACATGAAACCGTCCGAGCCACGATGGAGGGGGATGAAGGAGACATGGATTCCTGTAGCCTTGCTCCAATTGATAGCATACTCGAGCTCACAACGAAGAACCTTTTCTTGGGCGGCAAGCAGCTTTTGGGGTCGTTGGTAAAGATCGAGCATGATTCCTCTCATCCCCCTCAATGTGTCTGACATAAGATCAAAGGGTGCTTCCGTCACAGAACCCACCAATGTAGGAATGGCAAATCCCAGGGAAGCCATTCTTTGAGCGGAAGCCATGGCTCGAGCATCGGCCGCGGCCTGAGCCTCAATAGCCTGAGCAAGGGCACGGAGGGCTTTGGCAATCGGAGGGGTTTTGAAAATCCCAAGGAGCGGTAGGCTATAGGTGCCGAAGGCTGCCATCCCCAGAGGTGGGAAGAGGGCTAACCCTTCCAGTTCAGTAAAGACACGGGGCCAATATTTTCGGATGCTCCAGTCCGCAGGGTCTTCGATGAAGGCATCATAATCCTCAGCCTTCATGTATTCTCCCTCGACGAACTGAAAAGATCCATTTGGGTCCAAGCCATGGCCTGGGAACTTTGTCATTCGGTCCCCTACAGCCAGGGTTGGTCCTGGATTGTTGAAGACTCCCATGATGCTATCGGGTTGGAAGTATAGAGCTGCCTTCTCAAGCATCTCTTGCTCCTTCTCCGCATTCTCGTGCTGCTCTTGGTGACTTATGCCATACATCTCAGCCAGCATATAACTCATATCAAGTTGAATTGGGATGCGATCGGGTTGTCTTAAATGCAGGGCATCCTGTAATCGTTTGGTCCGTTCTGTGAAGAGCTGTTCCGGTGTCTTTCCTATATCGGGATCTGTATATGAATAGGTGGTCATTTCTCTCCTCCTTTGGTTTTCATTTGGTAAGAACAGGATAGCCCCTGCTACCTTTAACGGCGTATGATCTATCTCTTACTTAGGCTTGATCATTGATTTGAATGACTCCAGTTTAATCTTGAAATCCTCGTACTGGTAGACTCGAGGATCAAAATTTTCCCATTCGAACGAGAGAACAGGGATTTTCAACTCCTTGATTATCACCCTCTCGATGATGAAGGCATCTCCTGCAACACTTCGGCAACCAACGTGATAATGGTTTAATACTCCATTAACCCGAAGCCGCTTGCATGCTTCGAGAATGACAGAAATCCTTCCTCCCAAGGGAAGGAGGAGGCAGGACTGCAGGTACTGGGACATTACCTCGTATGGATCATTCGGTGGCTCTGCATCTGAAGCAGATAATCCACTGGTGGCAGAAAATTCCATATCCGTTGCGACAGGGGCCAATCCTACCTCTTTCACCAGATGTTCTAATCTTGGGTCTGTATGATGGTGAGGAAGGATGACGAATATTCTTGGGGACCCCTTTTCCACGACACCGATCCCTCGGTCTACCCTCTCCTTTAATTCTTGGTATAGGGTATTCACCGCATGGGTCGCCTTCTGGAGGTGGTCGATGTCGAGGGACATTGGATTCAACCACGTTATGAGATTTTCATGTTTGGCGCAGATCGGAACAGGATCACTGGTTCTTATCAACTGGTGGACTTTTCCCACAGCAGTTGCAAATTGGTTCTTGACATGAATGACCTCTCTCAACATCTCATCTGTGATTTCAAACCCCACTTCTTCTTGAATCCGCTGGACCATCCTCCTCATTCCTTTCACAGATAATTGGATGGCCCGCGATGAATCAGGATACTCCCATAGCTCTCTATCTTGAACGGTATCGTAATAGCAAGTGGGTATATTGTAGAGTACACCTATTAGGTCATTGGTTTTAGGACTTGTTTCGCAGAGAGAGCCTGAAGTGATCAACAGATCTGGTCTCGGGACCAAATTCAGGTCAAAGAGTCCGACCCGGGTCTTAACCATAGCACAGTGAGAGACCAGTCCACTTTTTACCCAACGTTGTTCTGCGGCTTCTAATATAGGAACGAATTTATCAAAGATACAACCCAAAACCACCATAAATGCAGGGTTGGGCACCAGGGCAAAAACATCTTTTGATTTGGACCTCAAGGCAGAACCAATGACTTCGAAATTTGGTGCCATGCATCCATAAATTATTTTCTGTTTTCCCTCCTCCTTGGCTAATAGGATATTGACTAATTCCTTAACAAATAGGCCAAAGAGTTTTTGTATCCCTCTTAACTCAATCTCATAGTAGGTTTTAAGCCTTTGTTTGGCAAGTGAAATGTCCTGATCGGTAATCCCCAATCTGGTAAAAGCCTTTTTCACTCGAGGAAGCTCCAATTCTATCTCTTTTAGCTCATACCCACATAACGAAAGCAGCTCAAGCATGATCTGATCCCCCTTGGATAAGCTCAATGAAAGCATCTATTCGATTTTTCAGTGGACCTGCCTCTGAAACATCATAATTGGATTCCAGGATGAGCATCGGGATATTTTGTTCACTTAATTTTTTATTGAGGAAATAAGACTCTTGGTCGTAAGTTTCGCAACATAACAACTCATACCAGATGACACCGGAAACATTGAAATCGGAAATAAGCTTCAATATAAACTCTGTCCTTCTGCGGGTCGACGACCTCATAAAGGCGCAGGGGATCTTATCCCTCAAATACCCCCTTGCAAGGGAATGGAGCGGATCCCCATGATGATCTATAGAATTCCAATAATCTCTCAGACCTTCACAAAACTCTTCAATGACCACCTTCCCTCCAGCGGCTTCGATGAGTTCGAGAATCCTATGATCTCCCTGAGCTAAGTTTGGTCCAGTCAACAGCAGCCTTGGTTGATTGAATTGATCTGGGGTTTGGCTTTTCTCTATTTCCTTAAGGATAGACTCCAGCGTCTCAACCATAAAAGTTGGATCAGCGTAAAAAGAGATATGGTTCCATTTGACGAAATCTGAGAAGCGGATAGGAGGAGATTGTGCCTGCCTTGTTAGGCTTATTTTCCTAAAGAGCATCCGCATCCTATTATAAATCTCAATGGCTTCCCTTAACTTATTATCCGTGATCTTGTTTCCAGTGAAGGTCTCGAGACGGTCTTTCAAAACCTTTAACTGTTCTATATAATATTCCAATTCAAAATCCCCATCATATTGGTGAGGGATCCCAAGTTTAAATAGTTTGATCTCCTCCTGGTATTCCCAAACCTCTGCCACCTTCTTCAGATGTTGACAGGTGATGGGGGTAATCACCAAATCAAGCAAGCTGTAATAAGGATTTGTCTTAAGGAGTCTTTCTCCTAATTGTGCTCTTGCAAAGGGACAAATGATGTGGGGTACTAAGGAGAGTGCCCTGTTGGCAGGATGGGAGTTTCCTCCCTCGATGAGACAGATTGGAATAGCGCCAGAGGCCAAAATCATTTCTTCAGGGACGTAATTTCCGGGAAAATAGCCAATGATCTTGAGCCCCTTCTCTTTTGCTTCCTTTAAGTTTACCGGTCTTTGATTCAAATATCTGATCAGTTCTTCTCCTTTCACTTTATCCCCCCACCTATCTAATGATAAAGATTCTATTCAAAATCAACATCCCCCAGGAGGCAGGATTAAACAACTTAAGATAAGAAAACCGACAACCAAAAGAAAAAACTATTTTCCTATCATCAGGCTTGGAAGCCAAGTGCTCAGTGGCGGAAAGGCTACCAGGATAAATAAGAAGATGATGAGCATCGCAAGATAAGGTAATACCCCTTTAAATAGGTCAGTGCTGGAGATATGAAAGACGTTTTTCACTAAAAAGAAATTGATCCCCATCGGGGGGGTGATCAGGGCAATCTCCATATTGACTTCAAACAAAATGGCAAACCAGAGGGGATCCAGTCCTATAGAGAGGATCAAAGGCATGAAGATGGGGATGGTGATCATCATGATGGTCATTCCATCAATAAAACACCCTAAAATCAATAGAAGAATCTGTATCATGACCACTACCAAGATTGGATGGGGTCCCACGACTGATACCCAATCAACCAATTGCTTTGCCAATTTTTGGCTTCCTACAATGTATGAAAAGAACCCAGCTCCCACCAAGATGAACATGATCTGGGCATTGATCCTGACGGTATCGATCATAGCTTTATAGATTCCCTTCACCCGGACACCATAACCCATCACAGCCACAATCAATACTATAAATGCTCCGACCCCACCTGCTTCAGTGGCTGTTGCTATTCCAAAAAAGATGGAGCCGAGGATGGCAAAGAAGGTCAGCATGACTGGCCACACCCTTTTGAGGGACGAGAGTTTATCAGACCAACTTACCTTCCCAGCCGGAGGGCCAAGGGAAGGGTTTCTTGTACATATAAAAATAGGAACGATTGCCAGCATGATGGCCAAGAGGATACCAGGAATAATCCCAGCAATCAGAAGACGACCCAAGGGAACCACCGCTCCTGCAATTCCTGAAATTACAATGGCTGTCCCACTTGGAGGGATCAAGGGCCCAAGTACACCCCCACAGGTTAAGGCCCCAAGGCTAATCTTTCTGTCATAGTGGTACCTTTCGAGCTCTGGCATGGCAACCGGACCAATCGAAAGGATGGTGGCTGCACTTGAGCCTAAGGTTGCAGCCATCCCAGCCTGACCCATAATGCTTGAGACCACCAGAGCTCCAGGAATGCGAGACAACCATAGCCTTGCAGCCCCAAAAAGATCTTCTCCGATCTTCGTCTGAGCAATGACACAGCCAATAAAAGTAAAGAGAGGTAAAGGGATCCAGGCCGGGATAAACAGGGTATGGAATGTGGTCCAGCCCAATTTTTCAAGAGCCACGGTTCCATAGGTGAGAAATCCAACAATCATGGAGCTGAATCCTAAAGCATAAGCAATGGGTAATCCTGTATTTAAGATGATCAACATGATGGCGATACATAAGAGGGCGGCTAAAAAATGATCCATCATACACCATCCCTGATCAAAGTCTTTGAACGATACTCAGCAATCCCATGACAGAGATTCCTGAAGATGACGAGGCTTAGTAAGCCATAACAGATGGGGATCAGAATCTTAACAGGAAAAAGGGGTTCTCCCCATACCGAAAAGCTTCTTTCATTGATCTTGAGGGAATACATGGCAACATCCCAACCTTTCCATGTAAGGATGATACAATAGACAAACCCCAATATACGACTGACAATGCTATGGAGGAAATTCCGGAGTCGTGGAGGAGCAAATTGAATAAAGATGTCAGCACGGATATGTTGGTCAAACAACTCCACTGAAGAGATGGCTAAAAGAAATGCCCATAACATAAAAATGGTACATAGTTCGTAAGAAATGGGTTCAGGCCTACGGAAAAAATATCGCATCACCACACCATAGGTTGTGATAAAGACCATTGCAACCGTAAGAATCCCACCGAGGACTATCAAGACATGACTTGCTTTTCTAACGAAAGAATCAAATCCATGAGCGATTTTCAGAAACATGAATCCATCCTTCAGTTAAGAAAAATCAAGGCTGACCTGACGAAAAAACCCATCTCCGACAGGTCAGCCTTTTTTCTAAATAAAAGAGATTTACTGAACTGCCATCCCCTTATAGGGAAACTTTTTGTTTGCCTCATCAGCGATCTGTTTGATCTTGTTTCCAAAGTCCCCAAAGCTTGCAAGCTGTTTTTCTTTATAAGGGGTCAGGGCCTTCACCCAGCGCTCCCTTTCTGCAGGTGGAACGGTGTAAACCGTCACTCCCTTTCCCTTAAAGGCCTTAATATCTTCTGCATCGAGTTTGGTCATGATTTCATGCATCTTGTTGACGGTATGGGTGGCCTCCTCCTGAAGGATCTTCTGAATATTGGGTGGCATTTTCTTCCAGATATCAAGGTTGATGGAATAGCCGTTCCATGCTGCAAGCCCGTAGAAGAGGGTTACATGTTTACATATATCATGCAAATTTGTGGCCACTGCACCGTGGGTGCCTGTGGTGACTGCATCGACCACTTTCTTTTGTAAGGATTCATAGAAGTCAGTCCACATGATCGTTGTAGGAGCACCGCCGAGGTCTTTGATCATGACTGCAGTGGCGGGGCTTAAGGCCCCTACAAGGAGGCCCTTCCAGTCCTCCATGGTCTTCACGGGTTTTGTTGATACTAATTCGACGCCAGCAAGGCTCATGAGGCTCAACCCCTTCTGGTTGAATTTCTCTTGAAGTATCTGATCGTACAAAGGCAGATAGGCCTTTGTAGCATAGGCGCCTGCCTCCTGGTTATTGATGAGGAAGGGGGTTTCGATCAGACCAAGCCTCGGATCCATAAAGCTGTAAAACCCCCAAGGGGCACAGGCCATCTCGACCGTACCTATTCTAAGGGCATCAAAATATTCAGGGAGTTTGGCCAGGGCACCTCCCCCATGAGCTTCCATCTTGTAGTCAGTGCCTGATCGGGCATTGAACCTCTTGGCAAAATCATCAGCGAGCCATCCAAGGGGATAGTCAGTGGTTGGGATGGGTACGACAAGCCTCAAGACCACAGGTTTTTTCTGTGCGTTAGCCGTACCTGAATTCATAAGGTTTGCAAAGAAAAAGACTAGTCCGAATATGAATAACCCTATCAATATTCTCTTCATAATCATTTCCCTCCTGTCATTGGTCTTTTTAAGAAAGAATGATAAATAGGAAAAGCCCTCTTTTCCCCATTGGTCTCTTAGAATCGCCTCTCACCTCCTTTCTATTCTAAGCTCCCCTTTTTCATCATATCAGTGCATTACTCTATGCCCTTAGATTATACCTCCACAATAAAAAATGCAATGACTATTATTGAACGATGAAGAAGGACAGCAGGTCTTTTTCTTAAAACACTTGTGAACAACCTACCACATTCTATTGGCTATGAATATGATCTCTATCATAATTCAGAAAAAATTGGATTCTTGGCGATGAGAGCTCTGAAAAACTTCCAAGATTGAATGGAGAGGTGTAATTCCAAAACTTTTGAATGCAGGCGTTTAATTTATGGGTAACCGTTGCCACTGCTAACATAGTGTCATTTCATTATGTTTCGAAATTTGTGCTTTAATATTAAAGGTATCTGCTCAAAAGTTTTTTCATCACACCTCTCCATTCTATATGGCTTAAGATACTTTTTCAGAGATCTCGCGATGGAGAATTGACAGTGCAAGACAGATTGCCTAAGAGATTGAATTGACAAGGATAAAATTGGCATGATATATTGCCTGTTAGGTGGGGGGGAAGGTTTAAGGAAAGGTTTTATTAAAAGGGTGGCCTTGAAAGGAATGGAGAAGTTTAATCTAAAAGGTGATCTCAATACAAGCATAGAGGTTTTCAAGGCTTGCCCCACCTTTGCAGGGTTAAATAGAGATCAAATCTACGAAATTGCGTCATTTTCATCCTCACATCGATTTAAAAAGGGAGAGTATATCTTTCATCAAGGGGATCCCCCACACTTTTTTTATGTCGTTCAAAAAGGAATTGTAAAGACGTTTAAGGTCTCTTCCCATGGGAAACATATCATTGTTAAAATTGCAAGTTTTGGTGATACGTTGAATGCCTCTGCCCTATTTGGAGAAAGGCATTTTGTCACTGCACAGGCCATTGACGAGGTTGTGGTTTTATCCATTAAGAAAAAGGATTATTTATTTCTGGTGGAAAAGTATCCCATCATTGCCATGAATATTGTCAGCATTCTTGGAAAGGGTTTGGATAATGAATATGAAAGGATTTTAGACCTGGTCGGAGAGACGGTTGAACAAAGACTGTGTCATTTTCTTTACATGCTTTTTTCAAAATTTGGAACAACTCTCCTTTTAACCCGAGAAGAGCTTGCAGAACTGGCCGGAACCACTACAGAGACCTCCATTAGGGTTTTGAGTAAATTGAAATCTGCTGGCATCATTTCTTCAAGTCGGGGGAAGATTATTATTTTAGACCAGGCCAAACTTCAATCCTTAGCCCAACATAGCCATCAGTAGGTGAATTCATCTGAATCAATACGCTCATTCCTATCTTTTAACTTCTTAATCCTATCGAAATATGGGCTTTTTTATAAAATCCTAAATTGAGTACTTCTTTACATCTTGGAAGACAGGGATACCAAAAAGGCTTTTAGAGCAGTCATGCTGAGTAGGGAGGGATAAAAATCGCTTCATTGAGGTTAATGATGGATAATTTATCTAGTTATATGATTTAGATCATAGTGAAATGTTAGAGAGTTAATTATTTAACAATATGGAAAATGAATCAATTTCAATGAGAAGGAGGAAGGAGAATATGGAAAGAAAAAAATTAATATTCATGGTGCTTTTATTATTGAATTTTGCTTTATTACTTTTTTCAAACTCTTTTCTCAGAGAGGCTGTGGCTCAAGGTAATATTTTAAAAATTGGTTTGATCACTTCAGTCACAGGCCCCATGGCCCCTGCATTTAAACCGATGTATGATGCAGTAAAACCGACTGAAGACTTGATCAACCAGAAGGGCGGAGTGATGGTAGGGGGCAAAAAATATAATATTAAAATTATTGCTGAGGATGACCAATCCTCCCCGCCTGGAGCCATTGCTGCAACCAATAAGTTGATCCAGGAAGGAATCAAATTCCTAATTCCTCCGATGTTTATGGTGACTGATTTAGCTTTGATCCCAACTGCCGAGGAGGCCAAAATCTTTCGGATGAAGGCCTTCGGGTTAGGTCCTGAGGAAGTCAATCCTAAGATTAAATATGGTTTCTATGCAGATTCAAGCTTGTATAATATTGAGCCGTGTTTCGATTATTTGACTAAGACCTACCCAAAAGCCAAAAAGATTGCCATCATCATGCCGGATGATCCAGGAGCGAACACCGCCTTGGAACTGAATGAGAAAGCCATCCATAAACATGGACTCCAATTGGTATTTTTAGAGAAATTTAAAATTCCTACAGAGGATTTTTATCCCATATTGACTAAGGCTTTGGAGAAGAAGCCGGATGTAATCAATATTGTGGTCTCCATTGTTCCTTGGAGTGCAGGGATTATTAATCAGTCGAGGGAATTAGGATTTACTGGACCGATATTTGCTCCAGGCCTTTTTGGTGACATTAATTTGGTCAATGGAATGCTTAACAAGAAATATGCCTATGATCTTTTTCATGGAGGTCCTGATGTTTTAAGTGATAAGATGTTGCCAATCGTGAAGGATCTTCGAAGATTGGTTGAAAAGGCCAATCAACCCTATATCATGGATAGCATGCTGGGTCTTGATGCCCTTTATCCAATGTTACAATGTATTGAAAAAGCAAACAGTTTTGATCCTGATAAGGTCGTGGCCACCATTAAACAGATGAAGAGCATTGATACGATTTGGGGGAAGGGCAGATGGGGTGGCAAAGAGATCTTTGGTGTTGATCAGGTCATTATCAGGCCTGTTACCCTTTCACGAATTGTCAATGGAAAGGTGGAACAATTGGATTTCATAGAAAAATGAAACAAGGAGGTTAAACCATGCCACGTGAATTCGAAGGGAAGGTGGCGATCGTCACAGGTGGGAGCTCTGGGATGGGAAGGGCAACAGCTTACGCCTTCTCTTCCAGGGGAGCTAAAGTCGTGGTGGCTGATGTGGACATGAAGGGTGGAGAAGAGACCGTCAATCATATTCGTAAATTAGGGGGAGAGGCGATTTTTATCAAAACCGATGTCTCGAAATCAGAGGAGGTACAAGCCCTCGTTAAAAAGACGGTTGACACCTATGGGAAACTCGATTTTGCCTTTAACAATGCAGGGATCAACAGAGGGATAGGAGTTCCAACGGCTGATTATAAAGAGGAGGACTGGGATATTGTTCAGGCCATCAACCTCAAGGGGGTATGGCTTTGTATGAAATATGAGATTCAACAGATGCTTAAACAAGGTGGGAAAGGGGCGATTGTGAATACTGCATCGATCTCCGGATTGTCTGCCCATCCTGCTGATCCTGCCTACGTGAGCAGTAAATTTGGCTGTGTCGGATTAACCAAGACAGCCGCCTTGGAATATGCCAAAACCGGTATCCGAATCAACTGTGTATGTCCAGGACCTGTTAGGACTGCACTTTTTGAGAGGGTAGAGGCTGCCCTCCCAGGGGCCAGTGAAAAGGCTAAAGAGATGGTCCCCATGGGACGGGTGGGAGAGCCTGAGGAGGTTGCTGAAGCTGTGATGTGGCTTTGCTCAGACGCTGCCTCATTTGTTACGGCTCTGGCAATGTCTATTGATGGCGGCCAGGCAGCCATTTAGAAGCTGTTGAGAAGAGGGGTCAATTCAAAAGTAAAAGGAGGTCTATTCTAATGAAAGTTCAATATGGTTATATGGGAAAGATGCTCTTTGTCAATTTGACAGAAAAGAAGATTGATGAAGAGGAGATGAGCGAGAAATTAGCCAGGGATTTTATTGGAGGCTATGGAATTGGTGCAAGGGTGATCATGGAGCGGATGAGGCCTGGGATCGACCCCCTTGGCCCAGAAAATATTTTTGGGGTGGGAACCGGTCCCCTGACACTTTCTGGGGCAATCTCAACTTGTCGGTTTCATACCATGGGAAAATCCCCACTTACAAATTACTGGGGGGGTGCGAATAGTGGAGGGAATTTTGCCAATGCCCTGAAGGCATCCGGTTATGATCTTGTCTTTTTTGAAGGCAAAGCGGACTATCCTGTTTATCTCCTCATTCGAGAGGGTAAAGCTGAGATCAAAGATGCCCGCCATCTATGGGGGATGGATACCGTTCAAACAGAGGAACAGATTAGAAAGGATAATGGGAATTTTAATCTTAAGATTGCCAGTATTGGCATGGCAGGAGAAAGACTCTCCCGAATTGCAGCGGTAATGAATGATAGCGGACGGGCGGCTGCCCGGTCAGGTCTGGGTGCAGTGATGGGTTCAAAGAACCTGAAGGCAGTGGCCTGTGATGGCTCCTTGAAACCAAATCTTTTCGATAAGGCAAGGATAGAGGCTCTTGTGAAAGAGATGGCAAAAGAAATCAAGGAAAATCCTTCTGGAATGTACCAGGTATTGAGTCGAACTGGGACAGCAGGGGCTGTGGTTCCCCATCTGGCCACACACGATACCCCCATCAAAAATTGGGGAGGAAACAACATTGAAGACTTTCCAGAAGAAAAATGGGCCAAGGTGGGATGGGAGGGGCTTCAGAAATATGCGATCAAGAAGTATGCATGCACAGGGTGCCCCATTGCCTGTGGTCACTGGATGAAAGTTGATACAGGAAAATACCGCGTGGAAAAGGGGCATAAACCCGAGTATGAGACTCTGGCTGCCTTTGGACCCATGTGTCTCAACGACAATATGGAGTCCATCATCTATGCCAATGAACTTTGCAACCTCCATGGATTCGATACGATTTCAGCCGGTGCGGTCATTGCCTTTGCTATTGAATGTTATGAGAATGGAATTCTAACCAAGAAAGAGACCGATGGACTGGAACTCACCTGGGGTAACAGTGATGCCATCATTGAGGTATTGAAAAAGATGTGCAAACGGGAGGGGATTGGTGACCTTTTGGCGGATGGGGCTAAGATGGCTGCTTCCAAGATTGGGAGAGGGGCCGAGAAGTTTGCTATGCACGTGGGCGGAGAGATGGTACCTATGCATGATCCAAGATTTGCTCCTGGATGGGGGGCCACCTATGTGTCAGATCCTACCCCTGCCCGACATACACGGGGGGGCACCCAGTTTCTTGAAAGTGGAATGGTCAATCCCACCATCTTTGCTCCCTGGGGGGTCAAAGGGCTTCCTGATAAGTTAGAAAAATATGATCCGACAGGGAAAGGAAAGATCCATGCCATCATTTCAGCTCGGCAATACTTGGTAGAAGTTTCTGGTACCTGTCTGTTTGCTGCAGATGGCCTAAATTTTCCATTCATTGATCTTATGAAAGCCATAACGGGTTGGGACCTGACAGGGGATGAGTTGAT
>JBBIRT010000012.1:0-5853 GCA_037441725.1 Deltaproteobacteria bacterium | reverse complement strand
AGGCGGACTGGGAAAATCCCGCAGTGCCCGCACGATTACCACGGGCCAAAGGATTGCAACACTTCTTCACGCCTTCAATTTAAGGGAAGGGTTTAAGCCGAAAGAATTTACTATGCCTCCGAGGATTGCAGGGAATCCTCCTTTAAGGGTAGGGGCTTTGAAGGATATTACCCTTGATCTTGAAGGATTAAAAAGACAATACTATGAGGCCATGGGTTTCGATCCAGAGACTGGAGCAATCCGTAAAGACCGTATTGAAGCGTTGGGATTGAAGGATATCCTATCTTAAAGGAAATTACTTAGGAGAGACTCCCAAAAGATTGTTTCTGTTCTTCCTTCATCCAAAGAGAACAGGTGGAAGAGGTGAGACCGTTCATCGATTTGCATCTGTTCTCTTTGATGTTAGGGGGAGAGATTCAACCTATTTTTCAGATCTTGATTTTCCTTTGAAAATTTACTGAGCATCATACTCAATTCTCCATGATGGGTGGGGCGTTACCCTTATAGATGGTCATTCATTTCATTGATTAAATAAAAAGTGAAAGGAGGAAAAGAAGATGGCTGAGCCTAAATATAGCAAATATGTAGTCAGATCCCCTGTAAGGATTGATAAGTTTGGGCCGGAGATCAGGTTTTCAGGGGAAGAGCAATACGGATCAGACTTTTCCCTTATGTTTTTTCACATTTCAAAACCTGTTCTGATGGAGGAGAGCCCCCATTACCATGACTTTGATATGTATCTTTATTTTCTTGGGCTCAAAGAGATGGAGGATTTAGGAGCTGAGATTGAGATGGGACTCGGGGAGGAGCAGGAGATATACACCATTACCACCCCCACGAGTGTCTATGTCCCAAAGGGTTTAATCCATTGTCCTCTCCATTTCAAAAGGGTGGATCAGCCCATTCTATTTGTGCATGCTGTGATTGCACCTAAATATTCAAAAATAGAGATTCCCAAATGAATTGGAAACTTATATGAGCCTCAATGCCTTAGCCCAAACCTTCCTCAATGGATTGACCTTAAGCGGAATTTATATCCTTGTGGCATTGGGATTAACTCTGGTCATGAGTATCATGGGTATCGTGCAGGTGTCCCATGGTGAAATCTATATGATCGGTGCGTATTGTGTCTACTACTTGGTGGCTATCCTCGAAGTCAATTTCGTCCTTGCATTAATCATCTCAACCCTATTCGTCGGGGGGCTTGGAATCGTTTTGGAGCGCTCATGTTTTCGACCCTTTCGAGGACAACCTGATCGAGCCTTTACCATTTCAATTGCCCTCATCCTTATTCTTCAGAATATCGTTTTATCAATTGCAGGGGGTAATCCTAGAACCTATACCAATCCGATTACAGGGGTTCTGAAGATCTTAGGGATTGCCATTTCCTGGAAGAGACTGATCATTGTTCTTGTGGGGTTGGGTCTACTGGTGGTGTTGTTTCTATTTATTAAATTCACAAAGACCGGCCAAGCCATGCTCGCTATTTCTCAGGAGAGGGAAGGAGCTGCGCTCCAGGGGATGGATATTGATCGGATTTCATCCATTGCCATGTTTTTAGGGTGTGGTTTGGCCGCCCTGGCAGGCGCTTTGATCGGATCCCTGTTTAGCATTCATCCTACCATGGGTAGTTTTGCCTTGATGAAAGGAATCGCGGTGATAATTTTAGGAGGGTTAGGCAGTGTTCCTGGAGCGGTTATGGGCGGACTGATTCTCGGACTGGTGGATGGCATTTTACCAGCCTTGACGACGACCCATATCGCTGGACTCGTTGGATTTGCCACCATCATCATGATCCTGCTTTTCAGACCTCAAGGCCTCTTAGGACATGAATAAAAAATTGTTGATTTCCCTTTTTAGCTTTCTTCTATTTATCACCTTTCTATTCTTTCTCCCTTTGATCTTCCAAGGCCCCTACCACCTCCATACTCTGATCTTGACGATGATGAATATCCTTCTGGCAAGCAGTTTACGTCTCATCAACCTCTCCGGCCAAATGTCATTGGCTCATGGAGGAATGATGACAATCGGTGCCTACACCTCAACCCTATTGGTCATGAAGTTGGGCTTTTCATCTTGGTTGTCCATGCCCCTGGGAGGTCTTTTTGCTGCATTGGTTGCCTGTTTGGTGGGTTTTCCTTTTTCACGACTGAAGGGGATCTATTTTTCTATTGTTACCATTTTCTTTAGTGAAATGGTGGTATTGACCGCTCAACAATGGCAGGGCTTAACCGGTGGGAGCACTGGCATTTTCAATATTCCCCGGCCTGACCCGATCAAACTCTTTGGTCTCCTTAACCTTACCTTTTCGTCAAAAACAGATTTTTATTATCTGATGTTGACTCTGATGTTGCTTTCCCTTCTTATTCTTTATGCCATTGAACATTCAAGGGTGGGTTTAACCTTCCTTGGCATTCGGCAATCGGATTCCCTCGCTGAAAGTGTTGGCATCCCCACCACTGGTTTTAAAGTCCTTGCCTTTGGCCTTGGTTCTTTCTTTGCAGGTGTCACAGGAGGGTTCTACCCGCATTATATCTCTGCCATCAATCCAGATAGTTTCAGTTTTCTTTATACTATCTATATCCTAATTTACATGACCGTTGGAGGGGAGAAATATTTTGTTGGTCCAATTCTGGGGGCCATGGTTCTTACCCTCTTGCCTGAAGCCTTACGTCCTCTCAAGGCCTTTGTCCCTTTTTTCTTTGCTGCAGTCCTGATGGCAGTCATCTTTTTTATGCCGGAGGGTTTGGTTGGACTTCCAGGACGCGCCAAAATCGTGATGGATAGATTTATCCTTAATAGGAAGAGGTATGCTTGAGATCAAGGGATTAACAAGATACTTTGGTGGGTTGGCAGCAGTATGTGGTCTGGATATGAGCATGAAATTAGGGAATATCGTGGGTCTGATTGGGCCCAATGGAGCAGGCAAGACCACTGTCTTTAACCTGATCACTGGATTCTTACGCCCCACTGAAGGGCAGGTGGTATTTGAGGGAAGAGACATTACCATGAGGTCCCCCCACGAGATCGCCACATATGGGATTGTCCGAACCTTTCAAGGAGATAATCTTTTCCCTGAATTCACGGTTCTTCAAAACGTTATCCTTGCCTGTCATCTTAAACCAGGGGTAGGGTTCTTTGAAACCATTTTCCATACACGAAGCAGTCGGCGGAAAGAGAAAGATATTGTAAACCGGGCCCAATTACTCTTGGACTTGGTTGGATTGAATAAAATGGCGGATGTTATGGCTCGAAACCTTGCCCACGGCCATAAGAGAATCCTTGGAATGGCTATTGCCTTGGCTGCTGAGCCCAAGCTGCTTCTACTGGATGAACCCTTAAGTGGAATGAATGCAGAAGAGGTTTCTGAGACCATCCAGTTGATTGATCGATTGTGGAAAAGGGGAATGTCGATCCTTTTAATTGAACACAACATGAGAGCGGCGATGAGTCTATGCCAGAAAATTGTGGTACTCAATTTTGGAAGAAAAATTGCAGAGGGAACCCCTGAGGAGATCAGGGGAAATCCAGAAGTGATTCAAGCCTACCTTGGATCGAGTGAAGATGCTACTTGAATTGAGTAAGATTACTGTTCATTACGGGACGGCTGAAGCGATCAAGGATATTTCCCTTTCCCTTGAGGAGGGATCTGTCGTGAGCGTCATCGGCGCCAATGGCGCAGGCAAGAGTACGATCTTGAAAGCCATCTCAGGGCTTGTCCCCCTCTATTCAGGAAAGATTGAGTTTTTAGGGCAAGAGATCACCGGCATGCGCATTAATCAAATTGTTGGGCTTGGAATTGCCCATGTTCCAGAGGGAAGAAAACTTTTTCCTTATATGAGTGTCCTGGCCAATATTAAATTGGGAGCCTACCTGCGAAAGGATAGGGGAGGGATCTCTCTCGACTTGGAAAAGGTTTTTAACCTTTTCCCTCGACTCAGGGAGAGGAGAGATCAAAAGGCAGGGAGTCTGAGTGGAGGGGAGCAACAGATGCTGGCCATCGGTCGCGCTTTAATGGCGAGGCCTAAACTCCTTATGATGGATGAACCCTCACTTGGACTGGCACCCCTGGTGATCAATCAGCTTGCTGAAACGATTTTGGATATCCATCGGAGTGGAATCAGTGTTCTCCTTGTAGAACAGAATGCTGGATTAGTGACCAAGGTGTCTCAAAGATGCTATGTGATTGAGGTAGGACGAGTTGTTCTTGAAGGGAATATCCATGAATTGATGGCCAATGACTCCGTAAGAAGAGCCTTTTTAGGATGATAGAAGGAGCGATCAGTATAAGGAGAATGCTATGTTAGCCCAAGTTGTCTTAACTCCTGCGGAATCTAAAAAATTGATATCTAAAGCCATTGCAAAGCTTGACATTGTAAAGCAGGCTGCGGAAAAAGGGTTGATCGTTTTACACCCCAGTAGTAGTTCTTATTTCATTGTTGAGGAGATCACAGGAGAAAGGCCTAAAACCAACTATTGGGTTTGCGGGGTTGTTACGCCCAGAGGATTATGTGTTGAGATGGCTATGGTACTCGGAGGGTATACTCCCCAAAATACCAATCCTGATCCAGGGGATTTTCGAGCTTGCTGGGTGATTGAAAATGGGAAGCTCACTTTAGGGAGGAAGCTTTCTGACTTATTAAACCGTTTGACTTCGTCAGATGTTTTTATCAAAGGGGTAAATGCATTGGATCCCCAAGGGAATGTCGGAGTATTGTTAGGTGATCAAAAATCAATGGGTTATATCCTTTCAGCATGGAGGAAGATAAAGTTCCATCTGATTTATCCCGTTGGGTTAGAAAAATTGATTCCTGTTTCAATTCACCAAGCGGTAGTGGAGGCGAAACCGGCCAAATATGATTATGCCATGGGATTACCCACAGGTTTATTTCCTTGCAAGGGAGGGGAAACCGTCAATGAATTAGATGCCATTCAGATATTGAGTGGAGCCAAAGCCATACCTATGGCTGCAGGGGGTTTAGGTGGAGCCGAAGGGGCAATCACTCTCATCATTAAAGGGAAGGACGATCAAGTAAAGAAGGCCATTGAGTGTATTGAACAATCGAAAGGAGCCCAATTACCTCAACTACGGCTCTGCAACTGCCATGATTGTTCCGTACCCCATTGCAAGTTTCCAGTTGGAGATAAACATTGGTCTCATAAATAAATCTCTGGATCTCTCACCCTTTACCAAAAGGTGGTATTGGGGGATCACGATTTTTATGCTTTGCCGATGATGAAACCATCATAAAGGGATAAACCGTATGAAACGGATTGCAGTAGATATTGGAGGGACTTTTACGGATATCGTTTATATTGATGAAAGCTCCATGAGGATGGTAGTGGATAAAGTCAGGAGTACACCTTGGGATATTGGACAGGCGGTCCTGGATGCCATAAAAAAGATCAAAGTGAACCTGTCTGAGATCAATCTATTTATTCATGGGACCACAGCCGGGATTAATACCATAGTCCAACGAAAAGGTGCAAAGATTGGCCTGATCTGCACAAATGGGTTTACCGATGTATTGGAGATGGGAAGAGGAAACAAGAAAGAGTTATATGACTATCTTTGGAAAAAGCCAAAGCCCCTGGTTCCAAGATACCTGCGATTGGGGGTCCGTGAGCGGACAAACCACCTTGGAGAGATTATTGAAAAAATCGATGAAAAAGAGATGGAGGAGGTTATCCAGAAATTTAAAAAGAATGGGGTAGAGGCGATCGCTGTCTGTTTTTTGCATTCCTACGTTAATCCAGAAAATGAAAAAAGATCAGGAGAAATGATCCATGCAGTCTGGCCGGAGGTTCCTCTCTCACTGAGTCATCTGGTTGCCAGGGAAATGAGAGAGTATG
>JBBIRT010000011.1:15258-37672 GCA_037441725.1 Deltaproteobacteria bacterium | reverse complement strand
TAATATTAAAGGTATCTGCTCAAAAGTTTTTCCATCACCCCTCTCCATTCTATATGGCTTAAGATACTTTTTCAGAGATCTCTTGAGTTTAACTTGACAATCAATAAGTTTGTATCTTATAAAGAACTTTTAATTGCTTAATAAAATTAGAATTGAAGGGATCCGATGAAAAGGACTTACCAACCGAGCAATATTAAGAGAAAAAGAACACATGGTTTCTTAGAGAGGATGAGTACGAAAAGCGGTCGTAAAGTTTTAAAAAGAAGACGAATGAAGGGAAGAAAAAGATTGACTGTTTAATATTTAAAATTCCTAAGGAATGATCCAATGCGTGGAGGATTATATCGAATTGAAAGGATCATTCAGATTTAGAAAAGAGGAGCGAATCACTCGACCTCAGGAGTTTAAAAAGATATTAAAATTAGGGAAAAGGATCTCCTCTCGAAACTTTGTATTCTATATGAAAGAGAGCGAAAACCCCATCCATCGATTGGGGATCGTTATAAAAAAGGAAATTGGTCCTGCGATCTTAAGAAACCGAATTAAAAGATATATTCGAGAATTTTTTCGTCAAAATAAAAGTCAGATTAAGAATTTTTATGATATTATTATTATGGTAAAAAAGGGGTGCTCAATTAATCGATATCAAGAAACTGAAGAAGAGTTAAAAAAGATATTAATTAAATAAATATTTGATTTTATTATAGAAATGGAAAAAATTTTATTTAAGAAAAGCCTTATCGCGATGATATATATCTATAGGGTTACGATTTCATCTTTCCTTGGTCCTTGCTGTCGGTTCACCCCTTCATGTTCATCCTATGCCATTGAAGCTCTTCACCGTTTTGGGATCAAAGATGGAAGCCGACTCATATTGAAGAGACTGCTCAAATGCCATCCATTCCACCCTGGTGGTTATGATCCAGTTCCAGAAATTCGAAATCAATACTAAATTTGAGATTTAGACCTAAAAAATTATGGAAAAAAGAGCTATCTTCGCAATAATATTAACATTTCTTATAATTATTTTTTGGAGTTTTATCCAATCGAAATTATTTCCTCCCCAACCTATAAAATCCCCAATCCAGGAAGAAAAAAGGGAGGTGGTTTCACCCATAAAGGAGGCAGAAAGAAGAAGAGCTGATGAAGAATCCCTATTAATAAAAGAAAAAATCCCCATAAAAGGAGAGGTCATTCCAACCAAAGAGGTGGTTGTAGAGACAAGAAATTATATAGCCATTTTTACCCTGGAGGGTGCAAGATTAAAGCATTTTAAACTAAAAAATTATAAGGACAGGGTAAATCAATCAGCCATTACTATTAAATTGACTCAATTCGTGAAAAAGATTCTCGGTTATCCCATTGAAAAAACAAAGGAGCCAGAGCCACTTGATCTAATCAACATAAAAGAAGAAAATAATCTTCCCTTAAGATTAACATTACCTTCCTTTAATGGAAATTGGCGTGTTGATAAAGAACAACTCAATCTTGGGCCTGGAGAGGTAGGTGAAATTACATTTTTTAAAGACTTAGGGGATGATTTGAAAATAATAAAACGCTTTAAATTTATTTCTGATCAATATAAGATCGTCATGGAAGTAGAGGTAACAAATCAATCTTTAAAAGAGATTAAAATCCCTGTTGGATTGGAATGGATTGGGAAGATCGAATTAATCAAACTGATAAAAGAAAATAATAAGGATTATGGTTTGAGTTATTATTTCCTTAGAGGGGAGAAAATTGAGAAGAAACAGTTTGGTGGAGCTTCTACTTCAGGGTGTGTCCCAAGCTGTGGAGCTCCCAAAACGACGATTGAACCATTTGAAATCAAAGAGAAGGGTGAAATAAAATGGTTCTCTTTTGGGGGTGAATATTTCACAGCCTTATTAATCCCTCCGCCGTCACAGGAAATATCATTATCAATCAAGGGCTTAGAGGAAAATAGACTGATAGCTGAGATTTCTCCTTCGCCCTTTTCTATTCCAAATAAAGATAAAATAAAAATAAACTACCAGATCTACTTAGGACCAAAGGATGAGAACCACTTAAAGGCATTAGGAATTGGAGCTGAAAAACTTGTAGATTTTGGTTTCTTTACTATTATTGCCAAGCCCATTTTATGGTTCCTAAGGCTAACCCATTTGGTCACCAAGAATTATGGACTGGATATCATTATCCTCAGTATCTTAATAAAAATCATCTTTTTACCCCTTACTCAGATCAGCATGAAGTCAATGAAAGAGATGCAAAAGGTTCAGCCCGAGATGAAAAGGCTTCAACAACAGTATAAAAATGACAAGGCAAAGCTCCAACAGGAGATTATGCTTCTCTATAAAAGGAGGAAGATCAATCCATTAAGTGGTTGTTTACCAATGCTCATCCAGATTCCAGTATTTATCGCACTTTATAATGCCCTTCAAAATGGGATCGAGATGAGACATGCCCCGTTCTTTCTTTGGATTTTAGATCTCTCTGCCAAAGATCCAATCTATGTTACTCCTCTCATCATGGGAGCTACCATGGTCATTCAACAAAAGATGACCCCAACCGCTACGGATCCGACACAGGCCAAGATGTTTCTGCTTATGCCGATTATGTTCACCTTTCTATTTCTAAATTTTCCCTCTGGATTAGTACTCTATTGGTTAATTAATAATGTTTTATCAATTGCTCATCAATATTATATAAATAAGAAAACATAAGGATTTATTTTTGGAATCTATTGAAATTGCTAAAAAAATATTAATAGGTCTGTTAGAGAGGATGGGAGTTCAATCCGAAGTTGAAGGATTTTTAAAAGAAGGAAACCTCTTTCTTGAAATAAAGGGAGACCGTAGGGGGGTACTTATTGGTAGACATGGTGAAACTTTGGGATCAATCCAATTTCTAATTAACCGAATGATCAATAAGAAATTGAAAGATCATAAGAGAGTCGTTATCGATATAGATAATTACCAGAAAAGAAGGTCAGAGAGAATATCCAAAATGGCCCATCGATTAGGTGAGAAGGTTAAAAAGACAAGGCATGCGATTACCATTGGTCCTTTCAATGCTCAAGATAGGAGGATTATTCATCTCACCTTTAAAGGAGACCCCCTTTTAAAAACAGAAAGCATTGGTGAAGGCGAACATAAGAAGGTAAAAATTTCACCATTAGAAGAGTAGAAAATAGTATAATTAATTCAATAAGTTGTATAAAAATAAATTTTCCAATTCTTCCAAGAAATCGATTATTCAAGATGAGACGATTGCCGCTATTTCAACCCCTTATGGAGAGAGCGGGATTGGCATCGTTCGTATAAGCGGTCCCTCAGCCGAAACCA
Organism: Deltaproteobacteria bacterium; assembly: GCA_037441725.1. Lineage (GTDB taxonomy): Bacteria > Desulfobacterota > BSN033 > BSN033 > UBA1163 > JBBIRT01. Next base: position 34,349 of record JBBIRT010000011.1, on the reverse strand, counting down.
TCGCCAAAAGAATATTCAGACCAAAAGCGAATAGATTCCACTTTATCTCCCACCACTTTCATTATGGTGAAATTATTGAGCCAGTAAGTGGAAGTCCTATAGATGAAGTGTTGATTGTCCTGATGAAGTCTCCAAAAACCTACACAAGAGAAGATATTGTAGAAATACACTGTCATGGAGGTTATTTAGTATTAAAGAAGGTCTTAGAATTGGTATTAAGTGAAGGTGCGCGTTTGGCCTCCCCAGGGGAATTTACAAAACGCGCCTTTATAAATGGAAGGATTGATCTTACTCAAGCTGAAGCAGTAATTGACTTAATTAGGGCAAAGACACAGGCCGGACTTGAAATAGCTAACCAGCAACTTAGAGGAGGCCTCCAAAGAGAACTTAATAAAATAAAATCATTATTAATCAACCACTTATCATTGATTGAAGCACATATTGATTTCCCTGATGAAGAAATCGAGCCAATTACATTGGAAGATTTAAAAAAAGATATTGATAAAATCATCCAACAATTAGAAGATTGGATAAATTCATATGAGGAAGGAAGAATTTTTCGTGAAGGAATCTCCTGTGCCATCGTAGGGAAAACAAATGTTGGAAAATCAAGCCTCCTAAATGTTTTATTGAGAGAAGATCGGGCAATCGTAACACCGATCCCTGGAACGACAAGAGATGTAATCGAAGAAATATTAAGCATTTATGGGATTCCAGTGCGTTTGATCGATACAGCTGGATTAAGAAAACCTTTGGATTTCATTGAGGAAGAAGGAATTAGGAGGGCAAGAGAGAGGGTGGAGGATTCAGATCTTATCCTTCTAATACTCGATGGCAGCAGAGAGATAGACGAGGATGATTTATTAATATTTAATGAAGTAAAGGAGAAAAAGAAGGTAGTCGTAGTTAATAAAATGGATCTTCCATTAAAAATATCGATGGAAGAGGCAAAGAATTGGTTTGGCAATGATCCTATTGTCTTGATCAGCGCCCTTAAACAAGAAGGGATCGACGATCTAAAGAAAACCATTTATTCATTTTTAATCCATCGAGAGGTAAGAGTCACCCCTGGATATCTAATAATCAACAACTTACGTCATAAGAATGCACTTTTTCAAGCCAAGAAGAATCTTCTTAATGCTATTAAGAGCCTCAATGAAAGAGAATCAAATGAATTTATTGCATTTGAGATCCGGTCTGCCTTAGATGCAATTGGCGAGGTGGTAGGTGAGACGACCAATGAGGAAGTTTTAAATCGTATCTTTGAACAATTCTGTATCGGAAAGTAGTTCCCTCTAATATTTATTTCCCAGTAATGAATCATTGATGTGGGCAACCATGTTAGAATCAGATAGGAATATCACGGAAAATTTTATAAGGCGGAGCATTTCAAATAAGGTTTGGTAAAAGCAATTTCACCAAACAAATCATTACATTTAGGTGCCTAAGGAATTATGTAGTTATGGGAAAGACTGAGGTTTCCGCTATAAAATTTTCTCCGAATTCAACCCAAATCAAAATGTTTTAAGAAAGGGATTTGAAAATGTTTCACGTGAAACATTTTGTCCCACATATTCTTCTCATCAATCCCTGGATTACAGATTTTGCAGCCTATAATCTATGGGTAAGACCCCTCGGCCTTATATCCCTTGCCAGCCTCCTAAGGGTAAATGGGTTCAACGTCAGCCTTATTGACTGCCTCGATTTCAACATTAAAAGCAAGAAATATAAGGATGGAAAATTTTTTAAAACTATTATTGAAAAGCCTTTTCAACTTAAGTCTATCCCAAGAAATTATAGCCAATATGGAATTCCTGAAGAAATATTGTGGAAAAGATTACTCCAAGTAGATTCTCCTGATCTTATTTGTATTACGTCAGGTATGACCTATTGGTATCCGGGTGTTTTCAAATTAATTGAAATTACAAAGAAATTTTTTAAGAAAGTGCCAATAATCCTGGGTGGAATTTACGCAACCCTCTGCTTCGATCATGCAAAAAGGCATTCAGGCGCTGATATTGTTTTTAAGGGTGGAAATGAATTCGATGCAATAAAATTAATTTCAGAATTAACCGGTTATAGATTTTCGACCCCCAACCCAAAACCCCAAACCGATTCCCATCTTGCCTATGACCTCTATCAAAATCTTGAATATGTGTGTGTCTCTACCTCAAGGGGATGTCCATATAAGTGTACTTACTGTGCCACCCCAATTTTAACAAAAGGATTCGTAAGAAAAGAAATTTCCAGCGTAATTAATGAGATCGAATATTGGATAACCCATTATCAGGTTAATAATATAGCTTTTTATGATGATGCCCTTCTCGTCGATTCATCTAATTATTTTATTCCGATCATGGATGAACTCAATAAAAGGGAAATTCATTGCAATTTCCATACTCCTAATGCCATTCATATTAGAGAGATAAATGAAGAAGTTGCAAATGTCCTTTATAAAAGCAGGTTTAAGACCATTCGTTTAGGACTCGAGACCTCAAATAAAGATTTACAGGTTAAGACAGGTAGAAAAGTGAATAATCATGAATTCAAACAGGCAGTAAAATTTTTAAAAAGAGCAGGATACTCAAGTGAAGAGATTGGGGTCTATCTCATGGCAGGATTGCCTGGGCAATATGTTAAGGATGTGGAGGAAAGTATTGCTTTTATAAAGGAGTGTGGAGCAAAACCTATATTAGTAGAATACTCACCCATTCCTCAAACCCCATTGTTTGAAGAGGCAAAGAGAATGTCCTCCTTCGATCTTGAAAATGAACCTCTGTTTCATAATAATTCTATCATTCCTTGTCAGTGGAAAGGCTTTACCTTAGAGGATTATGCAAGATTGAAGGAGCAACTAAGAAGAAAATAACCTTCTCCTCCCTATCAGCCTATTTTGGTAACCTTAGATGAGTGGATTTCCTTTCTAGGTGAAATTACTGAATTATGAATGGAGATTACAATAGCTTATCCAAAGAATACAGAATTCCTTATCCATCGGAAAGCTATGATCGGTTGGATGAAATGATCTGTTTTATAAAATTTTCCGAGTTATTTCTGCCTGATTCTAATAGGGTTTCTAGCTTCAGTGATGCATTACGTAGGTAAGGAATACATGACAATGAGGAGAAAGATACATGAAACCATATGAAATTACGAGTGATATTTATATTGTTGGGGGTCCGGATATTACAGATGGTCGTGATGGGTGTATTTATCTAATTCATCTCGAGGAACTGGTCTTGATTGATACTGGGTCAGGTTGGAGTGTAGATAAAATTATCAATAATATTAAATTGTTAGGAATGGATTGTAAGAATCTAAATAGAATTCTTCTGACACACTGCCACATTGATCATATTGGTGGGGTTCCTGAATTAAAAAAGAGATTCGGCTCAAGGATCTATATCCACAAGCTGGATGCTCCTCCATTGGAAAACGGGGATTCTATTCTGACAGCGGCCAGTTGGTATCAGACTACATTTCCTCCGACCCCCATAGATGTTAAATTTGAACTACCTGAGGAGTTATTGACAATTGGAGACCAGAAAATCTTCTGTATCCATACTCCAGGACATACGCCTGGGTCGATCTGTATCTATCTCGATCGAGATGGGAAGCGTGTTCTTTTTGGACAGGATCTCCATGGCCCATTGCTTGAGGAGTTTGGTTCAAATCTTGAGGATTACGAGCGCTCAACAAAGAAGCTTCTTGATCTTGAGGCTGATATCCTCTGTGAAGGACATTTTGGAATATACAAGACAAAAAAAGATGTAAGAAATTATATCCTAACTTATCGACGACATTATGGAGTAGAATAAGAAGCAGTTTTTAAACCGTATTTAAAGATTCCGATTCTTTATAGAAATGAAACTTCCAATTGACGAGAGAAAACAATTAAAACCTAAGTTGAGTGATTGTGATCATTGCAATAGAGATGCAGGGAGGAGATATTTCTCTATTCTTAATAAATAACTTTAAATCACTCAGATAATGAGTTAAAAATAGTCTTTTTAAAAATTGAATTTGTATATGGTTTAAGTTTATAAAGAGATGACCCCTTAAGGAGGGAAAAATTTAAAACTGAATAGGGTTGGATGATTAAAAATGATAGCTTCAACAGGACCCCGAAAGATATTCACCCATGACTTTATCCTTGCTTTTTTTGCTCAATTTACTTTGATTTCTGTCTTTCATCTCCTTATCCCCACCCTCCCTATCTATCTTTCAAGAGCAGGATCTACAGAGACAGAGATAGGTATTTTAATTGGAATCTACTTTTTCTCTTCATTAATCATAAGGCCTTTTATTGGATGGGCCCTTTTAAGAGTTCCTGAAAAAAAATTTATGATCGTTGGGACACTTCTCTTCGCCCTCTCCTCAGTTGCCTACCTATTCACTCCTCCCTTTTGGCCCTTTTTATGGGTGAGGTTTATTCAGGGGCTTGGATTTGGATTCTTCCATACGGCTGTCTATACCTTGATTGCCAACATCAGTTCAGGAGCCCATCGAGGTGAGAGTATCAGCTATTTTACTCTGGCCATGACCCTTTCAGGAGCCATCGCCCCATCCGTTGGGATGATGCTGATCAATCACTTTGGTTTTTCTTATCTGTTTCTGCTTTGTTTAGGTCTTTCCCTATGCTCATTTTTCATTACAAATCGATTGGGGAGAAGACCGGTGATGCCTCAATCTCGGGGTAATCCATCTTCAAAGGGAACTTTTTTAATCCATTGGAAAGCCCTTCCCCCATCGATCGTCAATTCCCTATCCCTCTTCATCTGGGGGGCTTTAACTGCCTTTTTTCCACTTTATGCAATCAGTCAAGGAGTCACTAACCCTGGATTTTTCTTTACCACCATTGCTATTGTCCTCTTTATTGGGCGTTCTTTGGGCGGGAAAATTTTTGATCAGTATAGTCGAGAAAAGGTGATCCTGCCCTGTCTTGTCATCTATATTATCTCTATGGCTATCTTGGCTTTCTCTAAAACCCTTCCCATGTTTTTATTGGTTGCATTCATTTGGGGGGCTGGAAACGCCTTTCTGATGCCTTCCATAATGGCCTACGCCTTAGGTCGAGTGAGTTCATCTATCGGCCCAGCCATGGGGACGCTTACAGCGATTTCAGACTTAGGGATCAGTTTGGGACCTGTAGTAATGGGAATTGTTCTCCATTTCACCAGCTATCCAGTTATGTTTCTAAGTCTGGCCTTGATCGGAATAATGAATCTCTCCTATTTCTATTTTTTTGTAATGAAAAATTCATGAAGTTCAAATCAGTTTCCTGAAGTGAAGAAAAGGAGGAAAAAAATGGATGTAGCCACTGCTATTAGTCAGAGAAGAAGTATAAGGTCGTATAGAGAGATGGATGTGGAGGAGGATAAATTAAAAAAGGTCTTGGAAGCAGCAAGGTTTTCCCCTTCTGCCAGTAATCGCCAAGAATGGAAGTTTATTGTTATAAGAGATAAAGAGACGAAGAGAAGACTTGCCAAGGCGGCTTTTAACCAGAGCTTTATTGCAGAGGCTCCTGTTGTCCTGGTTGCTTGTGGCACAGAGACGAATACCATCATGCTATGCGGTCAACCTGCTTATGTCATCGATGTCTCCATTGCTTGTGCATTCATGATACTTCAGGCTTATGAACTCGGTTTAGGAACATGTTGGATCGGTGCCTTTATGGAGGATGAAGTAAAGAGGATTTTGAATATTCCTGAATCGATTCGGGTGGTCGCCATGACTCCCCTCGGATATCCAAAAGAATCTCCTTCCCCAAGATTTCGAAAGAGTTTAGATCAGATTGTATGTTTTGAAAAATTTATCTGAGAGAGAGGGCTGAAGAACAGATAGGTCATATCCCCTCGAAATCACTCATTCGAACAGGCCAGCCTGCTCCTTGATCTGCTTGTAGGGCCATCTTTGCATAAATGGCCAGGACCCCCTTAATATGTGTTTGTTCGGGTGGAGACCATTTGGCTTTTCGTCTTTTCATTTCTTGTTCTGATAATTCAACATCTAATCTTCTGTTGGGGATATCCACATGGATACGGTCTCCATCTTGAAGGAGTGCAAGGGGGCCTCCCACTTGGGCCTCAGGACAGACATGTCCTATCGCCAGGTAACCCTTTGTCCAACCCGAAAAACGCCCATCCGTGATGATCGCCACATCCTTCACTCCTCTCATTCTCAAGGCACCCACGATGGCTAAAGATTCTGTCATGGCAGGTCCCCCTCGAGGCCCTTGATAACGAGAGACGAGGGCATCTCCAGGTTTCACCTTTCCTTCATGAATAGCCTCCAAGGACTCCTGAAGGGAATTAAAAACCCTTGCTGTGTAAGTGGAGATAAGTAGATCTTTGTTCTCAACCACTGTATGCCGGGTGACCGCACCTCGAGGAGCTAAATTCCCTTTGAGAATTGCCAAGGCCCCTTCTGGCCACACAGGATTTTCAAGCGATCGAATCACATCTGAATCCACAGGCATGATATTGGATAGATTTTCTCCGACCGTTTTGCCCGTGACGGTAAGACAGGTTTGATCTAAAAATTTCTCAATCTTCTTCATCACCACAGGTACCCCTCCTGCCCGGTGAAAATCATATAATACATATGGCCCTGAGGGGGCGACGAATGTAAGGGCTGGGACTTTTCGACTCATCTCATCCCAGATGTCAAGGGGACAATCGAGATTGGCTTCATGAACACAACTTTGAAGATGAACAATTGAATTGGTTCCTCCACATATGGCCATTTCAACGGCCATGGCATTTTTCAAACTTGCAATGGTAAAGAGATCGAGGGGTCTGATCTTGTTACGTGCTAGGTCCACAATTCTCTTGCCGGTCTCTTTTGATTGCCATATCTTTTCGGCTGAAAGGGCCACAGAGGTGCTTGAGCCTGGTAATGAAAAACCGAGGGCCTCCGTCAATAACTGCATTGAATTTCCTGTGGTCATCTCAGGGCATGCCCCAGCAGAAGTCCCACAACAGTCAGTAATTTCTTCTAATCTTTTTCTATAACGATCGACGGGCAATTCACCCGTATTCAATTTATTCAATTCCCTGGTGATGATCTCCATCCCTCTCACAAAACCAAGCCTTTCTCCTTCATAGTCACAGGGTAACATCTGTCCCCCACCAATAAAAATGAAAGGCCGGTTTAATCGAAGGGCAGCCAAAAGCATCCCTGGCACAATCTTATCACAGGATCCTATCCCCACCCATCCATCGCACCATCCTACATGGAGGGCTGATTCAATAGAGGAGAGGATGGCCTCGCGTTGGGGAAGATCATAAGAAATATCAGGTAGGCCACTCCCAAGGACAGTACATGGACCGATGACGTTGATCTCAAAAGGCATTCCCCCCGCCATCCTTATTCCAGCCTTTACTCCCTCTGAAATGGCTCTAAGATGGATGTGCCCAGGGGATTGTTCACTCCAAGAATTGACAACGGCAATTCTTGGAAGAGAAAGCTCCTCACTCGTGAACCCCATCGCCTTAAAGATGACGCGATGTCCATATTCAATATTCAGACTAGGGGGACTCTTTTCTTTTTCATCCTCTGCTATTCTATCATTTGTTTTCATAATCCTTGTCCTCCAGAAACTCATTTTATTTTTAATAAATTGACCTGATTAATGAAATCCATAGCCTTTTGAACCTGGACTTTAGAAATGGTGAATTGAATGGTACGAGCTTTTTTGTTCTCTCCGATGAGATGGAATCTTAGGCGAGATTGAAATATTCCCTTTGAAAGTTCAATCTCTTTCAACCATCGATAGGGGATTTCAAAATTGAAACGGCTGAAAGTGACTAATTCATCAAAAGTTTTTTCTTTATAAATATGACGCCGCTCATCAACAACCTTCATTCTTTCTGGGCGTTCCATTTGTTTGGCAAGCTTTCCACCGATAAATAATTCTGTTATTCCGAATTTAAAAGGAACATCTGTTGGGTGTTCAATGATCAAGGCGATGACCCTTTCTGTTGTAAATAGAAGATCGTATATCGTATCATAAGTGTGTCCCCTTACCTGTTCAAGAATCCCGATCTTTTTTTCCATAGAACCCCTTTTTTTTAAATCGATTTGTTACTGGAATTAATCCTAAATGGATGAATATTTGTCTCCTTTCTAATCATCTTCAGGTTTTTTATCGACGAATTAAACCCTGTGCATTCTATCTTCACATGGATGATACAAGCCATCCTGAGGTATAAAGAGAAGGGTAGTCATAAGTAGGGAATAAGTAACAGATCGATTTTTGAATGTCAAACGATGGTTGTAAAATTATAAAACCATATCTTTCTTTTATAAATAGAAAGATGTTAAAATTAATTCGAACTTAGAATTCGACTTGATATTCTATAAAATCAATAGTATTTCATCTCACCCAAGGGTGAAAAGGGGTAATATGAGGAAAAACCATGTATGAACAGGGCGTGATCAGACCACCGAGTGAGGCCTCTAGCCTTTTGATCCGAGTCACCCGCAACTGTCCATGGAATCAGTGTCTTTTTTGCCCTGCCTATAAGGGAGTTAAATTCTCAAAAAGGACGGTGGAGGAGGTAAAAAAAGATATTGATAGCATGGCCGATGAGCTTAACGGAGACTCGAGGATAAGGACAGCCTTTTTACAAGATGCGGATAGCCTAATCTTACCTGTGGATGATCTTGTTGCCATTCTGGAGTATCTAAAAGAGAAATTTCCAGGAATCAATAGGATCACTACTTATGCCCGAAGCCGTACATTAAGCCATAAGAAGGTGGATGACTTAAGGCGACTTAAGCAGGCTGGTCTCACACGTATCCATACAGGTATGGAAAGTGGGTCAGAAAAGGTGTTGAGGATGATTCGGAAAGGAACGACCCCCGAAGAAGTGTTGACAGGAGGGAGACATGTAATGGAAGCAGGAATCGAGCTTTCTGAATATATTATGCCAGGGGTGGCTGGCAAGGTCTTGAGTGAGGAACATGCCACAGAGACAGCAAGGTTGCTCAACCTGATTCGTCCCCATTTTATACGGGTTAGAACCTTTGCCCTACATCCTCAGTCACCTATGCAGAAGATGATTCGAGAAGGAAGCTTTGAGCCGATGAGTGATGACGAAATTGTCGCTGAGATAAGGAGACTCGTTGATCACCTCGATCGTATGCACAGCTATCTCTCATCAAATGATTTTAGTCTAAACCTTCTCATGCAGGTGGACGGTTTTTTAGATGAGAGGAAGGAAGAGATGCTGAAGGAACTGGATGCCTTTCTCTCTTTGACAAAAATACAGAGGCAGGTCTATACCTTACTCCATTATTCAGGTTACTATCGAAATCCATTAAATATTGTCTACCGCCAGGATATTCTGGATCAGGTAATCCCGGAGATCGAAAAGCTGGAAAGGGAAGGTGGTGAGCAGGCATTTGAAGAATATATCCGTCTCCTTAAAACCTACCAGCTCCCTCAACCTCAAACTGATCATTGGGAAGAATGAGCATACCCTCTATTGAGTCATTCATGATTTAATTTGACCTATATGGGTCATCCAGCAAATCATAGCCTTCCAGTGCATAGGTAATTCTGGAGTTTTGGGACAAACTTAGGTTTCAGCTATAAAATTTTCTCCGACTACCCTGCCTAATTGCTCGAATGAGTGAAGCATTCTTTTTAATTTTTTTCTTCTTGACAAATATTGAATATTTGTTAGACTTTTGAAGTCAAAGAAGAGTGAGTGATTAGATATTGAGGGAAAGGGGGTGAAAAGGTGATGAAGAAAGGGTTAATCTGTATGGGGGTTATGACATTTTTTATACTCTCCATCCTGATGGTGACCGGTGTCTTTGCAAAAGATGTGGTGGAATTTAATCCTTCCTACGGAAAGGTGACATTCAACCATAAAAAACATGCAGAGACGTTAAAGATTGAGTGCTTAAAGTGTCACCATACATGGAAGGCAGGGGAGACCAGCGGAAAACTTTGCAAAGATTGCCACAAGGCAAAGGCAGAGGGGAAAACCCTTGCTGCAAAGGATGCCTATCATAAAGATTGCAAAGGGTGCCATGAAGAAGCTAAAAAGGCTAATAAACCTGCTGGCCCAACAGTATGCACTCAGTGCCATGTGAAAGCCAAAAAATAATTCTTTTCTCACTTTCTGTCTTTTATAAAAGTTAAGACAGAAAAAGATTAATAAAAAGGGGTAGTTCTTAGATTGGGATTACCCCTTTTTTACTTGACAGTAAATACTCAGTTATGTTAGAAATTTCAATAACTTCCAAATTAGTTTGATTGTTATAAAAAAATCACTTAGAAACAAAGCAAATGAGAAAGTCAGATGAATCAGTTAAAAATAAAGAAGATAATATTTTTTCTATCTTCTATAATTTTTTTCGGTCTATCAAGCTTACCATTGTCTTACTAATTCTTATTGCCATCCTTTCAATAATTGGCACGGTAATCACCCAGAACGCTTCCAAGGCTGAATATATTCAGAGATATGGGATCGGTCTTTATGAAGTACTGAGATTCTTTAATCTTTTCGATATGTATCACTCCTGGTGGTTTAGTGCCATTCTTTTGCTCTTGGTGATCAATTTAATTGCTTGTTCCATCCACAGATTCCCTGGAATTTGGAGCCAGATCTCTCATCGATCAATGGAGTTAGAGGATCGGATGCTCAAGGCCATGCCTCATATGGAGAGGATTCAATTTCAGAATCCTATCCATTGGGAAAAGGTTATACCCTCTTCATTGAAGAAATGGTTTAGAAATTGGAATCGGATTGAGACTGAAAAGGGGATTACCTTCTTTTCAGAGAAAGGAAGATACTCCAGATTGGGAGTCTATGTGACACATTTAAGCATTCTAATTATATTGATTGGTGGGATTATAGGCTCTCTTTATGGGTTCAGAGGATATGTTGAGATCTTTGAAGGAGAGTCTGTTGATCACATTTTTCTAAGGGTGAGAGATGAAGAGGTCATCCGACCCTTAGGTTTTTCAATGCGCTGTGATGACTTTAATATCACTTATTACGATCCCCAGGCCTCAGAGAAACACGTTAAAGAGTATATAAGTTACCTTACCATTATAGAAGATGGTAAAGAGGTTTTAAAAAAGACTGTTCGAGTTAATTACCCTCTTCACTATAAGGGATTGGCCTTCTATCAATCGAATTATGGGTCCATTCAAGAAATTAACCTCGGTGTTCAATGGAAAGGGAATAATGAGAAAACAATTTTTAAGGCCTTAGAGGGAAGAGCTGTTCCTATCCCAAACTCAAACCATATGATCCAGGTTATAAAATATGCTCCTCAAATTCATGATTTTGGAGAAGGGGTTCAAGTGGTCCTGTTTAAACCTGATCAAGAACCCCGAGCCTTTTGGTTGCTAAAAAAATCTCCTAAGTTAGATGAGAGAAGGGGGGATGAATTCATCCTCACCTTTGAAGGAATGACCTCTAAGGAATATACAGGGCTTCAAGTTACAAAGGATCCTGGTGTGTGGATTGTCTGGATCGGTTGTAGCCTATTAATCTTTGGTCTTATTGTTTCCTTCTTCTTTTCACATCAAAGGGTCTGGGTGAGGATTTCTAAAAGCCCTTCAAAAGAGATTGTTATAGCAGGCTCAACCAATAAGAATAGAGTAGGTTTTGAGAAAACATGGAATGAGTTGATAAAACTAATTAAAGAGATCCATTAGAATAGACGATCAATCGGATTTTCGACAGCTGAGGGTTAATCCCCTTATGGCTCAGAGGATGCAGATTAATTAATTAAAAAATATTCAATCTCAATCCTCAAAAAGAGAAGAGGAGAAGAAGGGAGGATTTATGAACAAGGCTGAACTCATCACAAAGGTTTCAGAAAAGGCAAATGTCACCCAAAAGGTCGCCAAAGTCATTGTCGACACCTTGTTTGATGGTATGAAGGAAAGCCTAGAGAGAGGTGAAAGAATCGAGATTAGAGGATTTGGTAGTTTTATCGTGAGGAATTATGGAGGGTATAAAGGAAGAAACCCAAAAACAGGGGAGATTGTGGATGTCCCTCCGAAGAAGCTTCCCTTCTTCAAGGTTGGAAAAGAACTAAAGGAGATGGTGAATACTGTTAATACTTCAATAAATCCAGAAGGCACCTGAATGATCTTAGACCAATGAGATGGGGAAGAAAATAGAAAGTTAAAAAAATCATTTGGATTGAAATTCATTTATAGACTCTTCCAATATCTTCTTTGAATTTCTATAATCGGGTGGATGTGGGGTTCCATCTGTGAATAGCCCATCTTCTCTTGTTCAATTAGATCTTGCTTTTCAAGAGGGGAGGCCTGTGAAAGCTCCTCTAAAACAGCCTTAACAGACTTCCTCTGAGCGATGACATGGTAACCCCCTTCAAGAGTGAGAACTAATTTCCCTTGGGTAGTAGATTCTGCAATCTCCATCAAGATCTGGGTCATTCTCGCAAACCCTTTCTCCGAGACTTCCATTCCTCCTAAGGGATCCAAATAGTGGATGTCAAACCCAGCAGAGACCAAAATCAGTTGGGGTTGAAATTCTAGGGCGATGGGTCTAAGGATTTTATCAAAGATGATTCCATATCCCACATCCCCCAAACCAGGTGAGAGGGGAATATTGACATTGAAACCTTCTCCCTTTCCTTTTCCAACCTCAGAGGCTGCTCCACTCCCAGGATAAAAATGATATCGATGGGTTGAAAAGTAAAGGATCTGAGGGTCTTCATAGAAGGCATTTTGAGTCCCATTCCCATGGTGGACATCCCAATCCACGATCAGGATTCTCTTAAGAGAAAAATTTTTAAGTGCATATTGAGCACCTATGGCAACATTATTAAAAAGGCAGAATCCCATGGCTTTATTCCGTTCAGCATGGTGACCAGGAGGTCGAATGAGTGCAAAGCCATTGTTTAACTTTCCTTGCATCACCACTTTAATCAGCTCTAAGAGACCACCAACCGCCAGAAGGGCTGTCTCATAGGATTTTTCACAGGTTGATGTATCTGGATCGAGACGGAAATAGGATTTTCCAGCGGTGGAGGCTACAAGATCGATATAGGAGGGTGAGTGAATCATCTCTAATTCCTCGCGGGTAGATGGTCTTGGATTCACTTTGCTGAGGAAGCGGCCTCTCATTTCTTCCTCTTCAATCATTTGATATATCTCACGAAGTCGATCTGGACTCTCTGGGTGTCCTGGGTCCATCACATGTTCCATATATCTTTGATCTTTAACAATCCCTGTACGCTTCATGAACCCTCCTTGGTTATATTGGATGCTAACTATGCGTTAATTATTTATCACTTTTTTTCCTTTCTATTGTCAAGATGAATTGAGGCCAAGAAGCTAATAAATCACTGATGTGGGGTATGATGATATTAGGATCAGGAAGGAATATCCCTGAAATTTTATAAAGCGGGTCATTCTCATCCCACAAATCATTGCTTTCCATTGCATTAGGAATTCTGTAGTCTTGGGACAAGCTGAGGTTTTGGCTATAAAATTTTCTCAGACATCCCTGCCTGATTCCCCGATTGAGTGAAGCAATACCCAAGAACTTTGTGAAAAATTTCTTGACTTCTTGTGGACGATAACTTATATTCTTCCAGAAATTTATCTAATACACATCGCGTTAAGGTAATAGGAGAAAAGGGTATGAGAAAGATTGATTTTATTTTAAAGCTAATATTTATGATGATGGTTGTTAATCTATTCATTCCTCTTTCAGTTTTTGCCAGTGAGGCAGATTTAGCCATCCCGGATTTGCATAAAGGTGCCCCCTATACTATGTTAGGTGGTATCCGTCCCTGGTATCTACTATTCTATGGTGCATGCATCATTGCCGGGACTTTGGGGATCAGTCTATTTCTTCGCTATCAGGTTAAGAGATTGAAGGCTCATGAATCCATGCTCAAGGTGGCTGAAACGATTTATCAAACCTGTCGAACCTATCTGATTCAGCAAGGAAAATTCCTCATCATGCTATTTATCTTCATTGCCGTATGCATGACCTTCTATTTTCTGGCCTTAAAAGGAGAAGGCATCCCAACCCTGCTCTTAGTTCTACTCTTCTCTATCGTAGGGATGGCTGGATCCTATAGCGTGGCCTGGTATGGGATTCGGATCAATACCTATGCCAATGCCCGTACGGCCTTCGCCTCGTTGGCTGGAAAACCATGGGATGTGGTCAACATTCCCCTTCGTTCAGGAATGAGTGTAGGACTTTTTCTCATCTCTCTTGAACTGATTATGATGGTGATCATTTTACTCTTTGTTCCTCGCAATATCGTGGGGTACTGTTTTTTGGGTTTTGCCATTGGTGAATCCTTAGGGGCCTCCGCCCTGAGAATAGCAGGGGGTATCTTTACCAAAATTGCTGATATTGGGTCTGACCTCATGAAGATTGTATTCAAAGTCAAGGAGGACGATCCTCGAAATCCAGGGGTCATCGCTGATTGCACAGGTGATAATGCAGGGGATAGTGTGGGACCCACAGCAGATGGCTTTGAAACCTATGGGGTGACAGGTGTGGCCTTGATCTCTTTCATCACTCTGGCTGTGGTGAGTCCTGATAGCGCCATCAAAGAAGCCATCCAGGGCAAACTTATTGTGTGGATCTTTGCGATGCGATTTCTCATGGACTTCTGTTCAGGTCTTTCTTATTTTGTCAATCAGGGTATCTCTTCTGTAAAGTATCGCGGCAAGAAGGAGATCGATTTTGAAGAACCGTTGATGAGGTTGATTTGGATTGCAGCGGCCCTTTGTATCAGCACCTCATTTGGAATGAGCTACCTTCTGATTAGTGACCTTCAAGTAATGAAAGATGGTGTTCTCACTCTAATGCCCAATGTCTGGTGGCAATTGGCTACCATTATCAGTTGTGGGACTCTGGCTGCTGTCCTTATTCCTGAATTCACCAAAATCTTTACAAGCTCCAAATCGAGACATGTTCAGGAAATCGTCACTGCATCCAGGGAAGGGGGGGCCTCCCTGACTATCCTTTCTGGGATCGTCTCGGGTAACTTCAGCTCCTTTTACAAAGGCATGTTGATTGCTTTTCTCATGGGCATTGCCTATTTTGTCAGCCTTTCCATCCCTGGAGAGGTGATCAACTATCCCTCGATCTTCGCTTTTGGTCTTGTGGCCTATGGTTTCCTCTGCATGGGGCCTGTAAACATTGCAGTTGACAGCTATGGCCCAGTGACAGATAACGCCCAGTCGATTTTTGAACTGGCCCAAACAGAAACCATTCCGGGCATTAAAGATGAGATTAAGAAGAACTTCGGGTTCACTCCTGACTTTGAAGAGGGTAAGCATTACCTCGAGGCCAACGACTCCGCTGGCAACACCTTTAAGGCCACAGCCAAGCCCGTACTCATTGGAACAGCGGTTTGTGGTGCCACGACGATGATCTTCTCGATCATCCTTCTTCTCCAGAGCAAGAACATGCTTCATGTACAATTGACCGATGCCCCCATCCTTTTAGGGCTCATCTGTGGGGGCGCGGTGATCTTTTGGTTTAGTGGTGCTTCTATGCAGGCGGTGACCACAGGTGCTTACAGGGCAGTTGAATTTATCAAGAAGAACATGAATCTTGATAAGAAGGAGGCTGATATTGAGGATTCAAAAACCGTTGTCAGGATTTGTACCCAATATGCCCAGAAAGGGATGTGGAACATCTTCATCGCTATCCTTTTCATCACCCTTGCCTTTGCATTACTCAACCCAAACTTCTTTGTCGCCTACCTGATTTCTATCGCATGTTTTGGCCTATTCCAAGCCGTTTACATGGCGAATACAGGTGGGGCCTGGGACAATGCGAAAAAGATTGTGGAGGTTGATTTGAATGAAAAAGGTTCAGCCCTCCATGCGGCTACGGTCATCGGTGATACGGTAGGTGACCCTTTTAAAGATACCTCTTCGGTATCCTTAAATCCTATTATTAAGTTTTCAACCCTTTTTGGATTGCTCGCCACTGAAATAGCCATTGAGATGGCAGTTCACGCAAAAGAGGGAGGTTCAAGCTCAACCAATTATGCCCCTTATATCGCTATTCCTCTTTTCATCGTAGGGCTGATTTTTGTTTGGCGTTCATTTTACAAGATGAGAATCCCTAAGGAAGAGGCCATATCTAAAGTGGCCATTTAACCAGGCAATAAAGCCATTTCTTTTGGAGAATAGTTCTCAATTTAAAAGGGGGTGGATAGAGGTTCTAAGTTAGGGATAATTTAATTCAAAGGCATCCTTAATCAATTCAACTTGTTCCCCTCCTTGATTAAGGAGAATAGCCACCACATCAAATCGGGCTTTTACGTCTTTAAGATGCTTCTCTTTTAAATAATTTAAAGCAATCTTTGACAGCTGTCTCTGTTTATTGACATGGACAGCCAATTGTGGGGGGCCAAAGTGGGTGGAGGTGCGAGTTTTCACTTCTATAAAGACCAAGGTATCCTTCTCTCGGGCAATGATGTCCATTTCACCCATTTTACAACCATAGTTTCTTTCGATAATATGATACCCATTCTTTTTTAAAAAGAGATGGGCGATCTCTTCACCCTTCCTTCCCAACTCTCTCTTTTCCATAGTTATTTTTTTGAAGATATTCTTTCACTCCCCGGAAGGTTTTTCGGTGGAATTCACAAATCCCGAATTTTTCAATAGCCTCCCGATGTTCTTTGGTCCCATATCCTTTATGCTTGGCAAAATTATATTGTTGGTATTTTTGGTGGCACTCTAACATGATGCGATCTCGGGTTACCTTAGAAATAATAGAAGCAGCAGCGATGGAATGACTGAGACGGTCTCCCTTAGGAATAGTCTTTTGAGGAATGGGTAGATTGACCCCATGGGAGCCATCGATCAAGATAAAATCGGGAGAAACAGGGAGGTCATTGACTGCCAAGATCATGGCCTTTCGCGTGGCCTGAAGGATATTGATGAGATCAATCTCCTCTTGTCCCACCACACCGATGCCAACCCCAACGGCTTCAGAATAAATTAAATGGTAAAGGGACTCTCTTTTCTCTGCAGAAATGGTCTTAGAATCGAATAAGGGCTGACTGATTCCATTTTCGGGTAAGATGACTGCTGCAGCGACCACAGGCCCTGCCAGAGGGCCTCTTCCTGCCTCGTCTATCCCGGCAATGCAATGGTAGCCATGGCGATAATATATCTTCTCGAAATAATCCATGGGGTGTAACGGAAGGGATGAAAAAGGCATTAATTACTCTTTTTCTTTTCAGTTTTAATCCTAGCTGCCTTGCCTTTCAAACTTCGAAGATAGAAGAGCTTTGCCCTCCTCACCTTCCCTCGAGTGATGATATCAACCCGATCAATTCGAGGTGAGTGAAGAGGAAAGATCCTTTCCACCCCAATTCCATATGAGATTTTCCTCACGGTGAAAGTAGATCGGATGCCTCCCCCTTTCTTTCGAATGATCACCCCTTCAAAAGGCTGAATCCTTTCCTTCTCTCCTTCTACAATCTTCACATGGACCCGGACGGTATCTCCAACCTTCAGCTCCGGAAGGTCGGTCCTTAACTGTTCCCTTTCTACTAACTCCAATGCATTCATCTTCTTCTCCTTCCCTAATCAATTCTATCTCCTATGAGCCGATCCAGAATAATGGCCACGGCTGAACGAACAGAGAGATGATTATATCCCTTTCCTTCAATGGGAGCGAGAATATAATCAGAGCTTTCTTTTATCTCTTCAGTCAACCCCCACCCCGTTCCAAAAAGAATGAGGAAAGGGATCGTTTGGTCTTTTAACAACTCCTTTAAGTGTTTGAAGTCAATATTTCTCGGATGAGGAGATGCACCGGTTGCCACGCGCTTTACCTTCGTGTGCCAGAGATCGGAGATTTCTCGATCTGCCTCCTCAATGCTTCTTGAAATCCGAACCAGAGAGAAGGATTCTTTCCGAGTGGGATTATAAATTGCTCCCTTCCCCTCCACCCAATGCCTGATAATCCTTTTGGCCAATTGAATCTGACTCTCAAGAGGGGTAATGATGAAAAAACCCTCTACTCCAAATGTCTTGGCACAACGAGCAATATCATGGATATCGAAATTGGTGATCGCTGTAGCCACGACCCCTTTTCTCCTATCATAAATTGGGTAGTGAACCAATCCAATATAGAGGTTTGACATCACCCATGATCCATCGTATTCCCCTTGCGGATTTCCTCTAACAGTTCCTTATCCTCCTTGGTGAGATGAGCTCGGGCTAATAGATCAGGTCGTCTCATTGAGGTTCGGCGAAGGGCCTCTTTTTTCCTCCAGAGAGAGATGGCCAAATGATTTCCAGAAAGGAGAACTTCTGGGACAGAACTCCCTCTATAATTAGAGGGGCGGGTATATTGAGGATATTCTAAGAGAGAGTTGAAGAAAGATTCATCCTGCGCTGATTGTTCTGATCCTAGGACTCCTGGAATAAACCTGGAGATTGCATCGACCAACACCATTGCAGCCAATTCCCCTCCTGTCAGGATGTAGTCCCCTATAGAAATTTCCTCATCCACCAAAAGCTCTCTCACCCTTTCATCCACTCCTTCATATCGACCACATAATAGAACGAGATGGGGATAGGAGGAAAGTTTTCTCACTAAATCTTGATTCAGGGGTACTCCCTGAGGAGTTAGATAGATGACCCAGGCAGAGGGATTTTGAGATTTAATGGTCTCGATTGCCCGAGCAATGGGTTCGATCTTCATCACCATGCCCTGGCCACCCCCATAAGGGGTATCATCCACAGTCTTATGTTTATCTAAGCTAAACTCCCGGATATTGACGATCTGAACCTGAATAAGGCCTTTCTCAATGGCTTTTCCTAATATGCTTTCCCTTAGAGGGGAGGAGAACATATTCGGAAAGAGGGTAAGAATATCAAATCTCATCCTCAATCCTCCAGAAAATCATCAATTTGAGCAACCTTGATCACCCCTTTTTGCAGATCGACTTCCCGAATCACCTCTTCGGTGGCAGGAAGAAAGATTTCTTTGCCTTTTATTTCGATCAAATAAAGATCATGAGCCTTAGTTGAGAAGATCTCTTTGATCCTTCCGATCCTTTTCCCCTCCTCTGTTACAACCTCTAATCCT
>JBBIRT010000011.1:7742-15248 GCA_037441725.1 Deltaproteobacteria bacterium | reverse complement strand
CAGTAATACTCACCCTTTTCCAGTTTTGGAAGGTCCCCTCTCTCGATGAATATCTCCTTTCCAAGGAGTGGCTCAGCCTCTTCAACCTTCTCAATTCCTTTCAAATGGAGAATGAGACGTGGGGGTTGGGGAATCGATTCGATCACTTCGTAAGGTTCGAGTTTATCTTTTCCTCTCCCAATAAAAATTTTTTGGTAGAGAAAAAAACGTTGGAGATCCTCTCCATAATATTCTACCTTCACCCTCCCCTTCACCCCATGGGTTTTAACCACCCTGCCAATGGGGATAAGATTCGTCTTCATACTTTATTCAATGATTTCTAAGACCGATCGTTTCCCCAGATTAGCCGAGACTGCACCTAAGATGACCCGGATGGCCCGAGCTGTCCTTCCCTGTTTTCCAATCACCTTTCCCAAATCATCCTTGGCCACAGAAAGCTCGATCACTGAAGTTTTTTCACCCTCGATTTCTGAGACCCTGACTTGATCTGGATGATCGACCAACGCTTTGGCAATATATTCAATGAGTTCTTTTGCATCCATATCCCACCTCCATGGATTATGTCCGTTTTCGAAGGCTTCTATCCTCAGCACGGATTTGGGAAAAGGAGGCTTATTCAGCCTTTTCTTCCGTCAACTTCTTTGTAATTCCAGAGCGTAATAAAAGTTGGCGAACGGTTGGGGTAGGCTGAGCTCCCTTTTTCAGCCACTGAACCGCCTTCTCTTCTTTAAAATGAACTTCAGCCGGATTTTTCTTTGGATCATAGGTTCCCACCTGCTCAAGAAATTTACCATCCCTTGCAGCACGGCGATCTGCAACCACAATTCGATAGTAGGGACTCTTTTTACCACCAAATCTCATTAATCTCATGGATGCGCCCATCTCTTTTTCAGCCACCTCCTTTGTCAAAGTATCCCAGAAAGTTAAAAACGGAATGAAAACCAATTTAAATCCAAATGAATTAAACCCTCTCTCTTAGTATCTTTCTGTGTGTGATTAGGAAAAGAATGGCATTCTTCCTCTCCCCAATCCCTTCTCCCCCAATTTGGAAAACTGTTTCATCATCTTTCGAACCTGGGCAAACTGTTTTAAAAGTCGATTGACATCTTGAATGCTTGTTCCACTTCCACGAGCGATCCTCATTCTTCTACTGCCATTGATCATTTGATAATTGGCTCTCTCTCGGGGCGTCATGGAGTTGATAATGGCTTCCACCTTCACCAGTTCTTTCTCATCGAAGTTGATTCCTCCCAACCCCCTCATCTTTTTGGAAAGTCCTGGAATCATTCCCAGGATCGATTCCAATGACCCCATCTTTTTAATCTGATGAATCTGATCTCTAAAATCTTCTAAGTTGAAGGAATCCTTGCGGATTTTCCTTTCCAATTCTTTTGCCTTCTTCTCATCAAAGGCAGCCTCTGCTTTTTCTATTAAGGTAAGGACATCTCCCATCCCCAAGATTCTTGAAACCATCCGATCAGGATGGAAGACCTCTAAGGCATCTAACTTTTCTCCCACTCCAATAAACTTGATTGGTTTTTGAGTGACAGATTTAATGGAAAGGGCAGCCCCCCCTCGGGCATCTCCATCCATTTTGGTTAGGATAATCCCATCCACTCCAAGACGTTCATTGAAATTCTTAGCAATATTGACTGCATCTTGGCCAGTCATGGCATCTGCCACCAAAAGCACCTCACGGGGTTTGACCTGATCCTTAATCTCTCGAAGCTCGAGCATCAATGCCTCATCAATATGAAGCCTTCCTGCGGTATCGATGAGCATTAAATCAAACCCTCCCTTCAGGGCCACCTCTTTTGCCTTTATGCAGATCTCCAAGGGTGTCTGGGAAGGTTCAGGTTTATAAAAATCGACCTTTAATTCTGCCCCCAATTTCTGTAATTGGTCAATGGCTGCAGGTCGGTAAACATCAGCAGGAACAAGGAAAGGTCGCTTCTTTTTCTCTTGAAAATACTTGGCAAGTTTAGCTGCTGTGGTGGTTTTTCCGCATCCATGGAGACCCACCAACATGATTGGGATAGGAGGACTTCCTGAAAGATTGATCTTTTGCTCCCCATCTCCCATCAAGGAGGTCATCTCTTCCTTTACAATTTTGACCAACTGTTGAGCAGGGGTTAGGCTTTCCATGACTTCTTGGCCAATTGCCCTTTCCTGGATTTGTTGGATGAAATCTTTGACGACCTTGAAGTTGACATCAGCCTCTAAGAGGGCGATCCTTACTTCTTTCAGAGCTTCTTGTATATTCTGCTCTGTCAGCTTTCCATGTCCTCTCAATTTCTTAAAAATGGCATCCAATTTGGATGAAAGATTTTCAAACATAATTGAATTCCTAAATAACAATTTAATTTTATTCGCTTAGGGTCGGGTTGTCAAATCAGCCCAATAGGAAATCTGACAGACTTAGGGGAGAAACATGGGGAGCAGAAGGGAGGAAGAGCCCTTCTTATTTAAGTCTTTCAATTTCTTCTCAAGGTTGAATCTTTGCCTTTCCACGACCTCCTGATCCGCTTTTTACCTCAATCCGGTTCTTTTCGATATCGAAGATGATCTCCTCTCCTGAAACGATATTCTCTCCTTCAGAGACCCTTGGATCCCCTGTCAATACGATCTTTTGATCAAAATTGTTAAATATTGCTTTCTGACAACTGGCAATACGGAGACCCTGTTGGATTTTTACATCCCCTTTAGCGATCACCCTTTCAATCCCTTTGCCATCCTCGAGGATCACGGCCTCTATAGAATCGGCGTAAATCACTAAATCTCTCTGTCGGGCAATGACGTTTCCTTTAAAGATGATCAAATTTTCTTTCCGAAGGGCTTCCACCTTATCAGAGGTGATATCGATGGGTTGAGTCCTATCTACAAGATTCGTTTTTTGATTGTCTTCAGGTTCCCCCTTTTCGTCTGATCTTGCTGGAGATGGAGGCCTTATTTCTACGGATGGTTCTTTCCGAATGGATGGTTGGGGTGGAGGACTAAAAAAAGGAGGGCGTTCCAGTTTGGCCTCTGTAGAAACAGGGATTTTAGTCCTTTTATCCTCGTTAAAAGAGATAGGCATTCTGCCTTCTTCTTCAAAATGGACGAAGGTAAAGCGATGGGATTCTTCCTCAACGACTTCTTTATCATTTTTTAATTCTTTTTTCTTTTCTAAAGATCTATTTTCTATCAAGCTCTTCTCAAGGAGAGTTTTGGCTTCTTTAAAGTAGAAACTATTGGGAAATGCTGTCACAATCTTCATCAATACAGAATTGGCTTTCTCCCATTGTTTGAGTTCAAGGTAACTTTTCCCTAAATGAAAGAGGTATTTATCCTCGTCAGGCTCTTTTGGAAATTTCTCTAAGATTCCTTCGAAACGGGAGGCAGCGGCCAGAAATTTTCCATGCCTAAAATAGAAATTTCCAATATAGAATTCATGGTCCACCAGCCTTTTTCTGCAAATCCTGATCTTTTCCTTGGCCTTTTCTGTGAATAGGCTTGGAGGATAATTGGCAACCAGATATTCAAAATTTGAGAGGGCCTTCAGAGTGGGAGTCTGATCTCGATCATAAGATCGCATCTGATTGAAATAGGACATTCCTATTTGGAATTGAACATAGGCTGTCTCTTCATGTCCAGGGTGGATCTTTTTAAATTCTTCATAGGCAGCAATGGCCTCCACATATTCTTCTTTCATGAAGTGACAATCCCCAACTTTTAGCTCAGCCCAAATCGAATAGGGTGGGCTATCTGGAAAATTTGATTTTAACTCTTGAAACTTCTTTAAGGCCTCTGAATAATCCCTTTTATTAAACAGGACCAATCCTTGTCTATACAAGATTTCAGGATCTCCCTCTATTGTCTTCACCGCCTTTCCACTACATCCAAAAATAAGGATGAGGACGATAGTAAAGAAAAAGCCCCATTTAAAAAGTATTTTTTTATTCATATCAAGCATTCGTAAAACCTCATAATTATGATTGGTAAGACAGAAGATGTCAATATAAGACCCTTAGAATTTAGAATCCTCTGACATTGGAAATAGGTCCGAGAAGGAAACTAAAGAAAATCTTAAGCAGTAAGCAATCCCTCAGTGAAGCGCAGGAACTTGATGATCTGATAGGGAGGATTATCCACTTGAAAGGATTTTGAAAAGATTCCAGCCGGGTCTGTGAGCGTAGCCTCCCATGAATGAAGGAATAACATGAATTGTAATGCATCACTGAAGTGGGGAACCCTATTAGAATCAGGCAGGGATATCTCCGAAAATCCCTGCCTAATTCCCCGAAAGAGTGGGGCATTCCCATGAACTACAACTTTTGCTTGAATTTCAAATGGAAAGCCCTTAAGATAAAAAATTATAAAACAGTTTGTGGTCAAGACTAAGCGAGGGAGGAGACTAGGATGCGCATTGAAATGGCAAAAAGGATTGATCAAATTCCACCCTATCTTTTTGCTGAGATCGATAAGAAGAAGGAAGAGATGAAGAAGAAAGGAGTCGATCTCATCGATCTTGGGATTGGGGACCCTGACCTCCCCACTCCAAAACTGATCATAGAACGTCTGAAGAAGGCTGCGGAGAACCCTAAGAACCATCGATATCCTACCTATGAAGGGATGATTGAATTCCGAACCGCTGCGGCCCAATGGTTTGAGAAAAGATTTGGAGTCAAACTCGATCCTGAGAAAGAAGTGCTTTCCTTGATTGGATCGAAAGAAGGGATTGCCCATCTTCCCTTGGCCTTTGTTGATCCAGGAGATTATGTACTGGTTCCCAATCCGGGTTACCCTGTTTATCGGGTTTCAACCCTCTTTGCAGGAGGAATCCCATATTTTCTACCTCTTCGAAAGGAGAATGGATTTTTACCTGATCTCACAAAGATTCCAGAGGGAGTCGCTAAGAAATCAAAACTCCTTTTCCTCAACTATCCCAATAACCCCACCTCTGCTGTGGCTGAGAAATCATTTTTTAAAGAAATAGTTGACTTTGCCCATCGCTATCAAGTTATTGTCTGCCATGATGCAGCCTATTCAGAGGTGGCATTTGATGGGTACCGGCCGATTAGTTTATTAGAGACTGAAGGGTCAAAAGAGGTTGGGATTGAGTTCCATAGTCTCTCTAAGACATTTAATATGACGGGTTGGAGAATCGGATTTGTGGTTGGAAACTCACAAGTTGTTTCTGGTTTAGGCAGGGTAAAGACCAATATCGATTCGGGTCTTTTTCAGGCCATCCAAGAGGCAGGGATAGAGGCCCTCCACCATCTTGAAACTCCTCTCTTAGAAACCATTAAAACCTATGAGAGAAGAAGGGATGTGATGGTAAGAGGCCTTCGAGAGATTGGATTGGAAGTGGAGTGGCCCAAGGCCACCTTCTATCTTTGGATACAGGTTCCAGAAGGTTATACTTCTACTCAATTTTCTACCCTTTTGCTTGAACAGGGAGGGATCGTTGCTACTCCTGGTAATGGTTTCGGGGATGAGGGAGAAGGTTATATTCGTATGGCCCTTACCCTTGAAGAGGCTCGATTAAAAGAGGCCATTGAAAGACTTAAAAGGATTAAATTTTAAATAACCTTCCAATTCCTCAAGATCGATCATTTGTTTGAAAAAACCTTCCACATGAAAAGGGATTTTTGGAGGGATGAAACATGGAAGACCTTCTTTCAGAAATAGTGATTATCGCCATCCTTATCCTGTTTAATGGTTACTTAGCAGGGACTGAGATCGCCGTGGTCACAGCAAGAAAAAGCCAAGTGAGGCAATTAGCTGAAAGCGGAAAGAAAGAGGCAAAGATCTTTCTAAGGCTCAAAGAAGAACCTGATCGTTTTCTTGCCACGATCCAAATCGGCATCACCCTGATAGGTGTCCTGGCCTCAGCAATTGGAGGAGCAGCCTCCGCAAAGGTAATAGAGCCTATATTAAAGGGGGTGCCTATTCAGGCCATCTCATTGGCTGCTGAACCGATTGCTATTGGGATGGTCGTGGTCATCATCACCTATTTCTCCGTTATTTTTGGTGAACTGGTCCCAAAGTCCGTTGCCTTGATGCACCCCGAAAGAGTGGGATTATGGACCGCAAGGTCCATTGATGCCTTTTCAAAAATAGTTTCCATTTTTGTTAAATTCCTAATCTTAAGCACCAACCTTGTCCTTCTTCCTTTTGGCCGAAAAACCTTTACTGAGAGGGCCTATATCTCTGAGGAAGAAGTAAAGATGTTGATCAAGGAGGGAGGAAAGCATGGCATCTTTGAGCCTGCAGAAGAAAAGATCCTCCAAAGCGTCTTCGAATTCACGGATATGTCAGTCAAAGAGGTGATGGTCCCTGATACTCAGATGGTAATGATCCAGATGGATAGGTCGATCCAAGAGATTTTTTCAATGATCGAAGAAGAGCAATTTTCTCGCTACCCTGTCTTTGGAAAGGATTTCAATGATATACGTGGAATTCTTTATGCAAAAGATTTCCTTACTCTCCTTGCAAAAAATGGACAGGTTGAGATTCGAAAGATCATCAAACCTCCTTTTTTCATCCCAGAAACCATGAAGATCAGCCTCCTTTTAAGGGAGATGCAAAAGAGGAGGACCCATATGGCTCTGGTGGTGGATGAATATGGGGGGATTTCTGGGCTTGTGACCATCGAAGATTTGATTGAAGAAATCGTGGGGGAAATCAGGGATGAATATGATACCGAAAG
This sequence comes from Deltaproteobacteria bacterium, assembly GCA_037441725.1. Lineage (GTDB taxonomy): Bacteria > Desulfobacterota > BSN033 > BSN033 > UBA1163 > JBBIRT01. Next base: position 8,557 of record JBBIRT010000011.1, on the reverse strand, counting down.
CCCTGTGATCCCACTTTCAGATGGAACGATGTTAATTGATCCATCTATTAGTTTGAGGGATTTGAAAGAAGATTATCAGATCCAACTCCCTGAATCCCCAGAGTATGAAACCCTTGGAGGATTCTTAATGACCGCCTTGCAAAAGATTCCCCAAACCGGGGATTCATTAGAAATTGAAGGGAAAAGAATAAAGATTGTTGAAATGGTTGGCCAGAGAATTTCAAAGGTTAAAATGGAGAAACTTCCTGAGCCGGCGAGTTAGATGAAAGGGAGGATTGAACTCCTCCCTTTCAATGGACTTCTATTCAGAGAGAATGGAAATTTCAACCCTTCTATTCTTTGCCCTTCCTTGCCGAGTCCGATTATCAGCTATAGGATCGGCTTTGCCATGTCCAAAAGCTGTAATCTTAGAACTCTCAACACCAGCTTCCTTAATCAGGTAATTCTTAACAGCATTTGCCCTTCTTTCAGAAAGTTTTAGATTATAGGCGTCTGGCCCCATATTGCAGGTATAACCATCGACCCTAATCTTTGCCCCTGGATATTTCTTCACAAAGGCCACAGCCCTCTGGAGCTCACTCAAGCTGGCCTTGGTAAGGTTTGCCTTATCAAAGTCAAAGAGGATTTCTAATATCATCCTGTCAATGACCTTTGGCGGTGGTGGAGGTGGAGCTGGTGGTGGTGCCGGCTTCGGTGGTGCTGGAGGCGGTGGTGGAGGTGGAGCAGGAATACGACCATCAGCAGCAGCGGCTGTGCGTGGAGGAGCAACTAGTAAGAAAGCCACCTCATAAGCTCACAGACGAGAATGTGATAAT
>JBBIRT010000011.1:0-7732 GCA_037441725.1 Deltaproteobacteria bacterium | reverse complement strand
TTGTTCTCCTGGTTTTGTTTTGTGGGGGGGTAGGTGTTGGTTTGTGTTCTGGTTTTTTGGGGGTTTTTGCTGGAACGGCTGGGGGTGGAGGCGGAGGTTGACATCCTTCAGCCTCTTTTGCTAATTTCCGTGCTTCTGCTAAGAGCTTCATAGCCTCTTCTGAGCGGCAGGCCCAGTAGGTTTCAACCCCTTGCTTTCCAAGCTCTTTGGCTTTTGAAATTTTATCAGGACAATATTTTGCTCCTGAGGATTGTTCTGCTTGAAGAATTGCCTGTTCTGTTTGAGCAAACTCCGATGGGACTCCAACTGCTCTGTCAGGTACTCCAAAGTGATAGGTTGTACAGGATGTTCCTAAGGAGATAAGAAACATCATCCCTACCCAAAACAATAAGATCTTCTTCATTGAATACCCCCTTTCTTACAATTTTCAACAGAATTGAAGAACTCTTAATCCCCAGATCCTCCTCCGATTAAGATAAAAATTTCACCCCCCTTTCCTTTCCATTATAAATTTTAATTATATTAAATCAAGAAAATTTTTTAAGAAAGGGTCTGTTGGCCCCCTACAATCAATTCAGGGATTCTCAAAGTGGGTTGGGCATCGGAGACCGGAACCCCTTGACCATCTTTCCCACAGGTTCCAATTCCAAACCCCAGATCATTTCCGACCATGTCAATCTCTTTTAAAACTTGGGGTCCATTTCCAATAAGGATGGCTCCCCTAACAGGTTCTCCAATTTCTCCTTTTTCGATCAAATAACCTTCATTGACCTCAAAGATGAAATCTCCATTCACAGTGTTCACCTGTCCACCTCCCATCTTTTTGACAAACAGGCCCTTTTCCACAGAATGAATGATTTCTTCAGGTCTTGTATCTTTAGGGAGGATCATGGTATTACTCATCCGCGGGATGGGTTTATATTTGTAAGATTCTCTCCTGCCATGGCCACTCGATTCTACCCCATCTTCTAATGCGGTCAGCCGATCGTAAAGATAACCCTTTAAGACCCCATCCTCTACAAGAATAGTTCTCCGCGAGGCAACCCCTTCATCATCAAATGCAAAGGATCCTCTTTTTTGAGAGAGGGTAGGATCATCTACCACCGTGATCAAGGATGAAGCCACTTTCTCTCCAATTTTCTTTGAATAGACGGAAAGCCCTTGCTGTACCAGATCGGCCTCCAAGCCATGACCAATGGCCTCATGGATCATGGTTCCACCTGCCTCACTTGATAAGACCACGGTCATTTTTCCCATGGGTGCCTTTCTGGCTGAGAGCATGAGAAGAGATCTTCGTGTTGCGATCTCCGCAATTTCCTCTGGTGTATAAAGGTCGAAGAGTTCAAAGCCCATGGTTCCTCCAATGGGTTCATAACCTGTTTGCACAAGGTCATCTTTTGCAGATACAACCTGGACTGAAAAGAGGGTTCCCACCCTTTCTCCTTCTATGAAGAGACCCTCTGAATTGGAGATAGCGATCTCCTGATGGACATCCCGATACAAAACCTTTACCTGCTGAACATGAGGATCAAGTCTTCGAGCAGTTTCATTTCCTCTCTTTACCATAGAGACTTTCTTTTCAATCGGTATCGTCCCTGGGGGCTTTTGAACGAGATAAAGAGAGTTAGAAATCGGTCGGGAGAGGAAAGCGGGGGGTGGGGATTGAGAGGAAGTGATGATCTTTTCATCTTTCCCCTCCTTAGCCACTTGGCTGATCCTTCGTGCTAAGTCGAAAAGAGATTCCTTTGAAATCTCAGTCGTATAACCATAAAAGGTCTTTTTATTAAAAAAGACACGTATTCCTATTCCTACATCAAGCCCAGAAATGACCTTTTCGATTCGATCTTCTTCACAGATAATGATCACCGAATGGTTCTGCTCAAAGAAGAGATCTGAGAACTCACCTGCTTCTCGAAGAGCCTCTTTTAGAACTTCTTGATATGGGAGTTCTATAATCATCCTATTCCTCACTTTGTGGTTTGTTCCGATAAGATGGCAAGCGCTCAATCTTCATTTCCTTCCCAAGGCTTTCAATCACCTCATTTAAATCCTTTTCCCATCCTGGAGCGACGATTAATTCGACTATAGCCTCTTTCGGATCTTTGGTTCTTACGACTGCCATTCCTTCATAGGATTCGATGATAAATTTCAAATAGGCAATATCCTTTCGATGAATCCTAAAATAATGAGACTGAGTATCGATCTTTTCATGGCTGATTTCAGGATGCAAATATTTCATTTTGATCATTTGATATATTATTTCTTATTTTACATCCTATAATTCGAATTCTGAAATCGAGCTATCCTCTTGAATTCTTTATGAGGGTTCCTGTTACATCTCCCAAAAGGATCACATCCTTAATCGTTCCTTCTACAGGGAAGAGTCCTTTGGATAACCACCCTTCGATGAGACCCTCTTTGGAGTGAGTGACCTCTGGGTCGAGGTAAAGCTTTAAGAAGTACTCTTTTCCTTCTTTCAGTTTCTCATCTTTTCTTCTCTTATCTTCTTCCTCTTTCGTAGCCACCCTGACTTCATAACTAAAAGCCCCCTTTTTGGGAAAGGTAGCGACCCTATATTTTCTTCCCCTTTCAATCTCACCATAAACCCCGTATCGAAAATTGTATGATGCTGTAATAAAATCATCATAGACCATTCCTTCGGGGATTTCAGTTTCTTTTCGTACTTTAGTACCATCCTTTCTTTGTCGGATTTCGATCCATTTTCTTCTCTGATAGTCAAAGAAATGGATTCGCCTCCTCACCTTGTTTCCGACCTTTACATCCTCTTCAAAAGAGACGGATCGGAGACGTCTCCCTCCATCGACTTCTTCCATAATGGAGCGGTAGGTATCTACTCGATAACGAGCAACCCAACCTAAGACCCCCTGGGTCTCTCCCTGAAGGATGGCCATATAACGCCCCTTTTCTTCCATTTCTTTAAAACCGATCTTCCCTATGGCCACTTTCTTGATGAGCCAGAATCCAATCTCATAATGAAGCTCCTCCCCATTGAAAAATTCTCCAATCGTCCTTCCCATCTTTTTCGTGGGAGTAGGATGCTCTGCTGATATTTCCAGAGGAGACCAGGGAGAAAGAAGGAGAAGGGGAAACCCCAAAAGCCATCGAAAAAGATGTCTTCTTGTAAGACCTTCATTTGGTTTCACTTCAGACCCCTAATCAAATTTTTTTTCTCTTCACCCAAACAAATTTCTAACTTAAAGGAGAGGGGTAATAGATCGTTTAGATGAGGTTCAAATATGGAGTTCGATTACGTCTCCTTCATTGACCGGGAAATCCTTTTTCACCATTTGTCCATCAAATTTTCCAGAGCCCCAGACCTTGGCATAACGAAGTTTGGCGGCAAAGTCTTTGTGAATCGAAATGGCGACATCCTCAATCGTACTTCCTTTTTTGAGAATAACAGGTTCTGTCAGATCAGGAGGCTTTCCTGGAGCTTTAGTATAGACCCGGAGGATGTCAAGGATTTGGTAAATTTCTTTTTTCAATTCATCAAAGTTCATCTCTTCTTTGGCAGAGATAGGGAGAATGGAGAAGGCATCTCCAAAGTGACTTTCGAATTTCTTGAAGACCTCCATGGAATTTTTAACATCACATTTATTTCCGATCAGGATGGCCCGTTGGGTCACCCATCCGATCTCCAGAGGGGGAACAGGTCCTTTACCCACTACTTTGATTTTCATTCTATTCAATTCTTCTAAGAGGATCTCCATTTGGAAGAGGGGATCATCTGTAAGATCAACGATGAGGAGAAGGGCATCTGCATTTCGAATAAGATTTGGAAGACCTGGTTCAACATGATCTAATTGAATAGGGGGGGTATCCACCAGTTGGATCTGAAGATTTTCGAATCTCATCATTCCAGGGAGGGGTTTTTGAGTGGTAAAAGGGTAATCCCCCACTTCAGAAAAGGCATTGGTGATCTTAGAGAGAAGCATGGATTTTCCAGAATTGGGAAGTCCAACCAGAATGACTTGTGCCGCCCCCTCTCTTTTAATATGATAAGCCTGTTCAGCCCTTCCAATGGTGGGTCTTCTCTGAAGTTCTTCTTTTAATTTGGCCATTCGACTTTTGAGCTGTCCTCGAAGCTTCTCTGTTCCTTTATGTTTCGGGATGACGGCCATCATCACTTCAAGGGCCTTGATCTTTTCCTGTGTCGTTTTGGCCTGCTTAAATTTAAGTTCTGCCTCTAAATACTGGGGGGTCAGATTCGCTGGCATCTCAATTGAAATTCATTCTTCCCAAATTGAATTGTTTTTATTGATTCATTCCCTTCCAAATCCTGAATTCTGTTTCTGGCAAAAGAGGATGCAATTGACGAATGAAAAGTTATTGGATTCACTCAAATTAGATTTTATAAATCCCATTCCGAAGAAACGTTTCTAAAATATTTGGGTCGAATTGCTTTCCTTTATGTTTCTCCATTTCTAAAAGAATATCGTTGAGGGCCATGGCCCCTCGATGGGGTCTCAGGCTTGCCATGGCATCGAAGGCATCAGGGACAGAGATAATCCTTGCCTCAAGAGGAATAGCTTCTCCTGCCAGTCCATCAGGGTATCCCTTTCCATCAAAATGCTCATGATGATTCCGAATCATGGGGATCTTATCTTTAAAAAAGTCAATCCCCTCCACAATCTTCACCCCTATCAAAGGATGTTCTTGGATCGTCTGGTACTCTTCAGGGCTTAAGATTCCTGGCTTTTGAAGGATCTCATCTTTTATCCCAATCTTTCCAATATCATGGAGAAGTGCACCATATTCCAAAGCCTCTATCCTTTCCTCATTCCACCCCAAAGCGATTGCGATCTGCAAACTCATCCTCCTGACCCGATCTGAATGACCTCGAGTATAAGGGTCTTTCGCATCGATGGCTTCAGCCAAAACCTTGACCGAATCCAAATGGGCCTTCTTCAATGTCCGATAAGCCTGTTGAAGCTTTAGGGTCCTCTCTTCCACCAAGCGCTCTAAATTCTGATGATAGATCTCCACTTCCTCTTCTAATCTCTTTTTCTCCAAGGCCCTTTTTACGCTAAGGAGGACCAAATCCATATCCGCAGGTTTAATGATGAAATCATAGGCTCCCAGACGCATGGCCTCCACAGCCATATCAATTTCTGGATAGGCCGTGACAATGATCACGAGCATCTTGGGATTCATAGATTTTATCCTTTTTAAAAGTTCAATCCCATCCATCTCTGGCATCTTGATATCAGAAATGATAAGGGAAAAGGTATCTTTATAGAAATGATTGAGGGCCTCTTTCCCATTATGAGCTGTGATACAAAAATATCCCTCATGAGTCAGTCTTCGAGAAAGCATATCACAGATCATTTCCTCATCATCGACAATTAAGATTCGTTCTTCCATGGGCCCCTCTTTCCTTTTATCTTAACTATCATTAATTTAATAAGAAATTGATAATTAATCAATAGAAGGACCGTGATGCCTCAATCATTCGGAGATATTCCTGCCTGATTCTAATAGGGTTCCCCACTTCAGTGATGCATTACGAAGGACCTGACAAGGATCGATTCTGTTTCGATAGAGAGATTTTCAGGTTTGATAGAAATAATCGATAGGCGCGTTTTGGTAGGATAGGCTGAGGTTCAACTTCCCTCTTTTACCATACATTCCAAAGCAGTGATGTATTCCTCTGTCATGCAGGTAGGGATTCGATGCTTCTTCAGACATTCAAAACATTTACTTGGCTCATAAAGAGGGGTACTCACATATTTCTCCCCACCATCTGGAAAGAGGGTCACAATGATCCCCTGATCTAACTCCATGGCCTTTTGGAGGGTTCCCCACATGGCTGCTCCTGAACTGATTCCACAAAAGATTCCTTCCCTTAAGGTGAGGATCCTGGCCATTTCAAAGGCATCTTCATCCTTTACGTTGATCTTTTCGTCCAGGCGGCTGGGTTCAAAGATCTCAGGCACATATTGCGTACTCAGATTTTTTAGACCCTGAATGGTTGAATTGGGGTAGGGCTCCACTCCAATGATTTTTATTTTAGGATTGTATTCTTTCAAACGTTTGGAAACCCCCATCAGGGTGCCAGTGGTTCCAATTCCACCGACGAACATATTTACCTTTCCTTGGGTTGCCCTCCAGATTTCCTCCCCTGTAGTCTCATAATGGGCAAGGACGTTATATTTATTCTTAAATTGGTAAGGCATAAAATATCTCGGATCCCTGGCTATCTCATTTGCCTTATCAATGGCTCCATCCATTCCCCGGGAGCCCTCAGTTAAAATGATCTTTGCCCCAAAGGCGGTGAGGATCTTTCTCCGTTCAATACTCATCGTTTCAGGCATCACCAATTCCAATCGGTAGCCTTTAACCGCGCAGACCATAGCCAGTGCAATTCCTGTATTTCCACTGGTGGGTTCGATGACAATCTTGTCTTTGGTCAGGAGTCCTTCTTTTTCTCCATATTCGATCATGTATTTTGCAATTCGATCTTTCACGGAACCAGCAGGATTGTATCGTTCTAATTTTGCATAGACCACAACCTTTTTATTAGGGACAATGTGATTGATCTTCACCAAAGGCGTTTCTCCAACTAGATCAACCATATTTTCAGCCACTCGATACATTGTCCTCTCTCCCCCCAAGTTTTATAAAATGGAGCTAAGCTTGCCCTCTATTCATGACCCTAAACCACATAAATTAGGTTTAAATCAAAACTGAATTTTTAAATCCTTACCATAGCAAAAATCTATTTACAGTGATTTCGTCTCATTAAGAATGCTTAAGATCTCAGCTCCATTATCGGTAATAACAATGGTGTGTTCAAAATGGGCAGAACGTTTTCCATCTGCGGTCACAACGGTCCAACCATCGGAGAGAACCTTAACCTGGTAAGTCCCTTCGTTTACCATGGGTTCAAGGGCAAAGACCATCCCTTTTTCAAGTCGAGGGCCCTGGTGGGGAGAACCGAAGTTTGGGATCTGGGGGTCCTCGTGGAGGTCTCTTCCAATTCCATGCCCCACAAAGTCCCTGACTACTGAGAAACCATTGGATTCAACCCAGCTCTGAATGGCATAAGAGATATCAAAAAGTCGATTTCCGACCTTTGCCTCATCAATCCCGATATAGAGGGCCCTCTCTGTCACCTCAAGGAGTTTCTGGGCTGCTGGATCGATCTCTCCAACTGGAAGAGTCATCGCAGCATCTCCAAAATAACCCGTATAATTAACCCCTACATCAATGCTGACAATATCCCCTTCTTTCAATTGGCGTTGGTTAGGAATGCCATGGACGACCTCCTCGTTGATGGAGACGCAAAGGGTCGCCGGAAATCCTCGATAACCCTTGAAGGCAGGGCGGGCCCCCTTATGAAGAATATATTCTTCAGCAAATTGATCCAATTCCTGGGTGGTCACTCCAGGGGCGATCATTTTCTTTAGGTTTTCTAAGACTTCTGCCACAATCGCATTAGATTGCTTCAGGTGATCGATCTCCCGCTGAGATTTAATAATGATCATGTAAGTAATATGCATTTGGTGAAATCAATTGTCAATATTTTTTCGAGAGAGCTTTGAAAAACTTCTAAGAAGGAATGGAGAGGTGTAATTCCAAAACTTTTGAATGCAGGCGTTTAATTTATGGGTAACCATCGGCGCTGCTAAAAATAGTGTGATTTCATTATGTTTTGAAATTTGTGCCTTAATATTAAAGGTATCTGCTCAAAAGTTTTTCCATCACACCT
>JBBIRT010000010.1:18761-38371 GCA_037441725.1 Deltaproteobacteria bacterium | reverse complement strand
TAAAGGGGAAACAGGATGGAACTTGTTGGGATCAAAGAATTAAAGAACAAATTGACCTACTATCTTAGATTGACGAGACAGGGGAATAAGATTGTCGTAACTGATAGGGGCTCTCCTGTGGCGATCATCCATCGTGTGGACGAAATTGAGGAGAAAGAAGATCCTGAAGAAAGACTTGCTTCCTTAGCAAAAAGAGGCCAGGTGAGACTTCCGGTAAAAAGAGGAAAGTTTAAGAGGATTAAAACCATTCAAGTCTCTGGGAAACCGGCTTCGGAAATCATCATGGAAGAAAGAAGATGATATACTTTGACAGTAGTGCTTTCGTGAAAAGATACCTCAAAGAAATCGGAACCGATGTTGTGAACTCTCTCATTTTTTTCCTCCAGGATTAAGGCGACCTCAAAGCTTTCATATCCTGAAATTCTTTCGGCGTTCGCGAGAAAGCATCGAGCAAATGAAATTAGGGTCAGACTCTTTTTCGGGGATAAGCGTCGTTGCGATGGTGACAGAGTTAGGACAGACGACAGTGTTGGCCATAGGTGGCTTAAATTTAAGGGCGAATGGAAAGCCATCTCTTAACGGTGGGTACACTCAGCCCAATCTCTATTGCCAAGTCTGAGAGGTTGAGGACCTGACCTGTCCGAGCCACGCAAAGCCTCAAGAGTCTCTCAAATTGACCGATCAGATTCTAACTCCTTGAAAGGAAGAATATCGGTTGCTCCAGTCGAAAGAAGAGGATTCTTTCAAACATGACTCCGAGGATACTGCTCAGAGCAAGAGTCAGAGCAAGAAGTTCTAATTGCTCCATGAATAAAGCGGTTAAGGCGAGGAGAAGTGGAAGGAGGAGATGGGACATCAAAAAGGCTAATGAAAGGATGCGCTCTTTTCCTGAAACAATCCTCTTCAAAGAAAGATGGGATACCTTCCTAAGATAATTTAAATAAAGATAGACGAGGAGACCTTGAAGGCCAATCAGGACCAGGATGATTCCCCCAAAATATTGATTTGGGTAAGAGAAGGAATAGAAGGCTAAACCAATCATTGCAGCCGAAATGAGATAAAGACCAGGAAGAAGGTCCGTCTTCCAAGCGGGATGGGTATGAAATTGATAAGCCCACCCAGTAGCCAGTAAGAATAGGATGCTTAAGAAAAAGCTGATCCAGGGCATAAAGGATTCAAACCCTGGAAGCATACCCAAATGAGATAGGATCTGTGCCCCAAGGGAGGTGGTTAAGGCTCCTGCCAGTCGAACCTCCCAGACGATGGGCGATCGGTGATTGAGGATCATGGCAAGAAAACGGGAAGGGATGGTCAAGTGGGTGATGGAGGCACCTGTGGCCAAAACCATCAAGAAGAAGGCGATGCCCGACCAGAGTAAAGAAGGTGGAAAGAAGAGGGAAAAGATTGAAAGACCGGCCGCGATCCTTGAAAACAGGATGAAAAAAAGTAATGGGCGATCCACTGAGCAAGTAGGATAGGCCATCCTCTGTCTCTGATATTCGAGGATCCTCAGGTAAGTTGGATTAGGCAGCGGTCCACTGAGCGATGGGTTCATGAAGATGATCCTCCTTTCGTCTCAAGTAAGTTTCTGGATTTTCTTTTGGAAAAAGAAGGTTTATCAAATGGGATTCCAGTCTCAAAATGCGATTGACCCTATCCTTCAATTCTTCCTGAGATAGAGAAAAACCTGTCGATGCATGGATCAAATCGATCATGTTTGATAGGGTCTTAAGATTGAGATGCTTGACCACGATCAGGCAGAAGGAGATGATATCGGCTAAGACATCGAGCTCTTGATTCTCTGCTGGTGGAGGGGAGGGAAGATATGCTCCTTTCCAGCCCTCTATCATCCGCTGGAGGATAGAAAAGGCCTTTTCTCCTCGATCCTCAATCCCTTCAATCTGTCTTTGGTCTTCTTTTGAAAGATAGTCCAGTTCCATTCCATCCATGATTCTAACGAGGAGAGAGCTGGTCAAATAGGGATCGAGGCCCTGGGATTGGCAGAGACGATGGAGTCTTAATGTCCATTCTCCATGATATATTCCCATTTGTGGACCAAAATACCAGGCCTTTTCAAGATGAATTCCACCAATGTGGCTTTCCTGATGTTGAAGATTACGACCACAATGCACCGGGCATGAAAAACAGCCCTCCTTACTGGAGAGATAGGATCTCAAGTTATTTGACCACTGCCTTGCTGCTCCTGGCAGAAGCCAGCCCTCTCCCTCTCTTAACATCCGTTCTCCCTCTCGGCTAAGAAAGGAGAACCTTCCCCCTTCTTTCATCTTCTGCATCTTTCGATCCCTCAGGATATGATCCTTAAGGGTTAGACAGAGATTGAGAAACTGCTTGGGATCGTGAAGGGAGATCTCTTTTTTCCCCCTGATCGCAATGGCCTTGACATTCTTTACACCCAGAAGATATCCAAGACCAAGATAGTCTCCTGTCCAGGAAAGACGATGAATCACATTGGCCAGAGGAATCTGCTTTTCCCCTGCAGGACCAATGCAGAGGACCTCAATCCCTCGATCTTCTTTTTCCTCCTGGATAGCCACTGTGGTTTCGGTCGTCTCTTTTCCCCAGAGGTGATCTGCATCTTCAAACCTTACCCTTCCATCATCAATCCAGAGATAGACGGGTCGATCAGCCTTTCCATGAAGGATCATTTGATCATATCCTGAACCTTTCAGAGAGGCTCCAAAATAGCCAGGCATTCGAGTAAACCCATAAGATGTGGGTTTTGAAAGGGGGGAGAAGGAGGCAATACTAGTCCACCCTGAGCAAGGAGCTAAGGTTCCAGAAACGGGACCCACAGCAAAGGCCACAGGATTTTCAGGAGAGGAGGGAGAAACAGGGGTGGTGAAATGTTGAGTAAAATAGATGGCATTGAGCCCCCTTCCTCCTATCCACTGCTGTAGATCACTAATAGGAATATCCTCTGACCATGCCTTTTGGCGACGAAGATCGATCTGTAGTCTTTTTCCTGTCCATCCTTTGATCATTTCCATCCCTCCTTATCCTGATCGCACCGCTTGAAGAAAGACTTTCCCAAAAACCTTCTTTCTTTCAATCGATAGATCCCCTTCGGGGACATAGGTTAAGGCTCCAGTCGTGCAAACCTGTGTACAAAGGGGACTGCCTCCACAAAGGTCACAGGTCATCGTCCTTTGGGTTAAGGGATGAATGGCTGGAGCACTATAGGGACATACGTAAAGGCAGGATTTACAACCCACGCATCGCTTTTCATCCGTGACCACTGCATTGGTCTCGGGAATGCGTTTCCTTGCCCCTGCTGGGCAGATCGTGATACAGGGGGCTTTCTCGCATTGCTGACAGACGATGGGCATGAAGGTGGAGATCTCTTCCCATTTCTTTATTCTTATACGGGAAAATGCCGGACTACAAGAATCATCATGAGAAAGACTGCAGACCATCTCGCAGGATTGGCATCCTGTACAACGCTCAGGGATAATGGAAATCGCACTCATGGGGCCTACCTCCTTTTTCGTTCTATATAGAGAACAATCAATTTATCTATATATTAACATAGAATCCTTATTTGTCAAGTATTTTTTTAAATTTTTCAAAATAAAAATATTTTATAAATAAAAGAGTTCATTATACTGAACAACCTTAGAAACTCCTATCGGCAAAATATTTTTAAGCAAGAGAAATCATTGAAGGCTATTGGGTTTGTAATCCTCCTTACTTAAATTTACAAATATTGAATAATATTTTAAAAATAGGATTAAATGGGTTTTCGGGGAGGCCGGTCGATGGAAAGTCGAACTTCAAAATGGATTGCTACGGATTGTACGATTTGCTATCACAGTTGTGGGATGAATGTTTTGGTTGAGAATGGTCGGATCACTAAGGTAGAGGGATTGAAAGATCATCCACTCAATAAAGGACAACTCTGTCCCAAAGGGGAGAAGGCGATTGACCTGGTTTATCATCCAGACCGTCTTAAATATCCTTTAAAAAGGTTGAATGGGAAGTGGGTGAGGATTTCCTGGGAACAGGCCCTGAACGAGATTGCTGATAAGTTAAAGGAGTTAAAGAATGAATTTGGTCCGGAGGTGCTGAGCATCTTTAGCGGGTCCATCGGGGTAGAAAACCTTGAGATGATGGAGATGGCCCAGAGGTTTAAGGGTGCCTTTGGTACTCCAAATTTTATCTCAGTGGAGGGGATCTGTTATCGAATGCGTATCCGTGCCAGGCAGATGACCTTTGGAAAATATCCTGTCGAAGAGATGGATACCCAGCTCTATGTCCTCTGGGGACATAATCCAGAGCAATCTGATTTTCCACTTTATTTAGCCATTCAAGAAAATCTAAAAAAGGGATCCAGGCTCGTAGTCATTGATCCTAAGAAGATTCCTTTGGCGGAGAAAGCAGAGATGTATCTTCCCATTCGACCGGGAACTGATGGAGCCCTTGCCCTTGCCATGATGCATGTGATCATCAAAGAGAATCTCTATGATAAAGAATTTGTGGAGCGGTGGACCTATGGATTCGATCAACTGGTAGGGCATATAGAGGCCTATACCCCTGAATGGGCAGAGAAGATTTCCTGGATTCCAGCCGAAGAGATTCGGAAGCTTGCCAGGCTCTATGCCGGTGCAGAAAGTGCCAGCATCTTTCAAGGAACCAATACTCAAGATCAGACTGCCAATGGAACTCAGAACAGCCGTGCCTTTGCCATCCTCCAAACGATCACAGGCAATATCAACAATCCAGGAGGTTGGGTGATCAGTCCCAGGCTCTCCTTGACAGGGTTAGGGATTCCAACGGAGAGAATTCCAATTGGAGCTAAGGATTATTCCCTTTTTTATGAAATCTGGGGAAGGAAAAGCCCTTATGGCCAGGTCGTCTGCTTTCCTGATAGTGTCCCAAGTATCATTCGAGCGCTTATTGTGACAGGGGGAAATCCTGTAGTGAGTTTGCCTGATTCCAATGCCTTCAAAGAGGCTCTCAAGAAGCTTGACCTTCTGGTTGTCCTTGATCTCTTTATGACAGAGACTGCGCAACTTGCCCATTATGTTCTTCCGGGATGCACTCATTTCGAAAAGAACGGGTTAGCTTATAGCTATAATGTCTGCCATGGTATTCCCTATCTCATGCTAAGAAAGAAGGTGATCGAACCATTATATGAGAGCTGGTCCGAGTTTAGATTCTGGACCGAACTGGGAAGGAGGATGGGGTTTGAAGAGGTTTTCCCATGGAAGACAGATGAAGAGGTTGTGGAGCTTGAATTGAGGTCCTCTGGTTTGAGTTATCAAGAACTGAAAGAGGAGAAGGTTGCAGGGGCCTACTATATGAAAAAGAAGTATGGGATGGAGGATTATGAGGTGAAGGGTTTTTCTACCCCATCCAAAAAGATAGAGATCTATTCCGAAACCTTTAAGAAGGCAGGGTTTGATCCTCTCCCCACCTATCGAGAACCGGATCAAAGCCCCTTAAGAGATCCTCGAATGGCTCAGGAATATCCATTGATCCTCACGACCGGGGCCCGAATCCTTTATTACACCCATACCCAACATCGAAACATTGATGGCCTTAGAGTGAAGAATCCAGAACCCTTTGCAGAGATCCATAAAAAGACAGCCGAAAGATTTGGAATCCAAAATGGGGATTGGATCATCGTTGAGTCCAACAGGGGAAGGGTTAAAGTCAAAGCTCAGGTGACCGAGGATATCCTTGAGGGAGTGGTGAGTATTCCCCATGGCTGGCCAGGAGAGGCCAATGTGAACCTGCTGACCGATGTCCATCTCAGAGAACCGATCATGGGCTACCCCCAGATGAAATCCCAACTCTGTCGAATCCAAAAGCTTTAATAGAACCTATGTGTGGGGAATATATTGTCTTACGGTGGCGAGGCTGGTATCGAAGTTAGAAGCTCGAAACACATTATATCAAGCCTCTAACTTCGTCCAGAGATTGTAGACACAAGCTATTAAAACAATAAATGCTTATTGTTTTCCTTTTCCCCTAATTAACGGGGTTTAGTTAATTCTTTGGGGCTTTCCCAGTCTTTGATGGGTTTCATCCATTCTGCTCTTTCCATGAATTCATCATGGGCAAGGGGTACAGGAGGATGACAGACCCATTGCGGATCGAATTCATCTTTGATCTTTAAGAGCCATTCATGATAGTTTGGTCCATATTTTGGACCTGTCAGATAGAGGGGCTGATGAGGTCCAAGGAGTGAAGTATAGTAACGTTCCCTGATATTCATCTTTGCGGTTTCTACATAGAAGTGATCTACTCCGGTTGTATCCTCATCCTGATCCCAGTAGATTAAGAATTCAGAATAGCCCTGATGGCCCAGTTCAAAACTCTGGAACCAGCCTGGATCTCCATAGTCAGGCATCAGGGGTGGGGTATATTTCTTCTTCAGCTCTGCATAGCTCTCTCCATGAACAGTGGCCTGGGAAAGTGTCTCAATCACATAGTCAACCGAGACATAGGAGCCGCACATCAACCACATCCCAGCAGAATCAGCATTCTTAATCCACGATTCATCCGATGGTTTCGTAGGTCGAGGAATGCCACCCAATTCCTTCATGATATCATTTAAGACATTCTCATCATATTTCATCTGCTCCTCAGAGGTAAACCCAATGAGTAAGACCCGAACGATGTGGAAATTCCTGATCGTATCCTCATTCTCCTTACCCCATAGCTGCCAGAATTCCTCCTTACATTCTGCCTTGGCAATGGCTCGCCAGAAGAGGGGGACTTTGGTCACTGCCCCTGCAATCTCAGCCTTTCCAATTTCAAACATCGCCTTCACCTGAGCCTCTTTGCTTGGCATCTGATAGTTGATCCATTTTACCCTTTTTTCAGGAAGGGCAAGCGCTGTATTGGGAGAGATGCCTGTAGGAACCAGTCGCTCGGGCTGGAAGGGAAGAAGCTTGACCGCCATCTTGGTCACGATCCCGAGGCAACCCCTTAGCCCGGTATAACCCCTTAATAATCCCCTCAAATCAGGTCCTATCCCTTCACCCCAGAAGGGGTCCTCTCCTACTGCCAATGAACCCATTCTTACCAATTCTCCATCAGGTAGGACGAGTTCTGTTCCTAAAATCCTTCTGTGGGGAAGACCGATTCTATGGCTCAATGGAGACCATCCATATCCAATGAGATTTGCAATGACCGAGGCCTGAGCCCCTCCCCCACCAATCACGACATAAGCTCCTCGTTTCAATGCCTCTTCCTGCAAAGGTGAATAGATCACCCCAGGGCCAAGGACGGCATAAAGATGTTTCTCATCGATCTCAAAATCGTTGAGCCGTTTTAAGTCAATCAATAGCTCATTATCGACATGGCAATGGGATCGGGGTCCATAGAACCCTGTGCTATAAGGAACATAGGGAACATTATAACGATTGCAGACCTTCACAATCTTCTGGACTTCCTCTGTATTTCGGGGAAGGATCACAGCACCTGGGATTTTGGTCATCACCCTTTCGTATCCCAGCCCACACTCATATCCTCCTGGCCCGCAACGATACCCCTCACAAATCACTGGATCATCTGATAAGTACTTTGGTCCCACAATCGATTCCAATGCACGGTATGCTTCTTTGACGATTGCCATTATTGTCCTCCTTGAACAATGAACTATGAATTATGTACAATGAACGATGAACTATGAACAATGAACGATGAACGATGAACAATGAACGATGAACGATGAACTATGAACGATAAACGTTCATAGTCCCTATTTTAAATCGCTGCTGATATCATTTCTGAGATATCCATCACCTTGATATTGTCACCATTTTCTTTGACCGCTTGAGAAAAATTGTTTTTACACCACGGGCAGGCAGAGATCAATCCCTCTGCTCCAACCTCTTTTACCTCTTCAAGCCTGTGTTTTGCTGAAAATGAAGAGAGATCTGGGAAGGCCTCCTTTGTTCCCCGACCTGCACCACAGCAGAATGCATTCTCTCTAATCCTTGGCATCTCCACAAGTTTTAGTCCTGGAATTGAGCTCAAAATATTTCTGGGCTGAGCATAGAGACCCTCTCTGCCCCGCCGTCTCTTTAAGGGAGGGCTTACCGTACCCATCCACCCGCGTTCTCCTTCCCAAGGAGTCCAGGCGTCACAGAGCCTGCTGATCCCACAGGAATCATGATAAGTTACTCTGAGATCAATAGGCTTGGTCAATTTCAAGGTGCCCTTCTTCATCAATTCGTCTACATATTCCACTAAATGGACCACCCTGAAACCCAGATCTGAGGTAGCGATGTTAAGCATCTTGGGATAATCTACTTTCCACATCCGGTAACCCTCTGCACAACTGAGGAGAAGAGTCGTTGCGCCTGTCTTTTTTACCTCCTCCAGATTTCGACGAGCAAGCTTCCGGGCCTCATCGATCATGCCCACTGAATAGAGGATATTCCCACAGCACCATTCATCCGGCAAGAGCATAAAGGGTGTGTTGGAGGTGTTTAGAATCTTTGCAGTGGCCTTTGCAATCTCATTATTGGTGTACGAGGCGGAACAACCAACGAAGTAGAGGAGATCTGCCTTCTGTGAGACTTTCATATCAGAGGTCAACCATTTCTTCCGATTCTCATGGGGAGAACCCAAAGAGTTGTGTTTCTTTGCAATGTTTTCGGCAATCTTTTTATGGACAGGCATGGGTCCTGCTCCATCCTTGACCGCCTTGATCCTTAAGGCTTCGAGGGTAAGTCCGATTTCAAGATCAAGGTTCCTCTTACATCCCACATCACAGGCCCCACAAAGAGGATCCGCATAGATGATTTCGAGGAGCTTTGGAGTCCACTTCATCCTTCCCTCTGCCACGGCGGTTCCAATCCTCATCTTTCCAAAGGCTCCGTAAGAATCAAAATCGTTCCAAGTGTTGCTTGGACACCGGGTTGAAAATTTGATCCCAGGCATGTAGGTATGTTCTACCCAGTAGCAGCCTTTACATTTAATACAGCGGCTCATATCGTATACAAAATTATTCAGATTGGTCACGTCTAAACTTACCTGCTTCTTCGGCATCTTTTTCCTCCCTTTCCAAATGTTGATTACACAGATTCTTCTCTTTTAATGCATTCCGAATCGGTGTAATCGTTTCATCCTCCATGCAATCAGAAGTCTCACTAAAAACAGAGATTCCCAGGATTCATGATATTGTTTGGATCAAATACCTTTTTGAGTCTCCTCAAAGTGATTGTATAATTTGCTGCCCGTTCATAGACCATAGAGGCCAAGTCTCCATAGGGCCTTGTGAAGAAGGCTCCTTCATCCATCAAGGCCTTGGCTGCCTCCCGATTCAATGCTCTCATCCTTTCAACCTCGGAGCTCTTTTCAGGGTCATAGAAGAAATGGAATTCGAGATGGCAGGCCCGATTATGTTCAATGGGTTGGATGTAAATTCCAATCTCATGGATGGGATATCCATGACGGGCTGAAATCTCTTCAACCCTTCCAATATATTTCTTAGTCCATGAGGGCCTGGCAATAAAGAAGAGGCTGTGGCACCCTCCCTTATATCGGTTCTTCCAATACGTGACTTCTGCAGGCCATGGTTTTCGTAACATTCCCAAAAGCTTTCTTCCCGTTCCAGGAAAACCAGGAAGGTTATCTGTAAGGGTGAGGCCTTGATATTCATTTCTTACAATCTCATCCAATGCCTTCTCTTCATAAGCGATCTTCTCTTCAGGCCGTCGAATCAATCCGCTTAGGACCAGAATGAGTGTCCATGGAGGAAGGGTCTTTTGCATTTTCTCAAATCCCGTGGGCCATTGATCGGTTAAAATGGCAGAGAGGGCTACCTTGTTGAGCAGTAGGCATTCCTGACCAATGCGACGGGGTAATATCCGGTATAGAAAATCCATTGCGAGAGGAAGGTCAGTGATGGGGGCAAAGTATATTTTATCCATCTTTGGAATGGATTCGATCTTAAAGTTTGACCAGGTAACCACTCCCATGGTTCCCTGGGCTCCCTGGAGGAACCTGTAAAAATCGATTCCGGGGCCAGATGGATTTGCTCCCTTTGAGATGGAGTTTGGATAGCCATCGACACTGGCAGACCCCATCCTGAAGATCTCTCCGGTCGGCCAAACGACCTCCATGCTCTGAATGGGTTCTCCATAATCATAGACGGTATTGGTGGGAACCTCTCTCTCGAGATAATCGGTCACCACAGACCGCTGGGCATGAGGGAGTAAGGGCATGATCATACGAAACCCCTGCTTTTCAAGGGTTTCTGTCAATTGACCCCAGGTCACCCCTGCCTCAATCCTTACCCTTCTGTTAGCTTCGTCGATTTCTAAGACTTTATCCAACCTGCTTAGCTCGAGGATGATCCCTCCCTGTTTGGGAATGGTAGCCCCATTAAAATGGATTTGAGAGCTCACAGGGATCACTGGGATCTTTTGTTCATTGGCCAACTTGATGATCTTCTGGATCTCAAAGGCATCTTTTGGTTTGACCACGTAATTGGGCATTCCAGGGTGGACTAAGCTCAGATCCTTTGAGTATTTCTTTAGAACTTCAGGATCATCAGAGAAATGATTCACACCTACTATTTTCATCAACTCATCTCTTAAACTCATCGTTCAATCCCCCATTTTTTTATAAAGGTTAGGGCTTATGGCAGCAAAGCCCGTTTCGTATGTCATAAAGGGTTATCATTCAAAGAGTTATCTTCTCATTTTAATTAAGGAACCCTATCACCGATGGACAAAATTGGCTTTGACTCTTGGGCCATTGTTCAAGAAATTTTCCATCCCGATTCGCATATCCTCAGTTAAGAGACATTCTCCAAAGACCTTGGATTCGAACTTCAGACCCTCCTCAAGGGTCATCTTTGCTCCCTCTAAGATGGCCTTCTGAAGGAGAGAGTCAATCTTCTTGCTGAGATGTCCAATATCGACTTCAGGAAGTTTTGAAGGGATGGGGATGGGACCTTTCTTAATAGGTTCCACTTTTACTTTTCCAGAAAGGATATTTTTAACCCAGGTAAGGGCTGCCTCAATGAGATCGCCTTCCACTTCTTCCTGGATCAAGCCGATCTCTTTTGCTTCAGCAGAAGAAATAGGATTGCCTGTTCTTAAAATGGGCCAAGCCTTTTCAATGCCAACCAGTCTTGGAAGCCTCTGGGTTCCACCTGCTCCTGGGATGATGCCGAGGGTTGGTTCAGGCTGAGCCACAAAGACCTTCTGTCCTTTCTTGGCGATTCGGGCAGTGCAGGCCATGGCCAATTCATTTCCACCCCCAAAGGCCAATCCATTCATTGCACAAACCACAGGTTTGCCAAGATTTTCAATCAAAGATAGTGGTCCTTTATCTCTCTGACAGCCGGCTTCGGCTTCTTCAGGGGTCTTTAGGGCAGCAAGCATTCCAATATCTGCTCCGGAGACAAAGGCTCTCGTACCAAATCCTGTTAAGACTGCTCCTTTAATCTTTGGATCGTTCTTGATATCTGTGAAAATCTCTTTCAACTGGTCAAAGACATCCTTATTAAGGGCATTGAGCACCTTTGGCCTTCGAATTTTTACAATGGCGATATCGTCTTTATCTTCTCTAAAGACGACCGGGATCTTCCAGGGTTTTCCAGAGGCTGCCTGCTTTCTCAGTAGATCAGTCACCTTAAACCCAGGATATTCTTTTGCATAGGCTTCGACCAGCTCAAGAGATTTCTTGATTCCCACTTGATTCATTAATTGGAAGGGTGGGGTCATCACCAGGCCGTTTTCAATGGCCATGTCCAGATCACCAATATTGGTGATTCCACTATCAACGATTTCGCAGGCAATCCCAAAAAAGGCAGCCATGGCTCGACTTGAAATCGCTTCATAGACTTCTTGGCTATATTCTACAGTCTCTCCTCTTGCCGCAACCTCCCAAGATTTGCCCGTATTCACATATTCATCTAAAATCTTTGGGGAATGAAACCATGGCATGATGATGTTCGTGTATAGCTTCAAACCATGTTGGGTGAGGGGGTTTCCACCTGTAAGGTTATGACCTGTGCATGGACCAACTCCCATTCCGAGGGTCTTCTGAACGATGGTATCTGCCTGTTTGACCGTGGCAAGCCCTTTTTCAATCGCAAGGATGGTGGCAAGAAACATCCCCTCGAAGAAAGGATTCACAGCAAATCCAAACCGGCTCTTTACCTTGATAGGGGCTTTGCCAATGAATTCATAAAATTTCATTGAATATTCGACAATCGCAGGATCGGTCTCCTTCATTGGGACCACTTCAAGCAGGATATTTCTCTCGGCAGGGAAGAAGTAATGGAGCACCAGGCATCGGGATTTTTCTTTCATGTTCGGAAAGATTTCTTCAGGTGGAATGTGGGAGGAATTAGAAGCTAAAATGGCTGTTTTGGAACAGGTCTCTTCAAGCTGAGCAAAGATTTTATGTTTTACATCAAGCCTTTCAAAGGCAGCCTCAATCACCAGATCGGCATCGGTCAGTTTACCATAGTCTGTGGTGAAGAGGATATTCTTAAAGATTGCATCCCCCTCCTCTTTCTTATAGACCTTTTTCTCCACTGCCTTAGTGATCTTAGATTCAGCTTTTTTTGCCCCTGAATCAAGGGCTGCCTGAACGATATCTACCACAACCACTGGTACGCCATAGGAAGTGAGGTTTTGGCTGAAGTGAAGGGCAATGTCAGGGCCGATATTACCTGAACCGATCACTCCAACCTTTCGAATTGTCCGACCAAACATCGTAAATGCCATGAGAATCCTCCTTTCATATACCCCTTCTATGAGGGGAAAATTTAAATATTTTTATTTAATTCGATAGATAGTGTAAATTATCACAAACTTTCTTCTACGTCAAGACCCCATTAAAAGATTTCTAAAAAAGTTTTAAAAATTAAACCAGGTGGAGTAAATTGCCCACATCCAAAGGGTTTGGAACCCTGAATCCCTGGTCATTCAAGGGCTTTTTCAGAGGTCTCTTTAAAGAAATCCTGGTTTTTTCATTAGGCTATATCTTTGAAACCAGGAATAAATCTATTTAAAAGGAAATCGATTACCTTATGGTTAACTTTACTACATCGTTCGGACCAAGGTCCTCACCCTGGATAACTTTTCCTATAGATGCATCAATACCAAAGAGGTCAGTGATTTTGATTGCTCCTTTGAGTCTTCCAGTAGTCCATCCGAGGGAAAGGTTTGTCAGGGGATGAAAGATCTCTTTTCCAGGTTCATAAACCTCTAAGGTATCCCCAACCCTTACTCCTGAAAGTTTTCCTGCATTGAGATAGACATTCTCCCCTTCAACCTTAGCAATGGTAGTCGTCCAATCTAAGAGATCGAGCTGTCTTAGAAAACTTTCAAGAATATCATCTAAGCTGAATTCAATCGCTTTGATGACCGCCTTGCTCTTGCTATACTCCCCAGACTCTTTGGTCCCAAAGATGGGGCTTCTTCCAATGAAGGTTTTTAGTAAGTTTCCAGTTGAGGCATCGATGAGGCGAATCTCAATTTTTGCTGTGGCAAAGGAGACTTCCTCCTCAGAGGTTTCAGAGGCCTTTGAAGAAAGGATGCTCAGATCTGTTACTGCTCCCCAGACGAATGCCTGGACTCCAAGTGAATGATGGGCATGTTTCATCACAGCAGGATCTGAGAGACTTTCAAACTTAAACCCTTCACGATTTAGCATTTCTGAGACGACCATCTTATCAAGGGGGATCACCCTCTGGGTCACTTCCAATTTCTCAGAAATCTTCTTAGCCACTACCTCACTGATCTCCTCTTCTTTATAGGTGGTATTATTCTCAAAATCTAAGATGGCTACTTTCTTCTTAAACCCCATCTGAAAGAAGGGCAGGGAAGAACTTGGATAGGATCGACTCGGAATTGAGGCTATCCTTGTTTCAGTGTCCCTTCTTTGAATAGAGGGTGGGGAAGGGGTTTGTTTTGAAGCACCTGTTTCGGTCTTAGGAGGATTGACTCCTTTTACCTTTTCCATTCCTTCAATGGATACGGTCCTTCCTTCAGGGAGTTTTTCAGCCTTCTCTTCCTTCTTTCCGATCAAGGGAATATTGGAACAGGATGTCAGGAAGAGGAGGAGGGCGCTGATATAGATAAAAATCTTAAGATAACCTTTCGATCTTTGGGTCATGAGAGCTCCTTTTTAATTTGAAGGACTAATCGGATGAGTGGAATATTACCAATTTTTGAAGAGATGTCAAGGAAGAAAAAGGGGAGCTTTGAAAAAAATCCTTGAAAGTCTTATTTAGATATTTTTTCAGAGGTCTTAGGAGTTGATATTATAAATCTTAAGCATTGGAAGATAAGGGAATTCCTGGTCAAGGCAAAAAAAGGCGGTCCAAAATGGACCGCCTTTTTTATACCCACACTTTAACTTAGAAGACAAAGTTTAATTTGGTGCTGAGCATGTATGGGTTCTTAGGTGATTTGTTTAAATTGGTACCTGCAATTTTCTGATCCAATGCATCACCTGCAAAGAGCATACCTGAACCAATGCTCAGTGTGAGGTTCTTGTATATGCTGATATCCTGGACGAGTGCAAGCTCCCAGCCAATGGTCTTATCATCTCGCAGATACCCTGCATAGTTCACTGCATCACCGAAGCTGTTTCCATTCTTTGTGGTATCGCCGATGTATAATCCCCAGAGGGTGACTTTATACCATGGGGTTAACTGGGCGCTGCCAAAGAGTTTTGCAATCCATGTCCCACCGGTGGCGCCTCTGGTGACCTGGGTATTCCACCCAGCTGCTGGCATTCCCTGTGGGATAGCAATGGCAGTGGATGGTGCATGACCACCGAGGAACATGCTTTCTCCCCAAGCAACCCACATTGCACTACCTGCTGGGTAGACCATTGCTCCAACTTTTCTGGAAGTCCCGGCCCCAAGAGAATTGGCCACATTGGCTCCAGGAAGTCCTGATAAGCTTGTCTTCTTCAGATCAGCTCCTGAGAAGTAGGACAAAACAGCTCCAAAGGCAAACTTATCCCATGGATAGGTAGCTTTGACCTGACCTGACCAGCCACGGTACTTTACATCCTTATAGCTACCATAGCCAGCGGAATCTCTTCCTTTAACCTTTCCTGTATCAAAAGCAAGGTCAAGGTTAAGATTTATTGGCCCAACCTTTGCGTCTGCATAACCACCAAACCACCAGAAATCAGCTTCATAATTTGAGCTTGGATAGCCATAAGGGGTTTCATTGTAAACAATAGGATAGGTATTCATGGTCTGGAAGATCGTATAGCCACCAATATTTGCAGGCCCTACTTTTGCCCTTGCTTCCAGGCTGAAATGGTTTGAGTCATCGGCCACAGCGATTTTACCTTCAGCCATCTTTGCCCAAGTAAAACTGATTGCAAGGGGATCAGGTTTCATATCAAACTGAATTCCTGCACCATTGGTGGTTAGCCACATAAAAGGTGGCCGGATGGCCATGGGAATAATTCCTACCATTAAATTCATGGGTACCGGAATTCCAAAATAGGGGAGACCAAATGAAACATAAGCCTGTCTGAGCCGTGTTTGGCCTACCCTGGTATCCCATAGACCTGTGTCAAATTCAGCTCCCTGAATCGTCTGGATAAAATCAGCAGGAAAGTTTCGGTTGATTGTATTTGTGCCTGAGTGGTAGCTAACCGTTTCAATATTGAACACACCCTTAATTTCTTTTCCAACATTCCATTCAAAAAAGATGCATGACCATTGTGAGAAGAAATTGACAGGGCGGTTCCAGGCTCCAGAGAGTTCGCTATCGTTAGCATATGCTAAAGAACTATCATGGGAAACAAATGGAGGCCACCAAGGCCCATATCCTGAACCCTTTGGATAAAACGGTGGATTCCAATAAGAGGCAACAGCAGAACCAGTATTTGAAGGGCCAATGTTTCTGGAATTGATAAACCCTGCCGTTAACCATCCATACGCCTTGAAATCAACCTGGGCATATGATGTGGCACCAAATGCCATGATCATCAGCCCAACCAGACTTAAAACAACAAACTTTTTCATCTCTTGTCCTCCTCCTTTAACTTAGTGTTTTGTGATTAGTGTTTCGTGATGATTGACCCACTAACAAAATTCACTATCACTAATACCCCCTAAAATCTTCACCTCCTTTCTCTTGAATTTGTGAAATAAAAATACAATAAAATTAAAATTTTTTAATCCTATACCATTCTCAGAAAAAGTTGTCAAGTATTTTTTTTAAAAATTTTTAAAATAACAATGAACTATCTGATTTCATTAAAAAATATTTTACAAAAATGTAACCCAAGGTTTTGATAAACTGAATCATAACCCTTCCTAACCTCCCCTTATCTTAAGGGGAGAAATATTTTCTTATTAAATTAAGTTTTTTCTTATATAAGATGAAGAAAAGTAGACTTGTTCTCATTGTTGAATCATTCCTTAGTCTTTAAAAATTTTTTAATAAAGTTTGAAGAAGAGGATATTGCTTGTTCCTTTTCGGTCTAAAATTTCCCCTGGATCTATCGCAGAAACCACTAATTCTTCTTCTCCATCGTTATCAATATCTTTTATCTGAAAATCTGAGATATAACCGTTGATCTCTTTGGTCTTCCAGTTTGTAATGAGTGATCCATCCTCCCAGACCAGATTATAAATTTCCCCTTTTTCGAATCGTCTGACCTTATCAAACCATTCTGATGTTGAAGACATGTTTTTATTAACAATTATCTCGTTCACTCCATCTCCATCGAGGTCTTTGATAATTACCCTACCTGGGATATATATTCTCCAATTTGCTGCGGCTGTGAGTCTACTGGACAGCCACAGACTCTTTTTAGCCTTATTTTCATAGAAGTTATCTGTTCCCCCATATTTTTCTCCACTGCTCCATGATGATTTATTATCTTTTTTATCAAGGCCTATCATTGACAATTGTCCTGAATCGTCTAATTTAATTAGGTCCAAGGCCCCTTTATTTCTGATTTCTCCCATAGCCAGGCCAAAGATTTTTGTCCTCTGGGGAAAAGGCATCTTTGGTCCCCTGACAAAGGAATTTTTCTTCCATTCAAATTTATAGATTGGTCCAGAAAAGGCACTATCTGTTTCTGTGACAATATCACTCGTCCTTTGTCCTATGAGGATAAGGCCTTCTTTTGGATGTTCGAGTACCTGAAAATACCAATCAGCATTTTCGATCACCTTTTTAAACCTTCCCTCTTCAAGCTCAAGAATGAAGGATCTGAGTTTATCCTCAACCACAGAGGTGACAATAATTTCAGCGATTCCATTTCGATTCACATCCGCCACGTCCAGGCTTAAAAAGTTGTGCTCGCTCCCATGCTCAATCTTCTGAAGGACCCTCAACCTTTCTCCATCATATTTAAGGATGAATAGGTTATGGTCATCCATAATCACCAGCTCATTCTTTTTATCTCCATCCACATCTCCAATACCAAGGCCTTTGATCTCGTGGTCAAAGGTCTGGCTCTTCTTAAACCCCTCGGCACCAGCTCTTCCAATCATTCTTCCAGGCTGAACCAGATAAGGATGCTTGGGTTCGGCGTATCGGCCAGCCATGGCACGCCGGCCAAGGATTCGATACCCGATGTCCACAGCAAAATCTCCGATCTTTACCATGACATCATCGATTCCTTTATGTTGGGTATACACCCCAAGGGGAGGTTTGGTTTCGGTAATGCTGATCAGGCGTGCGTCGAGGCTGATGTAGTTGCCAATTTTGGTCAGACTTCCAAGGACGATATAATCAGCCCCTGATCTCATTCCGATCTTCTTGGCTACGGTCTCATCGAGACGCATCGGTCTTTCTTCAAAGAGAGCCCGTTCTACAATGGATCGATCGATCACCTCAATCATCCCTTCCACTGAGATTCGGGATGAAAGGATGTCATAGATTCCTTCCCGAAGGTAATCCAGATTTTCCTGACTATGAATGAGAAAAGGGAGGATTGCTACCCTGTAGGTTTTATCTGGTTCTTTGGTCTGGGAGATTGAAAGGCACGGAAGGATAAGAATCATAATTAGCAATAAAACCAACCATATTCGTTTAAGGATCATTTTATTAACCTCTTTTTCTAAGGATTAATCTATGGATATCATGGACTATTTGGTAGAATTTGTCAAACTTAGGTTATATTGATATGGTAAAAAATAGAAAGGGCAAGCCTCAGGCTTGCCCTTTCTATCCATTTAACATTTAAGACCGAAACCTCAACCGATTTTAAAGACCATGGCCGCTCCAGTGTCACCTGCGGCACAACCTGCCCAGAGACCATAACCACCGCCCAACATGACCACTTCTTCGATCAATTCAGCAATGAGCCTTCCTGCAGTCGGGGCCTGGGGATGACCATAGATCATCGAATTTCCATAGTTGTTCATCCAGTTCCAATCCACGTCCATCATTCTGCTCATATAGATGTCGTTGATTGCAAATGGGCTATGGGTTTTTAGCGCTTTTAAATCCTTCACGGTAATTCCTGCATCCTTAAGGGCCATCTGAGCAGCAGGAACTGGCGCCTCTGCCATGTAGCCTTTCTTTACCCTCGCAAATCCATAGGAGACGATCTGGATTTCAACCCTTGGGTCCGCACTCAGCTCTTTGGCCTTCTCTCGTGTGGTGACAATGAAACCACAATTTCCATCTGCAGGGTGGGTCTGAGCTCCATAACTATGGACGCCACCTGGCTCTACAGGAGCAAGCTTGGCAAGGCCTTCTGCAGTGGTTGGAATGATACCTTCATCTTCTTCTACGACCTTGACCTCCTTTTTACTGACTTTCACCTCGACAGGAAACATATATCTCTTTTGAAATGCCCTGTCATTGGCAAGGGCATCAAGATATTGTTGATATCTTTTCAATGTGACGGCATCACACTCCTCTTTCGTAGCCCCGATCTTTTTGGCCACATTTTCAGCCGTCTGAACCATTCTGAAGCCAGCCACTGGGTCTCTGAAATTATCCATCATCCAGTTTTCAGACTCCACCTCTCCCCCTGGGTTTAAGGGATTGGCCCAAACCGTGTGAGGGCCATTTGAACAACGATCACCCATCAGTGCATATCCAGTCTGATAGGCTCCAATTTCGATACTTTGGGCCGCAAGGTAGATGCAGGTGGTTGAGGTGCTACAGGCCTGATGAACCATCAAGGCCGGAATATCTTTGGCCCCATCCACGATCATAGAAGCTGACCAGGTATGACTATAGAAGAGCCAGTGCTGGGCGACTGTGATTCCAAAGTAGAGATAGTCAATAATGGTTGGATCAATTCCCCTCTTTTTAAACCACCGGCTGGCAGTGGTTCCTGCAAGGATGATTGCATTCTCTGTAGCCAGTTGCCCCTGCCAGCGACAGAAAGGGGTTGAGTAGTAGCCTTTAAATGGAATGTACGCCTTTGTCAATCGAGCCATAGCTTCTCCTCCTTCATTTTGGTTTTTTTTAATTATCAGATGTTATTTTTTTCACATAAATTTATTATAATAACCGAGTGATGTCAAATTTTTAATTTGGGTTTTGAAAAAGTTTTTTAAATTTGACAGCCTTTTACCTATATGATAATTCAACTTGTAGTTATCCCTTTGAGTGAGGGTAGAGATGGGTACTGACTAAAACGTGAAACTCCAGAATTAAAGATAGTGG
>JBBIRT010000010.1:0-18740 GCA_037441725.1 Deltaproteobacteria bacterium | reverse complement strand
AAATAAACCAGAGGCGATTCCCATTGCCAAAGATATCATCCAGTGGCTTAAGCCAAGAAAGATTGAGGTCTACATTGAAGAAGAGATAGGAAGATGTCTCAGTCCAATTTTATCTGAGACGGATTGGAAATCAATCAAGAGAGAGGATATCCCGTCTGATATAGAGATGATCTTCGTCTTAGGGGGGGATGGAACCCTCCTCAGCGTTGCCCGGCAAGTATGGAACAAGAATATTCCCATCTTAGGGGTTAACCTCGGAGGTCTTGGCTTCTTAACTGAAATTACTTTGGATGAATTGTATCCTGTTTTAGAGAAAGTGGTCTGTGATGAGTTCGAAATTGATGAGAGGGAAGTTTTAAGTGTCAAGGTGATCAGAAGAGGGAATCAGATTGCAGAGTTTGTCGTCCTAAACGATGCGGTTGTCAATAAAGGGGCATTAGCCCGAATCATTGATCTTGAGACGACGATCAATGGGGAATATTTATCCACCTTTCGATCAGATGGTTTAATTATTTCAACGCCTACAGGATCAACCGCTTATAATCTATCGGCAGGAGGACCCATTGTTTTTCCATCCCTCCACACGATCATCATCACCCCTATTTGCCCTCATACCTTGACCATCCGTCCGATCATTATCCCTGATGATGTGAAGATTCGAACCCTGCTTAAATCAAAGGATGAAGAAGTGACACTCACCTTAGACGGACAGCAGGGTTTTGCCCTTGAATTTGAGGATGTGGTTGAGGTTGAAAAGGCTCAAGGCCGTATTCTCTTGATCAAATCGCCCTATCGGCACTACTTTGAGTTGCTGAGAGAAAAGTTAAAATGGGGTGAAAGGTAATGTTACTTGAGCTTCGAATTAAGAATTTTGCGATCATCGACGAACTCAATTTATCCTTTACAAAGGGTCTCAATATCCTAACGGGTGAAACCGGAGCTGGCAAATCGATCATCCTTAATGCAGTGAATGTCCTCCTGGGAGATAGGGTTTCAGAAGAATGGATTCGCAGCTCTGAGGAAGAGGCAAAGGTTGAGGCCCTCTTCGATATTTCAAAGAATAGCGAGATAAAAGAGAGGATTAAAGACAAATCCTTCCCGATACAGGAGGACCTCCTATTAATCCAGAGGATCCTCTCAAGGTCGGGGAGGGGAAAAGTTTTTATCAATGGAAATCTTGCCACCCTCGGGATCCTTTCCGAGATTGGGGAAGGTCTCCTCAGCATCTATGGTCAACATGAACATCAATCGCTTCAGCGTGTTGAGACCCATCTCGACATTCTGGATGAGTTTGGAGGGCTGCTTGACCTTCGGGAGGAATTTCAAAAGGATTACCAGGAATTTATCTCCCTATCCGAAGAGATTGAGAGGATTCGTGTCGAGAAGGAGAAAAGATTAAAAGAGAAAGAGTTGATGACCTTCCAGTCAAAGGAGATTGAGGCCTTAAGCGTTCAAGTGGGTGAAGAAGAGTCTCTTAAAGAAGAAAAAACCATCCTGAATCATGCGAAGAGATTGATGGATTTTGTCCAGGCCTCTGAAGAGATTCTCTACTCAGAGGGGGGTTCAGTGATCGAGAGGATCCAAAGGGTCCTTCGCCAAGGCAGAGAGATGGCCATGATTGATCCCAGCCTTTCTCAGCCATTGAAAGCCCTGGAATCCACCCTGATCCAATTAGAGGAAATTGTAATTGCTTTAAAAGATTATTCAAGAAGGATTGAAATCAATCCAGCGAGGCTTGAAGAGATCGAGGGTCGATTAGAGGAGCTTGATCGGCTAAAAAGAAAATATGGTCCAACCCTCAAGGATGTCCTCTCTTTTAAAGAGAGGATAGACAGGGACTTGAGATCATTTTCCTCTGATGAGGAGAGACTCACTCAGTTGGAAGAACGATTGAAACCTTTCCAGCAGAAGATAAGTCATTTGAGTAATCGACTCTCAGAGGAAAGAAAGAGAGTGGCCCTTGAATTAAAGAAATCGATAGAAAAGGAGCTGAGCTCTCTCGGAATGAAAAAGACGACGTTCGAAATCCGGATTGACCCTTTACCCATTTCCTTGAAAGGGGCTGACCGGGTGGAATTTCTTATCTCTCCCAATGTAGGGGAGGAAGTTAAACCCCTTGCCAAGATTGCCTCAGGGGGGGAGCTCTCACGGATGATGTTAGCCATGAAGAAAATTTTAGCCAAGGTTGGAGGAAGGCAGGTCCTTATCTTTGATGAAGTCGATTCCGGGATTGGGGGAGCCATGGCAGAGGTGGTAGGGAGGAAGTTGAAAGAACTATCCAGGCACCATCAGGTCATCTGTGTTACCCATCTTCCTCAGATCGCATCTTTTGCAGACCAACATTACAGTGTAAAAAAAGAGGTGAGGGCAGGACGGACGATTACCTTGGTGGATCAATTAGATCAGGAGGCTGTCGTGGAAGAGATTGCAAGGATGTTAGGAGGGGTAAAGATGACAGAGAAAACACGAGCCCATGCGAGGGAGATGATCGAAAATGCCAGGAGATTGTGAACCGCAGATGCGTCCATCATGGAGGAAAAAAGAATAAACAGACACCATAGGGGGTTCCATGATTCGAAAAGCAAAACTTGACGATATCAAAGAGATTCAGAGATTGATCAAACTTTTTTCCTCCCGGGGAGGCATTCTTCCCAGATCCCTTAGCGAACTTTATGACCATCTCCGGGATTTTTTTGTTTTTGTTCAGAATCGAAAGATTGTAGGGATTTGTGCCCTCCATGTCTGCTGGGATGATCTTGCAGAAATCCGATCCCTGGCAGTCCAGGAGAAAGATCAGAAGAAAGGGATTGGGGCAAAATTGGTAAAGGCCTGCCTAAAAGAATCAAAACAGTTAGGGGTGAAGAGGGTTTTTGCCCTGACCTATCAACCCCATTTTTTTAAAAAGATGGGTTTTAAGGAGGTAGATAAGAATATCCTTCCCCATAAAATCTGGACCGATTGCCTGAAGTGTGTCAAATTTCCTGATTGCGATGAAGTGGCGCTCCTGAAAGAGTTGGAATGATAGAGGGATGTTGGTTGAGACCTGTTCATCCCTGATCATTTCGTCTCTCAGGAATATCTTCATTTGCTGTTGGATAGGTTTTGTTTAAAGCAAAGACAGCTAAGATGAAGGGACGATCAACTCGCTTGTGTAAGAATGGGCAATGAGGCGTTCCCTTTGGGATGAAGATCGTGGTTGTTTTTGTGAAGGTATAAATTTCATCTCCGATATGGAATTCGATCTCAGCCCCCAGCTCATGTGGTTTTTCAGGATTAGTTCCGATAAAACAAAGGACCTCATCAAAATCATGGGTATGTGTCCACTCGACCGGGTCGGGTTCAGGAACTTGGAATCTCCAACCGATGTCCACGACCACCGGACAACCTTCCACGATTCTACCATCTAAATATATTTCATCTGGAAAAGTAACCCCTTTCACATCCTTTACTGGATGGTAGGCAAGATGTTCTATTCTTGGCTCACTAATAATATACTTACGGTATTTTCCTTCTTGCATTTGAAGACTCCTTTAGGCTTACTCCTTTGTCACTGGCCCAAATATGCCCTTTTCACACGGTCATCATTCAGCAAAGCCTCACACTTTCCTTCTAAAACAACACTCCCTGTTTCAAACACGTAACCCCTATGGGCAAGCCTGAGGGCCAGTCGAGCATTTTGCTCCACAAGCAAAATGCTGGTTCCACTTTGATTGATCTTAACAGCAATATTTCCTATCTCTCGCACTACGATCGGGGCAAGACCTGCTGAGGGTTCATCTAATAACAATAGAATAGGGTTTCCCATCAATGCACGGGCAATGGCAAGCATCTGCTGTTCCCCTCCACTTAAGGTTCCTGCCTGCTGCCTTTTTCTTGCTTTCAGGATTGGGAAAGTCTGAAATATCCTCTCTAAACTTTGCCTCACTTGATTCTTATCCTTCCGTAAATAGGCCCCCAGTTTTATGTTCTCGATGACTCCCATATAAGGAAAAAGATTTCTTCCCTGGGGAACCTGTCTTATACCCATTTTTACAATATCTTGGGGCAAGGTTTCATGGATTTTTATTCCTTGGAACAGAATCTCTCCTGCTATAGGTTTCTTCAGACCACTTATGGTTTTGAGAGTGGTTGTCTTACCAGCTCCATTGCTTCCAATAATGGTAACAATTTCACCTTCTTCCATGTTGAGAGAGATGCCCTTCAGGATTTCGGCACCTCCATAGCGAACTCGTAGATCTTTTATTTCAAGTAGCATCTTCTTCTTTCCCGAGGTAGGCTTCCATCACCACTGGGTTATTAACGATTTTTTCAGGGGGACCTTCAGCGATTTTTCTTCCGAAATGAAGTACGGCAATCCGATCGCAGAGCCCCATGATGGCCTTCAGGTTATGCTCGATGATGATACAGGTAATCCCTCTCTGATCTCTAAGGGCCCTGATCATACCCAACATGGTTTCCACTTCTTCGGAGTTCATGCCTGTAACAGGTTCATCTAAAAGAAGCAGTTGAGGTTGCGTGGCCAAGGCAATAGCGAGTGCCAATAGACGTTGCCTCCCATGTGGGAGGTTGATGGCTAATTCATTTGAGTATGGGCTCAGTCCCACGAAATCAAGGGTATCTAAAGCTCTTTGGTGCAACGCCTTTTCCTGGATGCGATTTGAACGTGTGTCAAAGAAAATATTCGATAGATTGATTTTTGTTTGCATGTGGTAACCCACCTCCACATTTTCAAGGACTGTGAGGCTGCGGAAAAGAAGGTTTTCCTGAAAAACCCTGGCAATCCCTCGCCGAGCCCTTAGGTGGGGGGGAAGTCTGGTCACCTCTGTCCCATTGAAAATGATCTGCCCGCGATTAGGCCTTAGAATGCCACCGATCATATTGAGTACGGTTGTTTTTCCTGCCCCATTCGGGCCAATGAGACCGAATAACTGACCCTGGTCCACCTCCATCTCAAGTTCCATCACAGCAGCCAGACCACCGAAAAACCTTGTCAGTTTTCGAATCTCAAGATAGCTCATTCAAACTCCCTGCTTCAATATTCCTATACCATTTTGTAAACTATTCAATCTGTTTCGCCTGCCATTTCTTAAACCTCTCTGGAATACCTATAAGGCCCTCAGGGATGGTCATCACCACCAAAATGCCGATGGCCCCGATTATCATCGGTTGGTATTCTTCTACTGGTCGAGCAAATTCATAAACCAGAGACAGGACAACGGCTCCCAAGATTGGGCCTGAGAATCTCGATTTTCCACCGACCACCATGTAAATTAAAAGGTAAATGGTGGTCATGACGCCAAAAGTAGCAGTGGGGTGAGGGCCTAAGGCCCGCTCAAAGTGAGCAAAAAGAGCACCCCCAATGCCTGCAAAAAAACTGGCGATACTGAAGGCAATGACCTTGTATCTCAATACATTCACTCCTACTGCCCCGGCCATTTTGTCGGCGTCTCGAATGGCCAACCAGGTAAAACCGAGCCTTGACTTCTCTAAGCGATACAAGATGAACAAGGATACAAGGGTCACAGCTAACGTCAAATAGTAATATTCGGTAAACCTATTAAAATCCAGTTGAACCAGACCAGGGATGGATAACACCCCTGCACCAGGAAAACCGATCAAGCCATCGAGTCCGCCAGTCAAACCCCGCCAGTTAAAGGCCAGAAGCCGAATACTTTCTGATGTCACAAGGGTTAGAATGGCAAAGTAGATCCCCTTGACTCGCATAAATGGGTAACCTAATCCGAAGGCTACCAGGCCAGCAAAAAGCCCGGCCGCAGGCAATGTTACCCCAAAGGGGAGTCCTGCCTTCATCGTCAGAAGCGCTGAGGTGTAAGCCCCGAGGCACATGAATCCCACATGCCCCAGAGAGAATTCTCCCACCGTTAAGATGATCCGCAGGCTGACCACCATGAGCGAATTAATGGCTATCGATGTAAACACAGAAGTCCAATAAGTACTGGCGAGAAGGAGCGGTACCGCAATCGCAAAGAGGATCGCTCCAATCGATCCAAGGATTTTAAACATCCCTTCCCTATTCATGGCCAAATATTCCCTGGGGCTTGATGACTAATATCATGATGACAAAAAATAGGGGGCTTAGAGAGGCCCAGGCATGTCCAAAAAGAATTGGGAAAAGACCATCAATGATACCAAGGCTCATCCCTGCTATGATAGCGCCAGGCAAGCTGCCCAAGCCTCCAATGACAATAATGAGCAGACCCTTGACGAGGGATAGGATGCCCATGAAAGGGCCCATTTGAAACATAGAGCCTGCAAGGACTCCACCTGCAGCAGCAAGTGCACAGCCTATAGCCATGGATAGAGCTGACATTCTATTTGGGCCTATGCCCTGAAGGATAGCTCCATCTGGGTCCTGGGCGCTGGCGACCATGGCCTGTCCATATTTTGTTGCTTTAAGAAAGAGATACAGAATTAGACTTAAAAACACTGCCACCACCACAGCAACGATCCTGTCCTTGGGCACGAAGATATTGCCCATGATGTTAAAAGGCCCTTCAGCTAAAACGGGGAGGTTCCGATGATGCAGACCAAACATGGCTATAGCACCGCTCTGCAGGATTAAGGTTAAACCTACGGCAGCGACGACAGCAGAGAGCCAATCTTCTTTTACCGGACGGAAGAGAAACCTTTCTAAAATCAGGCCGAGGATCCCGATAAAGAGCATCCCTAAACAGGTTGCTAAAAATAGCGGCAACTTGAGGGTGACTGTCAAATAGTAGACAGTATAGGCCCCCAGCATGTATATTTCGCCATGGGCAAATTGCATAATTCGCATGATTCCAAAGATGAGTGTGAGACCGAGGGCCATAAGGATATAGATCCATCCAAGGGCTAAGCCATTGATCAAACCCTGCCAGAATTCTTGTACGGTAATATCCAAAACTGAACTCCTACAAATGTGCCGAGTGATTTAACTCCATTTCAGCATAGACCTCTCATTTTGACAGTCTTATGGTCACTTGGACTCGAAATCAGGGTAATGATCGAATATCAGAGATTACTCAAGCGCAGGCATCTTCAGGCCTATAAACTCTATTTTTCCATTCATCAGACGGGTTTGAGGAACGGGTCTGTTCAATACCCGGTTCACCCCAAACGTTTTCTTCCCACTCATGTGGGCAGGGCCCCAGCAGGTTTGAATACTTCCTGGAGAGGTCATGGATTCAAAAGCGGCGATCACTTTTTCAATATCCACGCTATTCGCTTTCTTAAGGGCCTGAACAAAGGCTTCTGCTTGGGCGTAGGTTACGGGGGTGTCCTCAAAGTAAGGTTCCTTATATACCTTGGCCCATCGGTCCATACTTTCTTTGATCCCTGGAGTGGCGTGCGAAAAATCCATCCCGTTGGTGAGGACATCATGGGATCCTTCAGGTCCGACGATTGAAAGAATGATTCCAGGTGCGAGAGGGGAGTCTGAGATGAAGACACCTTTGAAACCGAGTTGCCGGGCAGTCCGAAGTTGGAATCCTGCCTGCGCACTATTCGCACCCTGAATAATATCCGGGTTGGTCGCCAGAGCCTTGGTATAGTATGGCGTGAAATCCTCGGTTCCTATTGGCCAGATGTTATGGCCCACCAGGGTTAATCCCCTCTCCTCGGCTAACTTTTTGGCCTTTTCCAATGGAAGCCCCACATCAGGTAAGACGATGAACAGTCTCTTAGCCTTTGGATAATTCTTTACTATGAAATCATAATTCATCTCCCAATTGGTATCGGAGGTGGGATTCAGTCTAATAGCATAATGCTTCTTGGGGCTGATGTCACCTGGCATTGCCGGTGCGTCGATCCAGGTAATGATATGGAGGGCCTTAGCGCCTTCGCACACCTGGTAAATGGCTGCTGCGACAGGAGGGGTGATGGCACCAAAGACAAATTTGGCCCCATCTTTATAGATTAGTTTCTTGGTCGCGGTAGATGCTACAGTTGGATCTGTCTTGTCATCTTCGGCAATTAGATCAATCTTATAAGTATCACCGCCAAGCTTAAGCCCCCCTTCCTCATTGACTTTGTCAAAGTAAAGCCTAACCGCCCTTGTCAGACCGACTCCCACAAAACTAATCGGACCTGATAAGGGCATAATCATTCCGACCTTGAGGGTTTTGGTAGCCCCTTGAGTAACGCCATGGGAGCTAAAAATAAACGCCATAAACAATACACCCATTACTAAATTTACAGTCCAACAATTTCTTTTTCGATCCATTTTCATCCCCTCCTTTGTGAGTAAAGTGGATATTTAGCCACCCCTATCAGGGGGCAGACCCCATAAAACTGTTCAAAGAGGCATGAGTAGACTTGGAAACTGAAGACTCCTGTCATTTAAGAAAGTTCACTCCAACGTTGTATACGATTTTACCTCCCACAATCGTCATCAGAACGGGGATATCCTTAATTTGGTGGGGGTCGATGGTTAAAATATCTTCCCCAAGAATACAAAAGTCAGCCAGTTTACCCACTTCAATGGAGCCCTTTATATCTTCCATATGATCTTGCCAAGCGCCTTCAATCGTATACATACGAATCGCCTCTTCGCGAGTGATGCGGTATTCAGGACCGCTGACTTCACCTGTAGCTTTTGATTCTCGAAGAATGGCGGATTGAATCCCCTGTCTCCAATTTGGATAGGTGACCGGGGCATCAGAACTGCCCGCAAGATGGACCCCCCTATCAAGCAACATTCTTAATGGCCACTGCCTTGCCGATCGCTCTTTGCCTAACAAGGTGTCCATATAATCTGATATCGTCCATTTGATCCCAGGCTGGACGTTGACACCGATATTGTATTCTGCCATACGGTTTGCAGTCAGGTCAGAAATAAAATCACCATGGATGATATAATGGCGAGGATTCTTTTTAGGATTTTCTTTTATCGCCTTAACCAAACCGTCTACAGTTGCATCGATCGCCCTTCCCCCTGTTGCATGGACGCCTATCTGAACCCCATGTTTGTGGGCATAAAGAATCATGTTTATCAGTTCATGATATTTCTCCTCATCTGTGTTGCCGGGAATGCAAAGGGACCCATAGCCACCCCCCACATATTCCTCATGCATCCAGGCCGTTTTTGTTGGAGGAATTCCATCAGCAAAGATTTTAACGCCTGGAATACGGAGCCATTCATTCCTCCACCCTTCAGGGATTTTATAGTTAGCCAGCCCTTTTTTTAAATCATCGAAGCTCAATGCCCCATATTCTCCAAAAAGCATGAGGATAGTCACTCGGGCCGTCAATTTCTTTTCCTCACAAAGTTCTTTATAAACTTCAACACACTCAGCTCCCGTGAGCCCACTCCCATAATTATCACCCCCTGGGCCGAGAGCAGCATCCGTATAACTGGTTATTCCTTCAGCATTGAGGCAGCTTAAAGCAGAAATAATTGCCTCTCTTTTTTGTTCTTTGGTATAAGGAGGAACAACTCTGCTGATCAATGCTTGGGCCGATAGTTCCTTAAATATCCCCGTGACCTCTCCTGTCTTTGGATCTTTCTCAATCTCACCTCCAGGGGGATTGGGGGTGTCTTTTGTTATGCCGGCTATTCGGATGGCTTCACTATTGGCCAGCAGGGTATGGCCGGAGAAGTCGATGAAAAAGGTTGGATGATGGGGAGATACAGGATCGATATCCCATCTTGTAGGAAATCGATTAAGATTCTCTTTACATTCCTCTAAGTAACCTGGATCCCATCCAAATCCAGAGATCCATTCTCCACTTCGAACAGAGTCAACTTTCTTGCGGAGGAGCTCTGAAATATCGCGAATCGATTTTACTGTTGGATAACGTAAATCAAGGGCCAATGGAGGCATTGTCCCTCCTAAAAAAACTCCGTGCATGTGAGAGTCATTAATTCCAGGCAACATTGGTCTCCCCTGAATATCCAAGACCTTGGTCTCTAGGCCTATGAATTTTTTAACCTCTTCATCTTTGCCAACCGCTACAATTTTGCCATCCTTAACCGCAACGGCTTGTTGGATACTAAATCGTTCATCCACTGTAATCACTTTGCCGTTAATGATCACTAAATCAGCCAACATTTTTTCCATATCAACCTCCTGAGAGATCTCAACAGAGAAGGGCAGATTCAGGACTAATAGTTAGGAAAAATTCCCAATGCTTCGTTCCTTCTTAGGTTTAGGACATGAGTCTTGCCTCCAAAAACTTAGCTTCCTCCCTTATTCGGAGGTAAACGTTTTACTAATAATCTTCCATTCATCATTTTCTTTTAGTAAGTGGAAATAATTGGTAAAATTTAAGGCTCCGGAAAATCCCCTTTCCAATAAAGTGACGCTGGCAATTTGTCCCACTACATCAATGGATATCATTTCAGCTTGATAAGGGACTCCAGTTTCAGCCATAGATGGATGTTTCCCAATATCATCAAAAAAAGGTTCAGGGGAACCAATCAATAATTTTCCTTGAAGGAACCCTGACATTAATGCTTTTGGATGGAAGATCTTTCTTAACATCTCAACGTTCGCTGAATAGGAACCATCAATATATCGTTGAATGGCTTGGCGTACCCCTTCAATTTCTGAATCTTTTTTAGTCATTTTTAAACCTCCTGTTTCTTGAAATAAATCTTCCCCATCCTCATTCCCCTCAGAGAATCACCTCTGGCAGATCATCTGTTATGCCACCTTTTTAATTATTTCATTAGTTCATCCTCTTTTTCTTTTAGAATACCCAGGAAGATATCTACTGCCTTCTCAAAATAGGCTTTGGGCGTGGTCAGGGGAGGCATGAATCTAAACACATTTCCATAACGACCACAGATGAAGTTGAGGATTCCATTATCCCTTAGCGTTAACATGATATCAAAGGATTTTTCTTCAGAGATAGGTTCTTTTGTCTTTTTGTCTTTAACGAGCTCGCATGAGAGCATAAATCCCTTGCCTCTCACTTCGCCCATGACAGGGCTACTCTCAGCCGCTTTGAGTAATTGATTCTTTATCTCGTCACCGATAATTTCAGCCCTCTTAATCAATTCATCTTTTGGATCAGTCATTATCTCAATATTTGTTAAAGCGACAGCGCAGGAAAGGGCATTTCCGGGAAATGTAGCCGGTTGGGATCCAACTTCTAATTTGGATTGAAAATCAGCCTTCACCGTCACACCTGTAAGGGGTTGATCTCCTCCCACCCCCTTACCCCAGACGAGAATATCCGGTTCTACTCCCCAATGTTCGATGGCCCACATCTTACCGGATCTACCAAATCCTGCTTGAATTTCATCGACGATGAGCAAGGCTCCTGACCTATTGCAAGCCTCCCGAATAATGGGAAAGAATTCTTTTGGGGGATTGATATAACCTCCTTCACCCTGAATAGGTTCGACGACCACACAGGCAGGTTCTGTAATACCTGTATAGGGAGTATTCAGGACATAGTCCACATACCTTGCACAGGCACAGCCACAGTCCGGATACTTTAAATTTACAAAACACCTGTAACAATAACCATAGGGCAAGTGATAAACCTCTGGCATGAAAGGTTTATAACCTGTCCGATAATGTTGAGAAGTGGTCAAGGCCAACGCTCCGGCATAGACACCTTGGTAGGCGCCCTGAAAACCAATGATTTCCCTTCTCTTTGTAATCATTTTTGCATATTTTATTGCAATCTCAATTGCAGCACTCCCACTCGTTGCAAAGCATGTAAAGCAATTTCCTTTCAATCCCCTTGGCATGATATCAGATAATTTCTTTGCCAGTTCTGTTCTCTGGGGATTGACCATATCCAAGGCATGCATCAGCTTTTCTGATTGTTTCTTAATGGTTTCTACAACCTTAGGGTGGGTATGGCCTACGTTATTCGTTCCAAGACCTCCGGTCATATCAATAAATATATTCCCATCAGGGTCTTTTACGGTGGCACCCATTGCTTCATTCCATACAAAGGGAATGTACATCCCTCCAACCCGAGTTGGGGTTTCGTATCTTCTTGACTCATCCCAAATCTTTTGACCTTTTGGTCCCGGCAACCTATCTGTAACAATCTTTGGGGCTTCAGGATAGGATAACTTTTCAAGTTCTTTTTCGCTGATCATCTTCTTTCTCCCTTCGATTTATTGAATTTCTTAAATGCGATTAGAATTTTCCAATCACATGAAAAACAACCCCTTTCCCTTATGAAAAATTGATAAACGAAGTCTATTCAGGTTAATATTTGAGATAGAGACAATGGCTCCAGGCCAAATTCCCATTTTTGTTGTTTGGATGGTTTCATATGCAATTCTGATGATTTTTCTTTCCAGTAACGCTCGAGTTAGCTCAGGCATTGCTGCGAGATGGAGATAGGTAAAAAGGATTGATGATTTGCCTTTATAAAAGATTTACCTCCTGCTGGAACGATAGCAACCCGATTTTCACCATCCTTTATTTCCTTTGAGATTCCAATAATCATCCAAAACGTTTTGCAAATCATTTGCCAAAAAATAATAGGAAAGATGGTTAATAAATCCAATGAAATCAGGTAATTATAATAGACTGAAGGATTGAGAACATTGAAGTAGGTTAGAAAATACCCCTTTCGTTGGGTAGGATTAAATTTTTTATATTTTTAAATCAAAGAGTTAGAGGTTAATGATCATCCTGTTGTAAAGATTTTGTTTAAAGGATAGAAAATGGGGTAAATTATACCCAGTTTTTATCGGAACTCCTTAGCAGAAATATTAAAGCGTTTCATCAACTTTCTAAAATTTCCCCGGTCCATTTGTGCTCTTAAGGCGGCCTTAGAGATGTTTCCCTTATAAAGGCTTAAAACTTCCTTAATATAGTTCTTGCTGAGATGGGTTACTGCTTCCTTTTTTATCTCCTTGAGAGGTCGATTAGCTGAGACTCGTTCCTCCTTGACATTCCTGATTTCTTCAGGTAAATCCTCGATCGAAATGGTTTCATCCTCTTTAAAGATCATTATCTTTTCAATCGTATTTTTTAACTCCCGAATATTGCCAGGCCATGGGTAATTCATCATTTTATTCAGGACGTCTTCTGAAATCTTAGTGACCCTTTTATTAAATCTTCT
Source organism: Deltaproteobacteria bacterium (assembly GCA_037441725.1). Lineage (GTDB taxonomy): Bacteria > Desulfobacterota > BSN033 > BSN033 > UBA1163 > JBBIRT01. The sequence continues at coordinate 5,702 of JBBIRT010000010.1, read as the reverse complement.
ATTGAATTCTCTTAAGAAATGATGAGCAAGCAATGGGATATCGGGGATTCGTTTTCGGAGGGGAGGAATATCAAGAGAAATGACATTCAAACGGTAATAGAGATCTTCCCTGAAGTTACCCAGCTCCACCTCCTTCCTTAAGTCTTTGTTAGTGGCTGCAATGATCCGCACATTGGTCCTGAGAATTTTTGTATCACCCACTTTGGAGAATTCTCTCTCCTGAATAACCCTCAGAAGTTTCTTCTGTAAAAGATATGATAATTCTCCAATCTCATCGAAGAATAGGGTTCCCCCATTGGCCACCTCCAAGTATCCCTTTTTATTTGAATAAGCTCCTGTAAAGGCCCCTTTGACATGGCCGAATATCTCACTTTCCAAAATTGTTTCGGTCAACCCTCCACAGTCGATGATCACAAAAGGAGCATCTTTCAGGGTTCCGGAGTAATGGAGGGCCCTTGCAATCAATTCTTTCCCGGTCCCACTTTCTCCGGTGATGAGCACGGTGCTATCCGTATTGGCCAGAGTCTGAACCTGTCGAAGAAGCTTCTTCATGGTCTCATCCTGGGTAATGATGGCTGAGAAAGGAAATCTTTGAGAAAGGGTTTCCCGTAGCATCCTGTTTTCAAACATAAGATCTCTTTGGTGAAGGGCCCTCTTGATCAGGAGGTCGATCTCATCAATATTGTAGGGTTTGGTTACATAATCAAAGGCTCCCTTTTTCATTGCCTCTACTGCCGTTTTTACAGTCCCATATCCTGTCAGGATGATTACGGGAAGATGGGGGTCTAATTCCTTACAAAATTCGAGCAACCCAATTCCACCTCCATCTGGCATAATCAAATCGGTGATCACGATATCGTAGGACTCTTTCCTTAGGATATCTTGAGCAGATTTTATGTCCAGGGCTCGGGCTGTTTGATAGCCTGTCATTTGAAGGGCCCTACTTAAGGCTTCCAAAGCCCTCTCTTCATCATCCACAAGGAGTATCTTTATCATCCCAACCCTCCTCAATATTCAAGAGTCTTGAGGAACTGGAAAGACAATTTTGACCACTGTTCCTTCCCCAGTGATACTTTTCACATCAAAGTTCCCTTTATGTTCTTTGATAATTCCGTAACTGATGGATAAACCAAGACCTGTACCGCTTCCGCGCTCCTTTGTTGTGAAAAAGGGATCAAATATCTTATCCAGATATTTCGGATCAATCCCCACTCCTGTATCCAAAATTTCTACCACGACTCGGCCATTCAATTTCTTAGAAATATCCCTCCCATGGAAGGCAGTTTTTACTCCCAGCTTTCCTCCATTTGGCATGGCCTGGATAGAGTTAAGCAAGACATTGAGAAAAGCCTGTTGGAGGTGATTTGAATCACCCAAGATCAAGGGTAGATTCTCATTATAATCCTCCACGAGTTGAATGGATTGGGATTTTAGTTGAAATCTGAGGAGAGAAACGGTCCTTCGAAGCACCTCGTTTAGATCAATTAAGTTTTTTTCCATTTCTGATTCCCTGGAAAAATTTAGAAGCCCTTTAATAATCTCCATGGTCTTATGAATTTCTTCCTCTATCAGGAATAGGTCCTTTTGGATCTCTACACTAAGAGAAGGATTTTTAAGAAGCATTTGAACATAGTTTGAGATGATTCCAAGAGGATTGTTGATTTCATGGGCCACCCCTGCTGCCAATCTGCCGATGGCCATGAGACGATCCAATTGACTGATCTTTCTATAGGCAGACTCAAATTCTTCCTTCCTCTTTTTTAGCTCTTTTGCCATTTTGTTAATGGAGAGAGCCAGCAGACCGATCTCATCTTTCCTTCTCACTTTTATCCGATGATTTAATATTCCCTTTCCAATCATCTTCGTCCCTTCAATCAATTTTTCGATTTGTTGAAGTGATCGAGAGAAAGAAGAAATGAATCCCATGAGAGGAAGGTAAACTCCATCAGGTTGATTTTTATCAGAGGAAATAAGAGCCTCCTTTTTCCTAAGAGGCCTCGCTTTTTTTGTGACCTCTGTCCTTCCCTTGGGTAATAGGGTTACTAAACTCCAACCAGTGGCTTTGAAATATCTGTAGAATAGGTATTTTTTCCCTGAGGTCAACTTTATCTCTGTCATTTGAGTCTCCAGAGGAAGAGAGTTATTTCGAATAAAATTTTTAAGAATATTTTTTTTCCATCTGGAGTCTTTCTGTTTCCCTTCAATCCAGATACTATCTTCCCTTAAACTATTCATCCCTTTATCTGAAGAGATGATCAAATTACCATGGGGGGAGATGAGGAAGGCATAGCCCTTTTCAGTCATTTTAAGGGTTTGATCCATAGGTTCAATGATTTTTCCCAAATTCACATCAATCCCAATCACTCCCAAAAAATGGGAATCTATCCATACTGGGGAAGAACAAGTGACCATCCAGGTTTTCATGAGGGGGCAAAGGTATGGCTCCGTCCATTTTATTTTCTTTTGTGGATTATGTTTTTCGTCGGCAATAAAGAAGAATGGTTGGAGGGTGGGATCGAAACCCTTTGGAAGAACAGAGGTATCTTTCCAGGGATATCCTCTCGTTACTCCCCTCTTACTGATGATATAGGCAAAGAGAATATGGTGGTTATTTTCCACTAAGGCCTTGAAAACTGAATCCAATTTTTCTGTGATCCTAATAAATTCTTTGTCCCTGTGAGAAAATTTATTGATATTTGTAGAAAAGACACACGAGCTTCTGTCTCCGTTAGGGTCTTTCCATAGGTCCTTATCATAAGAAAGATCATTGCCCTCTCTTTGAAAGGATTTTTTAACCCCCTGTCTTTTATTCTGGAAGATATTTTCGGCAATGTTCCTCATCATAGAAGCATGCTTTTCAATTGCTTCGACTTCCCATTGAATCCTTTCTATTTCGTATAGGATTTTTTGGAATATCCAATGATTTTTCACCCTTCTTCTCCTAACAGTATTCTGAGGACGGTGTTGGCTTGATGGTGGGCTGCGATGCCTACCCTTGGAGCCATTAATCCCACCCCGGGTTGGGCAGCCGTCTTTTGATCTCCAATGATAAAGATTTTTGAGGAGAATCGGACCGTTTTAATCTCGTTGTTTTCTCCATAACCTGCTACGCCAGAGGCTGCTACAATATATTTTTCAGGCATCTTCTCAGAGATCCCATTGATCAACATGGCCTTCTCTTCCGCATGATCAAAGGCCTCAACAATTACCTCTGCTTCTTTGAAAATTCTTTCAAGATTATTTCGATCTAATTTTTCATTATAGGTCTCAACCACCATATAAGGATTGATTTTTGAGAGATTCTCTCGGAGGGCTTCCACCTTAGGCATCCCAATCTGATGGATGAAATATTGTTGGCGATTCAGATTGGAAGGCTCGACCACATCAAAATCAACCAAGATCAATTTCCCAACCCCTATGCGGGCCAATGCAATGGCAATCGCTGATCCAAGGCCTCCCAATCCAGCGATTCCAACGGTTGATTTCCTAATCCTCTGGTGAATCTTAGGGGTGTGTCTTGCCATCATAAGGGATTCAAGTTCTTCAGGAGAGGGAATCTCCCCCTTTTTAATCAAGACCACTTCATCGCCATCCTTAAGGGGACAATCAAAATGAACAGGGAATCCATTATATATGATGAGATCAGCCTCTGGCTTAACCTGATTTTTGAGGTTAAAAAGAGAAGTTTCTAAAGGGATCAGACACTCTTTTTCATTGACTTTCACTCGGATATTCGGGGTGATTGCTTCTTTCATAGAAACCAGAGTAAACAATAAGGTAAGGGTTGTCAAGGAAAATTTGGCCAGAGATTATAAAGATTTCCTTTAATTTTTAAAAGGTTATAATATGATCTCCTAAAATCTTATAAAGCCGACATCCCTTCCTAATTCTCCGAATAAGTGAGGTGTTACACAATTTTACAATTTTTTCTTGAAAAAGTGAGGAAGAGGGGGTAGAAAGAGGAGATGAAGAATTACGAATAGGAGTTCTTTTAGAATGGAGGTGAGAGGATGGGTCAGGGTGAAAAAGTGAATCCTTTTGAAATGGCTAAAAAGCAAGTGGATATGGCTGTGAGATATTTAAATCTGGATCCAGGAATGGTTGAAAAATTGAAGAGTACCAAGAGGGAACTGATTGTTCATTTTCCAGTTCAGATGGATGATGGTCAGGTCAAGATTTTTACTGGATATCGTGTCCAGCATAATGTGGCTCGGGGACCTGCAAAGGGTGGGATAAGGTACCACCCTGATGTAGACCTTGATGAGGTCAGGGCTTTGGCCATTTGGATGACCTGGAAGTCAGCCGTCGTTAATATTCCTTTCGGAGGAGCGAAGGGAGGGGTTCAATGTAATCCCAAAGAGATGTCCATTCATGAAATTGAACGTTTAACGAGGAGATTTACCTGGGAGATCTCATTACTGCTTGGGCCTGATAAAGATATTCCTGCCCCGGATGTCTATACCAATCCTCAGGTGATGGCCTGGATCATGGATACCTTTAGTATTCTTAAAGGATACTCTGTTCCAGGGGTGGTGACCGGGAAACCCATTGAATTAGGAGGATCCCTCGGGAGATTTGAGGCAACAGGACGAGGAGTCGTGATCACTTCAATAGAAGCTTTGAAATATCTGAAGATACCCATCCAGGAGGCAAAAGTTGTCATACAAGGGTGTGGAAATGTTGGAGGGATTGCGGCCATGCACTTTGCTCGCTTGGGGGCGAGGGTGATCGCTATCAGCGATTCAAAAGGAGGGGTTTATAGTGAGAAGGGGTTGGATGTAAAAAGGGTTCTTGAAGACAAGGCAAAGAATAAATGTATGGTCTGTAGGACAAAGGATGAGATTGAAATCACTAATCCAGAGCTGTTAGAATTGAACTGTGATCTCTTAGTCCCTGCGGCGATAGAGAATCAGATTCATCAGGAAAATGCATCACGAATCCAGGCCAAGATCATTGTCGAAGGGGCTAATGGCCCAACCACCTTAGAAGCCGATGAGATATTAAATGAGAGGGGAATCTTTGTTGTCCCTGACATCTTAGCCAATGCAGGGGGAGTGACCGTTTCCTATTTTGAGTGGGTTCAAAACCTGCAGGAGCTCATATGGAGTGAGGACGAGGTTCAAGAACGATTAACCCGGATCATGCAAAGGGGTTTCAAAGAGGTCTTAGAGATCTCTCTTTCAAAGAAGATTTCCATGAGGATGGCAGCCCTGGTGCTTGGGATTGGGAGGGTCGCCGAAGCCTCGAGACTTAGAGGAATCTATCCATAAACATTTAGATAAAATCCCTCTATCTCAAATCCAAATTGAAAGCGATGCGAAGACTCGATGAGTCTCCTTCCTAAACATAGGGGGTGGGATTGTTATGGCCGAGTGTTTTAGACAAAGATGGTCTTTGTTCCTATTATGGATGAGCCTTATTTTTTTAATTTCTTCATGTGCGGTAAATCCTGTCACAGGTAAGCATGAGTTGATGCTTTTGAGTGAAACAGATGAAATTAACTTAGGTCGGGAAACAGATGGGAGGATTATCCAACAATATGGGATGTATGAGGATCAAAGATTAATCCATTATCTCAATGATATCTGCCAACAAGTTGCAAAGGTTTCTCATCGCCCCCAGCTTCATTACCATTTTAAAATCCTTGATCTGCCCTTGGTGAATGCCTTTGCTGTTCCAGGAGGTTATGTCTATTTTACACG
>JBBIRT010000009.1:33170-41860 GCA_037441725.1 Deltaproteobacteria bacterium | reverse complement strand
CTTTATAGCAATTGTAGCTATTGTAGCTACATTAATCAGGGTTGCCAAGTTTTTTCCATCTTTTCCCTTATAAAGGGTTCCGATCAAAAAGCTCGCCCATCCCAGTAAAGCCACCCAGACAAACCAATCTCCATACCTTGTGCAGATGGTTCTTGAATCAAGAGGGATGATGCACGAAACCCCTGGATTCGCACAGCGTACGACATAAATCCTATTTTCAGCGGTCCTAAAACCGAGATGGTAGCTGCCTGGTGGAAAGCGGCAGTCTCACTGAAACGGGATAGCTGTTTCTGGCCAGATGAGGGGAGCTGGCTGATCTTTTGAGGCTTCTTATGCCCACTTAACCCCCCTTTCCAAAAGGGAAATGGTTACCTCTTTTAAAAAAAGTTTAACTCCTAACCTCCTACATTGCTGAGACGTTGAAGCATAGATAATAAGATTAGGGGACTTAGGTGAAGTGCTTTTTGGTGAGTGTTCCTTCGAGGGCTTGCTTGATTTCCTGAACGGTTTCTTCAATCTCATGGATAATCATCTTGACTTTCTGATCATCCATGGTGGAGCTGAATCCAACCACCCATAAGGCGGCTGGAGTTGAGGACGCCTTAACCAGAGGAAAAGCCACTGCCCGAACCCCTGTGATATATTCCTCATCATCTACTGCATACCCTTTTCTTTTAGCTTGATCCACCTCTTTAAGAAACTGTTTTGGATCTGTGACAGTCTTTGAAGTGTAACGGGTCAGCCCCTTTCTCTGTATAATTTCTTTTGCTTTCTCTCTCTCAATTTGGGAGAGGATAACCCGGCCAGTAGCCCCGGTCAAAAGGGGAAGTCTTGTCCCTGGAGGAGAGGTGATCTTCATCTCATTTCGTGATTCTACCGTATCCAAGATGGTGACGTGATCTCCATTTAAAACACCTAAGAATACAGTCTCCCCTACCCTCTCCATCAATTTTTCCATGGGTTTTCGGGCCAGATCCTTTAACTCAATTTTTGCATAGTTTGTTCGGCAAAGCTCCAAAAGGCTATAACCTAAGGTATACTGTTTATGGATAGGATCTCGAACTAAAATTCCCATCTCCTCAAGGGCAGAGGTAATCCCATGAACTGTACTCTTTCCAATTTTGAGCCTCTTGGAAAGGTCACTGATCCCTAAACCATTGGGAGATTCTGAAATGGCATAAAGGATCTTAAAGGCCTTTTTTACCGAAGGTGCGGTGTAAGTGATTCTTTTCATATGTTCACTATATTGAACTCTAAATCTTTTATATCAGATTAAAATACCTTTGTCAATAATTAAAATATATATTTAATTATCTTGACGAATAGAAGGGAATATGTTAGGAATAATTAACCCTTCAATAAATTGTTCACTATAAAGAACATATCCAAATTAAATTTGAATCCTCTTTTGATCGGGTGAAGGAGACTTTCTCCTTCAGGGGGAAAGGATGAAGAAAGAGGTTGTCCAACCCATAAGAACTCATAAGATATTCAAACCCCAGGAAGAATGGAAGGGAATCATTGCGATCTATCTCTATTTGGCAGGGATGGGAGCGGGTTCTTTTATCATAGGAACTCTCATCCACTGGTCAGGAGTCGCATTAAATCCCTTACCCAACTCTACGATCCGTCTCTTCAATGATTCATTGAACCTTTCAGAACTCCCGCTCTTCTGGGGACCCATCTTGGTTGCCATGGGTGCCCCATTTCTTATCCTGGACTTGGGAATTAAATGGAGGTTTATGTATGCCTGTCTGAATCCCAAAACCTCATGGGTTTCTCGGGGTTTTATCATCCTTTCAACCTTTATTTTACTCGGATTGGCTTTCTTAGCAAAATCAATTTTACCTTTTAATTGGTTACACGCGGAATCGTTTTTCTGGTCGATCGTCGAAGCCATTGCCTTTGTCTTTGCGATTGGTACAGCCCTTTATACAGGCATTCTTTTAAAGGCAACAAAATCAGTTCCTTTATGGAATACCAAGCTCCTCCCCATCCTCTTTCTCATGTCTGCTCTTTCTACAGGATCAATGGCGATTCTCCTCTCCACTCTTGGAACAGGTCTTCTTTCTTATGAGAGTAGAACCTTGGAACTTCTAAAGGGGACAGAACAGATCCTGGTCTTAATCGAGGGAGTGATCCTCTTTCTTTTTCTCCTACGGAATTATAAAACAATGGAGCAGGCAAAACATTCAGTCCGTCTCCTTTTATCAGGAGAAAAAAAATGGATCTTCTGGGGAGGAATCGTTTTGCTTGGATTTATTTTCCCGATCCTCCTCGAAAATATTTCCTCCTACTACCCTGAGAACTTAATATTGATTTATGCTTCTGGGATAGCCCTCCTCTGCGGGGGCTTCTTTCTCAGGCTCGGGGTTCTCTCCGCTGGGATCAAAGATCAGATCCCCATGAAACGACTCATTGAGGTTCAGTATGGAATAGGATTGATGGAAAGGACCGGTCTCAGAGGAGAGAGGTTTTATCATTCAGAAAAGAATAAAAAAATCTATCCTTAGACGATCGTTTGGAGAACTTCCAATAGAGAAAGGAGATTCTTGATGGATGATAAGGTTCTTGTTATTGATCCCCAGAAATGTACGGGGTGCCGTTTATGCGAATTAGTTTGCTCTGTATTTCATACCGGATCAAGCAACCCGAGTCGTTCTCGGATCAAAGTCTTAAAATGGGAAGATGTAGGGATTTACATCCCTTTAACCTGTAATCACTGTGAAAAACCCTTCTGTGTGGAGGTATGTCCAACAAAGGCCTGCCATAGAGAACCTGAGAATAATAATCGAGTCACAATTGATAAAAAATTGTGCATTGGATGTCGAACCTGTATCATCTCCTGTCCCTTTGGTCACCCATTCTTTGACGTGCAGGAACGGGTCACTGTAAAATGTGATTTTTGTGATGGAGATCCTCAATGTGTCCGCTTTTGTGATATCAAAGCGGTCTCCTTTGTCAGTGCAGGAGAAACCAGTATCGTAAGGAAACGCGAATTTGCCAACAAATACCTCGACCTCTTAAGATATGGAAAATAACCCCTCCTTTTTTCATCCTTCCATCAAATCGTGATCAGTTGAAAATCCACGCCCTTCTTCTTGTATTCTCCCCATGAATATTTTAAATTTTACCCCAAAAGCCCCCTGTGTCAAACGGGGGATGAATATAAGTTTTTAATCAGATAGGGGGGGATCATGCTGACATCAAGGGAACAGGAAAGGTATGATCGGCAGATCATGATTGGGGAGATTGGACAGGAAGGACAGAAAAAGCTAATGAAGTCGCGGGTCGCCCTTGCAGGGGCTGGAGGCCTGGGTTCCCCTATCGCCCTTTACCTCACCGCTGCTGGAATAGGAACGATTCGGATTATTGACCATGATGAAGTTGCCCTTAGCAATCTGAACCGCCAGATCCTTTACTGGGAAGAGGATATCGGTAAGAAAAAGGTTGATTCTGCAAAAAGAAAATTGAATCATTTGAACTCAACAGTAAAAATTGAAACCATTGGAGAAACCATCACAGAAGACAATGTCTCCCAACTGGTGGAGGGTTGTGAGGTCCTGGTCGATGCAATGGATAATTTATCGACCCGTTACATTTTGAATCGCTGTGCGATTGAGAAAGAACTTCCCTTTTTTCATGGAGCGGTGAATGGCTTTGAAGGAAGGGCTATGACCATCCTCCCAGGGAAGACCGCCTGTCTTCGATGTATGTATCGTGGCCCTGTGCCTCAGGAAAAGTTCCCTGTCATCGGAGTCACCCCTGGAATTATCGGTATCATCCAAGCCACCGAGGTCATCAAATATCTCTTGGGGATTGGGAAATTATTGACCAATCGCTTATTATTATATGATGGGCTGAAGATTACCTTTAATGAATTTACTGTCAGTAGAAATCCGAATTGTGACCACTGTGGTTCTGGGGTCAGAAAGGAGTAAGTATGCCAATCAAAATCCACATCCATACTACCCATCGACAGCACACCCATGGGCAGGAGGTGGTTTCGGTTGAAGGAAGCACCGTTGGGGAATGTCTCAATCACCTCATCAAACAATATCCTGGAATGGAGAAAGCCCTTTTTGCTAAAAAAGATAGATTGCTCAACCATATTGAAATCTATTTAAATCATGCCAGTGCCTACCCCAATGAACTTGCCAAACCAGTTAAGGATGGAGATGAAATTCATCTGGTCACCATGCTGGCCGGAGGATAGGAGTCGAATATGTCAGGTTCTATTGTCATTGTCAGCTCATTGGATACGAAGGGCCAAGAAGTAAAGTTTCTCAAAGACATGATTGAACAGAAAGGTCATCAAACGATCCTTCTTGATATGAGCATGCGAGGAGAACCACAAATCCCTGCGGATATTCCTTGCGAGGAGGTCGCAAGGGCTGCAGGAACAAGTATCCAAGAGATTAGATCCTCAGTAAAAAGCCGGGCTGAGATCACCTCAAGGATGATTCAGGGAGCGATTCTCAAAGTCATGGAACTCTACCAGGGTGGGAAACTAAGAGGGATTGTCGGGGTTGGTGGAGTAAGTAACACTGCCATTGGAACCGATATTATGAAGGCCTTGCCATTTGGAATCCCAAAGCTGATGGTTTCCAGTGGCGCAGCCATGCCAAGTTATGCAGGAGGTTTCTTTGGCTCTTCGGACATCGCCATCCTATCATCCGTAGTGGATATGGCTGGCCTCCATGAACTCAGTAAAAGTATTCTCACAAGAGCAGCAGGTGCCATCTGTGGCATGGTCGAGAGTGGTGCTAGTTCTGTCATGGAGGCTCTCAAACAAACAGAAAAACCCCTGGTTGCCCTGACCCAATTTCAATATTCAGAGATATGTTGTGATCTCATAAGACAATACCTTGAAGAAAGGGGGTTTGATGTCATTCCATGTCATGCAGATGGGGTTGGAGATCGAGCCATGGAAAAACTTTTAGACCAAGGGATATTCGATGGGGTGATTGATATCGTCCCAGGCGGTTTGAGTGAACAACTGTTAGGGGGTAATCGTGCTGCAGGGACAGATCGACTCGAAGGAGCCGTTAAAAGGGGAATTCCCCAGGTAATCACTCCTTGCGGTTTTGATATGATCAGTTGTGGCCCTCTCCAGAGAAAAGACAGAAATGATCCACTATGGACTGCACGAAACATCGCCTCTCGAAACTATTTCGTTCAGGACTCCTATCGAGTACAGGCAAGGACGAACGTAGATGAGTTAAGACTAATTGCGAAGACACTGGTAGAGAAACTTAATAAAACGAAGGGGCCTGTACGATTCTTGATCCCCCTAAAAGGATGGTCTTCACTTAGTGTGGAAAAACAACCTCTCTACGACCCTGAAGCGGATCAGGAATTTGTAGAAGAACTTAAAAAAGGGCTTAAACCTGAAATCGAAGTCAGAGAGTTCGATCTTCCTCTGAACACCCCAGAATTTGCAAAGGCCGTGGTGGAGGCCTTTGAGGAAATGATGAGAAAGAAGGGGAAAAACTGAATAGAGGGAATGGGCGAAGATGAAACCGATTCGTGATGACCCAAAGGAAGTAGAGAAAAATTTAAAAGAAGGATATTGGGACAAAACCATCCTACCTGATTACTGGGATCGAAACGCCGAGAGGTTCCCAGACCGAGAGGCCCTGGTCGATTCAACGGGGAAGAGATTTACCTGGAAACAGGCCAAGCAGAAAATAGATAGGATTGCCTTTGCTTTGTTAAAAGATCTTAAATTGAATCGGGACGACAGGCTCATTATCCAACTCCCGAATTGTGTTGAACAGGTCCTCATCCGATTGGCCTGTGAAAAGGCAGGGATTTTATCCATCCCTCTCATGACAACCTACCGCCAAACCGAATTAATAGAGATTGCCAGGCACACTGAACCCGTAGGGATCGTTATTCCAAAAGAATACAGAAGATTTAATCATTACCAGTCAGTAATTGAGCTCAAACAGGAATTGCCAATGCTTAAACATATCCTTGTAATAGGTAAAGAGGTCCCTCAGCATTGCATCTCCATAGATGAACTCTTAGAACATCCATATGAGCAAGAATATGACCTCCGAGAACTCGAGAAGACAAGATTAGATCCCGTTGAGGAGGTTGGGTTTTTGGTCACGACCACAGGCACAACAGGACTTCCAAAAATCATTGAACACCGAATTGCTGCCCGAGAGATTTGGACGGCAAAGGCTCACCTTAGGAATTGGGAACTCAGTCCTGAAGACTGTGTTCTTGCGATTGCCCCAATTGCAGGAGCAGCCGGAGGCACTCCTGCCTATGTAACTGCCCCAGTGGCAGGAGCGAAGATGGCTTTAGAGTATCTTTACCGAGAAGAAGCAACTCTTGAATTTATGGAAAGAGAAAGGGCCACGGTGATTGCACTGGTACCTACCCAATTGGCAAGGTTGCTTCAACTCCCTTTAAAAAAATATGATCTCTCGTCTCTTCGATTTATCAAAACAGCAGGGGGTTATCTACCCCCCCCATTAGCAAAGGAAGCAGAAGAAAAATTTGGGTGTCCCATTTTAGGCACCTATGGAAGTCAGGATACAGGATCAATCTCAGGAGTACCCATCACTGCCACTGAAGAACAAAGATATACCACTTTGGGCAGGGTCCATCCAGGGGTCGAGATAAAAATATTGGATGATGAAGGGAAAGAGGTCAAACCAGGAGAAGCAGGGATGCTCTGGTTTAGAGGGCCTGGAAATTCTATTGGGTATTATAGAGATCTCGAAAAGACGATGAGGGAGGCTTTTGATCAGGAGGGTTTTGCAACTCCTGGAGATTTGGTGGCACGGACTGAGGATGGCTATCTCAAATTGATGGGAAGGAAAAAGGATATCATCATCCGTGCAGGACAGAATATCTATCCAAAAGAGATTGAAGACTATCTCCTTGCCCATCCAAAAATTACCAATGCGGTAGTGGTCCCAATGCCTGACCCCGTGATGGGTGAGAGGGCCTGTGCCTGCGTTAGTTTGAAACAAGGAGAACCATTCTCTTTGAATGAGATGGTTGAATACTTAAAGAATAAAAAGATCGCGATGTTCAAGATTCCAGAAAGATTAGAGATTATGGAAACCTTCCCTTTGGTTGGCGAAAGTGGAAAGATCGATAAGAAGGCCTTAGGGGTATGGATTTCTGAAAAGATAAAGGTCGAAACCAAATTATAAAATGGAAGAAACAGATAAAACCATCGTCCTTCTGGTCATGGCGGAAGAGAAATGGCATGAAGCCAATTTCTTAAGGAGACTGATAGAGGCTCGTGGGTATAGGGTGTTGATACTGGATATGGGACTGACAGGCCAACCTCAGGGGATGTGTGAGATTACTCGGGAAGAAGTCATTCGACTTAGCGGGCGAAGTCTGGAAGAGGTCGCTCGTATATCCGATCGAGGGAAACGAATGCCCGTGATGGTCGATGGAGGCAAAGAAAAAGTAAGACAGCTTTACTCAGAGGGTAAACTGAATGGGATGATCAGTCTGGGTGGCACCACAGGGACACAAATGGGCTCGGCCATTATGAAGTCGCTTCCCTTTGGGATCCCGAAGCTTGTTATCTCAAGCACGGCCTCCCTTCCCGGATTTGCTTCGAGAGTGATCGGAGCCGGAGATATTACCCTGATGCACTCAGTCATAGAGATTGCTGGATTGAATGATTTCATAAGGAACGTCTTATCAAGGGCAGCCGGAGCCATTTGTGGGATGGTTGAGGGTTCGCTTCAGGCCCCGATTGCCTATCCCAAAAAAGGTGAGAAAAAATTCGTTGCCATGACCCATCTTGGCCCATGTGAATTCTGTTCGACCTACATCAGAAACCAACTGGAGCAAAGAGGATATCAGGTCATTGGGTTTTCAGCTTCAGGCATCGGGGATAAGGCAATGGAAGAAATCATTGAACAGCACAACCTCTTTGATGCAGTGATTGATCTTGCCCCAGGGGGAGTGGGTGAAGAACTATTTGGATTTAGCAGGGCTTCGGGTCCATCAAGACTTGAAGCCGCTGGCAAGAAAGGAATTCCTCAACTCATCGCCCCTTCTGTGGTCAATTGGGGAAGTCCATTAAAGAGAGACTACAGACCTGATTATGATCATCGGAAAAAATACATTTATGATGCAAGACGCACTTTCATCCGATTATCCAAAGATGAAATGATTAAAGTCGCCAAAGTGATGGCTGAAAAATTGAATAAGGCACTTGGCCCAGTCAAGTTCCTCATCCCTCTCGGGGGATGGTCCTCTTTAGATAAAAAAGGAACAGAATTTTATGATGAAGAATTAGATAGGGCCTTTGTGGAAGAGTTAAAGAAACAGTTAAGAAAGGATATAGAACTTAGGGAGATCGATGCAGACCTGGAAACCCCTCAATTTGACAAGGCTATGGTTGAAGCCTTTGATGAAATGATGTTATCCTAACCCCCTTTTCTTATCCAGACGAAGAGGATAATCGTCAATATAAAACATAAAGCAGAGGCTCCAATCCCTATGAAGACGGTCACCGCTTCGTTAGCCTGCCAACCCCTTAACACCACCTCCAAGGCCACCACCTGAGCTGCAACGATCAGCATCTGAAGAAGGATAGCCTTCCCTAACTGTTTTGATCTCTGCTGGAGCCTTTCCACAATCGATAATTCCATCATGTCTTAATTCCTACTGCATAGTTTGTTTCAGCTTCGATACTCAAG
>JBBIRT010000009.1:0-33160 GCA_037441725.1 Deltaproteobacteria bacterium | reverse complement strand
ACGGTCACGCGCCCGCCCTGCGCGCTTGGCGCGGATTCGGGGAAGCGGCCGTCGAGGGGGCCCCATTAAAACTGCCCCTGTCTCTATTGCAAAGGCTGCATTGTGGCAGGGGCAAATCAATCTCTCTGACTTTGAATCCCAGTAAACAACGCATGAGAGATGGGTACAGGTCCCCTCATAAGCTCGCCACTCCCCATTGAGAAGACGAACCAGGAGGGCAGGATGATCCTTTCTTGGATAGAAAAAAGGACGAGCCTCCCCCGGTGCAAGATCCGCGACCTTACCGACTTCCAACTTAGGTAAAGGTTCTTCCTTCTTTCCCATGAATCGTCGGGCAAAAGGGACGGTTGCTACAAAGAGTGCTGCAGAACAGGCCATTAGAAATGTAAGAAAACCTCGACGAGTGGCTACTCCATCTTTTAGGCTATCAAGAGAGAGATCAGGTAAATAGGATTTATCCAATTGAGACGGTTCTCCCATTTCTTTCGTTATCTCTGGCACACCCGTTTTACCTCCTCATCATTGTTTCTCCAGACTCAAGGCGAATGGCTTTGGCAATAACCCCAAGGTTTGGCGGTGACGCCGGCAGGAGGGGCACAAAAGCAGAACTTCTGTATCCGCCACGTCTCCAGAAAGTTGAACACCGGCGTAAGCCAATACCCCTTGAAAATCTCTCGGGGTCCAAACAGGGGAAAGCGCTTTTCCACATCGACTACAACGGCTCTCTTCCACCAACTCTGCCTCTTCAGCTATATTTAAGGCTACGGTTGCTGGACTCACCTCGATATGAAAGAGCTTGCTGAACGGGACCCAAAGGAGTCCAAGAATAACGATCACCTCATGTAACACGACCAATTGTCGATGACCAAAGCCATTAAAAAATTTATAGCTTACTGTAAGCAATAGCCCACTTAGGGTTACAGCCAAAAGAAGATAGAGTGAACTGAACTGTTCCTTTAATCGTTCTGCCTTCTCTTGTGGTTGGATCCTGATCCTCTGCCAGAAAGCAAGGATAAGCCCAATAAGTAAGAGCAAGGATCCAAGGTTCATCACATTGAAGGAAAGAAAGGCCATTAGACTTCCTACCTGAAATGTCATGATAGGGATGTCAAACATTCGGGCACAATAGGTTTGTGGACCCACCAAGGAGAAGCTCATCCATCCCCAGGCCAGGGCAAAACAAACAGCACTAACAATGACACACCCCCAAAAAATAGCAAAATGGGTAAACCAGCGTAACCAACTTCGCCGAACAATGAAAGTTTGTAAAAGCAATCGCGTAACTATAGCCTTCACCAAGATCAAGAGATTGGCCTTCCAACTCCCCCGTCTGAGGGCCTCCCTTGACCTCCTCCAGAGGGTACGATTGGGTGGGTAGCGAACCCAAACAATAAAGCGATAGAGAAGCCCTAACAGAAACAAGACACTGGCTATCTGATATCCAAGGACGGCTAAATCAATATAAATAAACCCAACTTTTAAGACCATGGTCTGCTCTTCTCAAGGAGGTCCGCCACATCCTTCAATCCTAATGAGTCCAGGGTGGCCCGAATCGGTATTCCTGTTGCTAAATCCCACCCTCGTAGTTTGTAGTAACGGTCCTTTAACGCCTCAAAATTCTTCCGATCCATTTTAAATCCTTTTTGAGGTTCTGCTGCTATTGAATCGGTGAAATATTGGTCTGAAAGGGTATCCAACTCTCGACGAATTCCCTGTTGGCAGTTAAAAGCCCGTTGAAGCTGATGGGCCCGTTTTTGATAAATGGACAATTCTCTGGTGCTGAATTCTTTTCCCAAACCGATGGAGAGAAGGTTTACCTGGATATCTTCTGTCAAGGGCAATCCATTGAACTCTGTCAGCCATTTACAACTTCCAAGGATCTCAGCCTTCTCCATTGCATCCTCAGCATAGACAAGGGTATCCGCCTTTTCAATATCATCTGAAGGAAAAGGCAACCGAGTTCCTTCCATTCCTTCTCCAAAGAGGCCATAGTATTGGAGTTGGGCTTTTCCATCTTTGCCATTTAATGATCGAGAAATCAACCGCTCGGAGTCATGGCCAATCTCTTGGGAGGCCCTGAATAAACCCTCAGCGAAGAGATTCCCTAATCCTTCTCTTTTTGCAATCATCTCCACCAATCTAAGGAAGGTTTCTCTGTCTCCTAATCTAAGCTGAAAACTGATATCTTTTTCATCAAGGATGCCCTGCTCAAATAATTCAATCACCCAGGTAATCATCCTTAAAAGATAATTCACATCAAATCCATATTTATGAGTAACGATGGCTAACTCGGGCCAAACCATCCTATCTCCAAAGACCTTTTCATTGGAAATGCTCCCCCCAAGCACAAAACCATGAAATTCATCTTCGCAGGCCATGGGGCAACCAAAACAGCTCCTTCTTAATCCTCCTTCTTCCCTTCGTAAGCTTTGAATGGAAAGAATGGGAGCAGGTGGATTTGACCTCAACGACTCAAGGACATCAGCACAGGACTTAAAAAAACGTCCAGGCTTTGAAATCTTGATCCCTCCTGTCCCCTTAACCGTAATCGCCTTGAGTTTCTTAGATCCCATCACGGCACCCAACCCGGCCTGTCTATTGGAATCCCTCATCTCACTGACGATATTAGAAAAACGGATTAACCTTTCGCCTGCAGGCCCGATACATGCCCATTTGATCTCCTCATCCTCCAGCTCCTTACATAACCCTTTATAAGTTTCATAAGGATTCAATCCCCAGATATTTGAAGCTGATCTTATCTTTACCTCTTCA
The DNA here is from genome assembly GCA_037441725.1 of Deltaproteobacteria bacterium. Taxonomy (GTDB): domain Bacteria; phylum Desulfobacterota; class BSN033; order BSN033; family UBA1163; genus JBBIRT01. The sequence goes on along the minus strand of JBBIRT010000009.1, from coordinate 30,388 downwards.
TTTTCAATGCTTATATAAACAGGCTCTGGGGATTGTCCTTTCACCACCAAATGGTCATACCCTGCATACTTCAACTCTGGAGCAAATGAACCACCGAAGCTACTCAAACCAATCAAACCAGTTAACGGCGACTTACTGATGATACTACATCGTCCTGACCCGGGAACCATGGTACCTGTGAAAGGACCACTACTAAAGATGAGACAATTTTGAGGGCCTAAAGGATCAACGGAAGGAAGGCTTGAATCCTCCCATAAAATCCTAATCCCAATCCCTCTCCCCCCAAGAAACTTTTCTGAATAGGTCTCGGTTGGGGTTGTCCACGACTTCTTTTTACTCAGATCTACCCAGAGGATTTTTCCTGCATAGAGATATTTATTTTTCATACACCATAGGCCTTAGCTACGCATGATCCGCTGGATATCAATAAAAGCGCTCAACTTCCTTCTCTGCTCTTTTATAGAGAATTGATCTTCCGGTATATACCTTAATGTCTCTGTCGGGCAGTATTTTACACAAAGTGGATCTCCTTCACACTGGTCGCAACGATGGGCTACCCCTGTTACGATATCCAATTCAGAAGCACCAAAAGGGCAGGCCCAAACACAAGCAGAGCAACCAATGCATTTCTCCGATGCAACCAATCGGGCCTTTACAGGTCCTCCCTCAAAGGTTGCCCCAGTTGGACAGGCCAACCTGCAAGCTGGAATTTCACATTGCATACAAAGGACTGGGGCGCTGTCAACTCTTTCTTCTGTTTCTTCTGAGATGACTCGAAGCCTGGCTCTGCTGGGCCAGCAGGAACCCGTATGGCTAAGACTGCACACTATCTCACAGATCCTGCATCCAATGCACTTTGAGGAATCAATACTAATCAGATAACGAGTGGCAGGGTTTGTTATTTTGTCCAACACGGGTTATTTATTATTATATTTAATTTTTTTTGTCAATCTTTTTTTAAGAAACCTCTGAAAAAGTTCTTGAAAGATTATTTTATATAAGGGAGGTTATAGTAGGGATTCAAATCGATAGGAATATCTTGACTCAGAAGAAGGGTTATCGGTCTTAATAGGAAAATTTAAATGGGAGGAGGAACTAAACCAAGAGTCCCTCCTCCCATTCTGAAATTGACTGATTAAATTTAGATTTCTATCAATGTAATTCTGTTTCTAAGGCCAGGGCTGCCTTTTGAGCTGCGGTGATCCTCTCCGCCGCCGTTCTCTTCTTGGAGATACTCACTCGGTCAGGCTCAATATAATCCACAGCTTTCATATCACAGAAGCGGACACACTGGGGATCACCATCACAGAAATCACACTTAAAAACCTTTCGATCGATCACATTAAAGTTCATTGCTCCGAAAGGACAAACCGTGACACAGGATCGGCAGCCAATACACTTATCTTGGTTAACCATCACCCGACTAAGCTTTTCGTCCCGGTAGATTGCCTTTACAGGACAGATAATCATACAGGGAGCATCCTGGCAATGCTGACAGGACATGGGGATATAAATTCCCTCAGACTCCCATTTGACCACTTTAATCCGGCTTCTGGCAGGATTGGATACCCCATCATGAAAAACGGAGCAGACCATTTCACAAAGCCTGCAGCCGGTACATTTTTCAAAATTGACTTGAAGAACTTTACCCATGGGTTCCATTCATTCTCTCCTTTCAGTCTTTGTCTTATAATAAGTGGGATGGTTCATTCTCCAGGCCAAGCTTTTTGAGCGTCTCAGGCTTTGGAACGCCATTCTGATCAAGGCCTTTGTATTCATAAAATTCATCAATCATCTTCTTGAATTTTTCTCTATCGATGACCCTGCCCACCACATCAGGGGCTCCCCTTCGGGTCGGCTCGTCAAAGTAGCGATGATTGAGCATATCCCCCTTCTTGAGGTCCTCTCTCGTCAAACCTTCCCGTAGGTTAAAGAGTCTCTCCATCATGTTACACCGAACAGCAACATCCCAGATCTCTTTTGGAGAAAGCTCCAAGCCTGTGTTGTAGTAAAGCACTTTGGACCAATCTTCAAAGTTGGGAAGGGTGGCACCCAGGAAGGTGGTATGGTATTTACAGATGCCCAAGGAATCCACAGCCATGTAGCAGTTCTCATGCCAGAAGACCTGCCATGGTTTACCAATGTATTCGGTATGCTCCGAGCTCAACGGTCCATCATAGGGAACCGGACTACTGTAGATCTTCCTGAGGACATCTACAGGCAGGTGATAGAGATCGATGGCTGGCCTGCTTCTCAAATGGTCAGACCCTCGGGAGGCTGTGGCGATATTGAGCGCAAGAGCAGGGGTTGCTCTCTCATCTGAATGAAGGTTGCTCACCCCTTTGACCTGAATCAAATAGTCAAAAGAGTTCTTCCCAATCTTTTCAGAGGCAATGATTCCCCCTTCGGCCAAAACATTCCCTAACCAACCTTCTCTGAAGCAGATTCGTCTAATCATCTCCAACATAGCATCGCCATTTCCAAATCTCAGATCCAAACCATCCGTTTCTTTGTCAGTAAGGATCCCAAGTTCATAGAGCTCCATAGCCCAAGCGATCAGACTTCCGATCTCAAGGTTATCCACACCCCATTGATCCACTAAATGGTTGGCGACTAAGAGATGTTCTAAGCTTGCAACATCGGGTTCACTACAGAAGGCCCCCTGAGAGGTATATTCAGGTCCTTCGTCATATCTGCCTGCATAGGGTCCTGATGGGATCTTATATTTGGCCCGGCAGTGGACCTGGCAGCCAAAACAACCAGCCATGTGATAAGGACCAATCGTTTTTGCAGCATTTTCGTCAATGGATTCAGGCTCAATCTCATCACAATAGAGCATCTGATTGTACTGGAAGTTTCTGGTTCGAATCCCACCCCAGGAGTTTGTTGCTCCCCAAATGAACGGAGTACCAAGGGTTCCTTGGGTTTGATTCACTTTGGCCGTAGTGATTTGCTCAATAAACCGTTTATTGAATTCGAGGGCATCTCTCGGATAGGCGATCTTAATATCCATCGTGCCTCGAGCGGCAATGGCCTTTAGATTCTTCGAACCCATGACTGCTCCCATTCCAGTTCGACCTCCAGAATTTTTGATCCCGGTCATGACATTTGCATACCTGACAAGATTCTCTCCAGCCTGACCGATAACCAGACTCTTGATATCCTCATCTCCTAATTCTTCCCGGATGATCCACTGGGTGTCAGTCACTGATTTTCCCCAGATGTTCTTTGCATCACGGATTTCGATCTGGCCATTGTGGATCCAAAGATATACGGGTTTGGATGCTTTCCCTTTTATGACAAGGTGGTGAAACCCCGCCCAGGCCAATTCAGGAGTAAAAAACCCTCCACCATTACAACTTCCGAGCATCCCTCCTAAGGGTGACTTGGCCATGACATGGCATCTTGAGGTGGCTGAGGCTAAGGTGGCCGTCAAAATTCCACCGCTCACCATGAGCGTATTATCTGGACCGAGAGGATCACACCCTTTCTTCGTGTGATTATAAAGCAGATAAGCGTCGAGGCCACGGCCACCCAGGAATTTCTTCCGAATCTCAATCGGGATAGGCCTCACTTCAATCTTACCTGTTGAGAGATCGATATATGCGATTTTTCTATTTAGGGGCATCTTTCTTTTCCTCCTTTGCTTTTCGTGCTGGCGATTCATTAGTTGACTTCTGTTCTCCCCCTTGCATCTTCTTCACAAGGGCCTCCTCTGCTAACCTCCTATCCACGTCCCAAACAGGTCCTCGAATACGGGGAAAACCAGCTTTAATCCAAAAGATCCTCCATTCCATCCCGCATTTTGGACATTTGACTTGGGTTGCCCCAGGTGGAGGTTCTATCCTTCCCATACAACTGGGGTTATGGCACCTCACCTGGCCATAGGTCCGAGTTTGTCGCAGACTTTCAGCGGTTGAAAGTCCCTCTTTGACGGTCACCATAAAAACCTCCTTTCATAAGATGGGTTGGTTATTCATTGCTTCAGGATAAAGTTGCCTTCCAATAACAGTTCACTATAGTGAACTTAATCCCCTGAATGCCCATTAAATCATACTTATTATTAATAATATTTAAATCTTTGTCAAGAAATATTTTATTTTCACCTCCTCGTTCCTCATGAATGTTCACAATAGAGAACTCACGAGGTGAAGGGATTCCACCATTCAATCCAGGTTCCTTCGCGATTAAAGGTCACCTCCCTCATTGATTCAATCTTTCTAATCCAGTCTCCAAGGTAGGAGGCATGATGAATAATCAGGGGAGTACTATATTCAGGAAGGATATCCTCATAGAATTGATGGAGAAAGATATCCCGATCCATATCCCTGAGGATCTCATCATTGTCCCAGGGGGTAGGACGAATAAAACCGTGATTGGCTCCTTCGTCTCGACGAAAAAGTAAATGGTTTCCGAACCGCCCCTTCAAACGTCTTAGCAGATGAACACATTCAATGATCTCATCGAGGCAGATCCCTTTACAAAGGTAGTGAAGTAACTGATCGTTGAACGATTCAAAACCAATCGATGCAAACATAATTCTGATGCCCAAAGTTTGAGCAAGGGATAAGATGTCTGACAATTCTGAAGCGTGGAGATTGATATCATCGACTCGACATACCAAGTTGATTTGTAAGAGTTGGATCCTTTCTTTTTTAACCTTCTCAAGAAGCGATCCAAGAAAGCGGATGGGATATTCATCAATTAGCTCAAAGGGAATCTTTCTTCCTTCCTTTTCAGGTAAGCCTACAATTTGAGTAATTACCTTATCCAATCCAAGTGAGCCGTGATAGCCTTTATCTTTAGAAACGTCGCAAAAAATACATCCATTGCATTGGACTTCTAATTCTGGGACATTTTGATCTTGAAGGATTGTGGGAGGAGGTAAAAAGAGGGTCTGTTTTTTATTGGCATAGGCACAACCAATTGAATTTAGGACTTGTCCCAATTGAACATCAAGTTTCTTAAGGACATTTGAAAAAATATAGAGATTCGACCAATCGACTTCTAAAAATATCTCTTTATCCCAAGATTGGTTAACGACTTTATTGGCTTGATTCAGATGATCTAATTGAAAACCATCAATGGGCCCCTGGTAGGAAAGGTCGATTATTGATTTTAATCCTTTGAATCGATTCTGATAATCTTCGGCCTCAGGTTCACCCTCATAATCCAGTATGGCCTGGGGGCCACCGAGGATGGTCATGAAACCTTTTTCCTTCAATTCTTGGATCAATTCGATGAGATCTTTTCTCCCACAGAGGTGTGAGAAAGCTACAACCTTCTCTCTTCCCTCATAATATTGATCGATAAAATGGAACAGGGACTCCTTTGAAAAATTCCTTTCAATCCCTACAACGATGGTGGGGACGGAAAGTTTTCGTTGGAAGAAGGTTGCCGCAACCTGAGCCCCTAATATCCCATGGGGTTCACTGGTATGATGGATAAAGATGATCATTAGGATTATTTTGATTTGAGTAGGGTATGGGCTACCACCATCCTTTGGACCTGATTGGTCCCCTCAAAAATCTGAATGACCTTTGCATCTCTCATCATTCGTTCAAGGGGATGATTTTGGGTGAGGCCCTGATATTGTAAAATCTGGACAGCCTCTGTTGTAACCTTCATGGCGATATCAGAGGCAAAGTACTTTGACATGGCAGAAAACATCTGAACTGGAATGCCCTTGGCCTTTTCGTCCATCATATTGGCTGCCTTATAAACCATTGCACGGGCTGCCTCAATTTCAATGGCCATATCCGCCAGCATCAACGGGATTCCGAGTTGATTTCCCTCCATCCCTTTTTTCTCTTGTAAATACTTTATCAAATAATCCAAGGCCCCCTGGGCCAGACCTACAGCCTGGGCTCCTATAGCAGGTCGAGAGCGATTCAGCGTCCTCATCATCAGCCACCAGCCTGCACTCTCGTCACCAATCCTTTGAGATATAGGAACTTTTACATGATCAAGAATCACCTCTGTCGTATTGGAGCCTCGGATCCCCATCTTCTCTTCTGTCTTACCCACAGAAAGACCAGGGGTCCCTTTTTCAATGACAAACCCAGTAATCCCCTCCATTCTCTTACCAGGTTGGGTGGTGGCAAAGACCGAATAAAAATCAGCGACTCCACCATTCGTAATGAAACATTTCCGACCATTGAGAAGATAATGATCCCCATTTAAAATGGCTTTTGTTCGGATTGAGGCGGCATCCGAACCTGACTCAGGTTCAGTCAAGCAGAAGCAGATCAGCCTCTTTTCTTGAGCTAATCGGGGTAATATTCTTTCTTTCAATTCATTTGCTCCGCCTAAGACTACAGGCATGGTGCCTACGGCTTGAACAATCACCAATAGGGCTGACGAGGCACAGGCCTTAGCAATCTCCTCAACCACGATACAAAAAGAAGTAATATCTGTATCCTTTCCTCCATACTCTTCAGGGATGAGAAGACTCAGGAAACCATACTGAGAATAGGCCTCCACCAAATCCCATGAAAATTCACCCGTTTCATCTATCTCTTTGGCACGGGGACCTACCACATTTTGGACAACCTCCTTTGCCTTCTTTCTCCACCCCTCTCTTACTTGTTCGATCGCTTCCATGAATTTTTACTCCCATATTTTTAAGTTTCGATTTTTAATCTTAAAAATTCCTCCAAGGAGGTTACATATTCCATCCCCCGGAGACTTCCAAGAGAGCCCCCGTGATAAAACTGGCCTCATCAGAAGCTAAAAAGGCGACGGCATTGGCCACCTCTTCAGGTTGACCAATTCGCTTTAAGGGGGTATTTTCAATGATCCTATTCTGATATTTCTCTGCCATCTTTGCAATGGTTGGGGTCAAGATTAACCCTGGTAGAATGACATTGACATTGATCTGATATCGACCCAATTCCTTAGCCACACTTTTTGTTAGGCCTATGATCCCAGCCTTAGCCGTACTATAACTGATTTCTGAAACTGCGCCACTCTTTCCCCAAATCGATGAGATATTGACAATCTTCCCATAACGGTTCTCAATCATATGCGGGGCAACAGCCTGAATACAATTTAAGGTTCCCTTGAGATGAACCCCAAGCACAGCATCCCAATCCTCTTGTTTCATTTTTAAAAGGCTTCCGGGTCGATCGAAGCCTGCATTGTTTACTAAGATATCAATCCTCCTCCAGGTAGTGATGACCTGATTCACTACATCCTGGACTTGTCTTTGATCGACCACATCTGCAGCGAAAAAAAGACTCATTCTCCCGAGCGCCTCCACTTCTTTGACGGTTTGGGTTCCGGTCTCGGGATTCCATTCAACAATGGCCACATTGGCTCCTTCCTGAGCCATCTTCAGCGCAATGCTTCGGCCAATCCCCTGCCCTGCTCCAGTGACAATCGCCATCTTTTCCTTAAGCCTCATCTTCTTTACCTTAGGGAATCAATATTGAATGGATTGATTTAGATTTTTGAAATTCTAACAGATGGGTTTTGAACCGTCAATGATTTAGTCAAAAGGAAGGTTAAGGGGGGCCTAAAATGGCCCTCCCCTTTTGCTTTATTCGTCTTTCCAGGTTGGTTTTCTTTTCTCTAAAAAGGCTTTTAACCCTTCGTTGGCATCTTTTGTCTTCATTAATTGGTCTAAATAAATTCTTTCAATGGCTTTCAACCCCTGATCCATATCATCATTCAGACCAGCAAGGGCAGCCTCCTTTGTCAGCTTTAAAACGACTCCGCTCAACTTCTTAAACTTTTCAATAAATCCATTGATCTCTTCTGTCAAAGAGGCCTCAGAAACAATCTTATTGATCAAACCAAGCGAGAGGGCTTCCTGAGCACTGATAACGTCACCTGAGAGGATCAACTCCATTGCCTTTTTCCGTCCAATGATCCTCGGAAAGATCAAAGCGGCAATGGGAGGAAAGACTCCGACCTGGATTTCGGGTTGACCAAATTTGGCCTTTTCTGTGGCAATCACCATATCACAATAGAGGGCCAGCTCACATCCTCCTCCAAGGGCAGACCCATTGACGATGGCAATGGAAGGAACCTTCAGTGAATCCATCAACCGAAACATCCTATGAAACACCTCAATCATTTTAAAAACCAAATCACCCAGATGCTCTCCGACATCCACCCCTGCAGAAAAGGCCTTTCCTGCAGCCTGAATTATGAGCAGTTTCAAAGACCGTTCTTTCATCAATCCCTCAAAAAAAGTATTGATCTCCTCCATCATTTCGATATTGAGGACATTCAGAGGTGGTCGATTCAGGATTAAGGTGGCCACACCCTCTTTAAGTTCTGTCTGAATATGTTTGAATGCCATTTTTTACTCCTTATATTCCCTCCCCTTTCCCATCAAATTGAATAGAAAGAGGGAAAGGGGAGGCTCAGAGGGTTATTTCTTCTGTGGTTTACCCATGACTTCTTCAAAGAAGGTCTCGTCCATGAGTTTTCCTTCAGCAATATTCTGGCGGTATTTGATGAAGTCAATGGTATCCACCCCAGTAATCTTCTTGGTATTGAAGGCCCCAAATCCGAGGAAGGCCTCTCCCATCATATTGGCAGCCAACCAATGCCTGTTTATGTTCTTTGACTGATCCCAGAAATATTTCTTTTTGTTCCTGATCCCATCAATAGACATGATCAAGCAGCCAGGGAAGAGATTGGCAAAGGTCCAGCAGATCTTCTCAACTTCTGCATCAAGAAGGGTGAAATCGTATTCATTATTCTTAAGTTTGCTATTTACCAGCTCTCTTGCCTTCTTAAATTCGTCACCGGTCTTATATTCTCCATAAACGAGCTCACCATCTTTTACATAATCCTCTGTGATGACTTGAGGGTTACGAAGCCATTTGCCCTTGTCATCCTTAAGGACAGGAACACACCTTGAGATAAGGCCTTTCCGCCACATCTTATAAGCAGACCACATCTCGCAACTGATACAGCTCCACATGGCATCTTCAATGCTCAGATACCAAGGGAGAAAATCAGAGGCCCCACCCACTGGTGCAGATCCATGGCGTGGACCTGCCTGACCAAAAATGGCCAAGTCAGAGGAAATGGTAAGATCACATGCAGTCCCAATCTCCTGTCCTCCAGCTACCCTCATGCCATTCACCCTGCAGATGACCGGTTTTTTACACATGAGGATGGAATCAACCATATTGTTGAAAAGTTCCATATAGGCCCCATACTCTTCAGGTCGCTTGCTATAATATTCAGAATACTCTTTCGTATTTCCACCCGTGCAAAAGGCATAGGGTCCAGTCCCTGTAAATACAACAGCAACGACTGAACGATCTGTAGAGGCATTTTCAAATCCTGCAATGACCCCTTTTACCATCTCAGTGGTGTAAGAGTTATACTGAGCCGGGTTATTGAGTCTGATCCATACATTGTAAAGACCAGGAATGACATTCCCTTTAGGATCCTTCAATGGCCTCTTCTCATAAACGGTGCAGGGGGCTTCTGTCCCCCAATGCTCTGAACCATATCGATCGTGATTCTTAATCTCTCCTTCTCTCGGCATCCAATCTAATGCCATAAACATTCCTCCTTTCTCTTTTGAACAAACTTATTTATTTTTAAAAATCAGGGGTTAAAACGACTCTCTTCGCAGGCGAACCTGCTTTGTGAACCTCTTCAAAGACAGAGGCAATTTGACTCATCGGTCGAGTTTCAACAAAAGGACCGATGTCGATCTTTTTTGAAAGAACCATATCCAACACAATTGGATAATACTCTGGCAGACATCCCCAGGTTCCAATAATCTCTGCATCGAAGGCCATCAGTCTCGAAATGCTATATTCAATCTTGGCCATTCCAAAACCAATGAGAATCAGCTTCCCTGTAAAGGAAAGAAGTTCTAATGCCATCTCCTGTCCTGCCTTCGTCCCGCTGACTTCAAAAATCTTCCATCCAAAGCCAGCCTCTAATCCATTCTTTTTACAGATATCCCTGAATTCATTTCGAATATCTTTGATCGCTTTATCCTGTGAACTGATCACAAAATCGGCTCCATACTTCAAAGCCCTCTGAAGTTTTTCTGGATTCCTCGCTATCCCAATGACTGCTTTTGCACCTAAGGCCTTTGCCGTCTGGGCCATATAAACCCCTACTCCTCCAGTGACCCCAATGATAATGACATTGTCACCAGGTTGAAGATTTGCTCGTTTGGCTGCTTGATAGGGGGTTGTTACAGCATCTGCCACAACAGCCAGTTGCTCCAACGGAGTATTGCCACGATTCCTCACCTCACAGAGGTCAATCGATGGAACTGGGATATGGCTTGAAAACCCACCATAGATACCCAAACTGTTTCCAGGCATCTTCTGAGCCAAACAGCGGTTTCCCCTTCCGGTCTTGCAGAGAAGACACTTTCGACAGGGCATTACTGCTGGGACAATCACCTCCTTGCCAATCCATTTTTCATCCCCTGCAATAACGGTTCCACTGATCTCATGGCCGAGGGTTAGAGGTGGTTTCTGGACATTTGGAACCCCATCGTAAAAATATCCAAGGTCTGTATGACAGACCCCGCAGCCAGCTACCTTAACCAGTACTTCATCTTGAGATAATGATGGAACTGGAATGGAGGTCTTGACCAATTTACCAGGAATAACCTCTCCAGTGTCTTTGTTCTTTGTGGTTGGTTGAATCATTTGCCAAGTCTCGATTTTATCTGGTAATCCTGTCATTTATCTCACCCCTTTCTTTTGATTAATAAGCACCAAATATTCTATTCATCCCCCCTTCCATCTTTAATTCATGAAAGTGTTTATCTATTAGGTCATTCCAAGTCCGCCATCCACACAGATCAGTTGGCCTGTGATGTAACTGGCTTCATCTGAAGCTAAGAAGACAAAAGTCGGCGCCACCTCTTCAGGCTCAGCAAAGCGGCCAAGCAAAATCCTACCTGTATAAATCTCTTTCAACTTTGGATCGGTCCGAATCTTCTCCGTCATCTCTGTGCTAACATACCCTGGTTGAATTACATTCACTGTAATCCCATAGCCCGCCAATTCACGTGCAGCGGACTTGGTCAAGGCAACGATCCCCCCTTTTGCTGAACTGTAATTGATCTGTCCTTTCGTGCCCCATAATCCGGCTGAGGAAGTCACATTGATAATCCTCCCGTATTTCTTCTCCATCATGTATTTAGACGCGGCCTGTGTGCAAAGGAACGGTCCTTTGAGTTGGATGTCAATGACCTCATCCCATTGTTCCTCTGTCATTTTGTAAAGCATATTTGGTTTAGACACTCCTGCATTATTGACCAGGATGTCAATCTTTCCGAAGTGATCAATGGCTGTTTGGATAATCCTATCCACATCAGCCTTCAGTGCAACATTTCCTTTGACAGCAACGGCCTTTCTACCCATTTTCTTGATCATTTCGACCACTTCTTGTGCCGGTTGATCTTTACTTGCGTAGTTTACAACGACATCCGCACCTTCCTTCGCAAAGGCAAGGCAGACCGCCCTCCCAATGCCTCTTCCTCCACCAGTCACAACCGCTGCTTTACCTTCAAGCCTTCCCATCCATTCCTCCTTCTTTTAAAAATTGATCTAAAGAGATAATTTGTGAATATATTCTCAAAAATAAATTTTCTAACTGAATTAAAATAATTATTTTTCTGTTTTTATAAATTAAAGTTTTAATTCCTTCAAACTGCCTATTCCTTAGGAGGGGTCATATAAAAATTCAGTAAGTTTAAGACATTAAATAAATGATGGAGGGAAATTTCCAATGTATTCCCCTTCACAAGCATGGTTGAAATTAAGAGAATTAGAATCAGAATGAATAGATCTAAAAAACCATCCCTTACTCAATTTTCAATTCAAGATTGATCATCTCACCTCCCCTTGTAAATCCCATGGCCCGGAAAAATTTTAATAAATCCCAATCGCTCCAATTCACTAAGGTATAGACCACATTGACCCCAATTGCCTTCAGATTTTTAATAAATTCATGAGCCAATCTTCTTGCTACTCCCTTATGTTGGAATTCTGGATCGACCCCAATGGTGCTAATCCATCCAACCGTTGCTGGAATACCAAACTCCCACTCGCTTACCTCCCCTAAGATAAATCCAATCACCTTCTCCTCAAATTCAGCAACCAAACCTGTTACAGAATATCGGGGGGTTGGGAGCTCAATCTTCTTTTTCCAAAAATCACGTCTCGTCTTTCCTAAGACCTTGCGATCAATCTCAACAATGGCATCCAAATCTTCAATCGTTAGAGATCGTATATTCAACTGAGATAGGAAATCCTCTGTCAATAACTCCCTACCCCCCTTAATCCCATCATCATTCAATGACTGCAATGACTGCCTCTGCCTCCACTTCCTGACCAGGGGCCACGCAAACCTCCTTTATGGTTCCAGTAACTGGAGCCACTACAGGCATCTCCATTTTCATTGCTTCCAATACAGCCACCTGATCATCCTCTTTCACCTTATCCCCAACCTTTACTGAAACTGAAACAATCTTTCCAACCATTGGTACTGTCACTGGTATCCCCATGACATTCTCCTCCTCTCAACAAATAGCTTTTTATTTAAGGCCTAATGCATTTCTTGCAATGATCATCTTTTGAATGTTGGATGTCCCCTCAACAATCTGATACGATTTGGCATCTCGATAGAACCTCTCTACAGGATATTCGGTAGAAAAACCATATGATCCAAAGATCTTAACCGCTTGATTGGCTGCTCTGACAGCCACCTCTGCAGCATAATATTTGGCACATGAAACTTCAATGGTATTCCGCTGCCCTAAGTCTCGGTTGCACGCTGCTCGGTAAACCAATAGACGTGCGGCTTGCTCTTCAACATACATCTCTGCGATCTGTTCTTGGATCATCTGAAAATTGGCTATGGGCTGTCCGAACTGTTCTCGCTCATTGGCATATCGCACCGAATGTTCAAGACAGGCCCTGGCCACACCTACAGCCCTCGCTGCCGAGGAAAGTCTTGTATTGTCCAACATAGACATGCAGATCTTAAAACCATCCCCCTTTTGACCCACCAGACAATCTTTCGGTACCTTTACGTCTTCAAACACAATCTCCCCTGTGGGGGCACAGAATAGTCCTAATTTTGTATCGATGGCTTTCTGAGTAACTCCAGGGGCGTGCATATCCACAATAAAGGCTGACATTCCACGATGTTTGGCAGCTTTATCTGTGTAAACATAAACAATCCCCAAATCTGCAACCGGGACCCCTGAGATCCACATCTTCGTCCCGTTGATAATGAAACCATCCTCTGTTTCCACTGCAGTCGATTTCATTGAGGCAACATCAGAACCGGTATTAGGCTCGGTAATGGCAAAGCAACCAAGTAAATCAGCATTGATCAATTTTGGAATCCATCGCTCCCTTTGCTCCTCTGTACCAAAATTGAGTAAAACGGATTGGATAGAGTTCATCTGAAGATTGAAGGGAAGACCCCAGGATGGAGAGATTCTTGCAATCTCTTCTGTCATCACTGTCGCCGCAAGAAAACCGCTTTCATTTCCACCATACTTTTCCGGAGCAATACATCCAAAAAACCCTAATCTGGCCATCTCTTTAACAATCTCTCTACGAAAACGGTGCTCTTTTTCATCCTCTTCCATTGTTGGGGCAATCTTCTTTTCTGCAAAATTTTTAGCCATTTCACGCATTGCTTCCTGCTCTTCACTCAATCTAAAATCCATAAAATTTCCTCCTCCTAAATAGATTGTGCAATTTATAACAAAGGTATTTCTTTTTGTCAAGATATTTTTATCCAAATGTCATTAGTACAACATGTTGAATTTATTTAAATATTAGCATTAAATCAACTTTAGAAAATAAAATCTTGACATCATCATCCAAATGGGCAATAAAATTGGTAATGAGGATAATGGGTTTAGATGTTGGGGCCAATACCATAGGCATAGCCATAAGTGACGAATTGGGAATAACTGCCCAGGGGCTTAAAACGCTGAAAAGGAAGTCGATGGATGAGGACTTAGAAGAACTTTCAATCCTTATTCAACGATTTGGGGTTGAAAGGATTGTAGTCGGACTTCCTATAAAGATGGATGGTACCTTGGGAAGGCAGGCTGAGCTTGTCCTTAACTGGATGAATGGCCTGAGAGATAAGATCAGAATCCCGATGGTTAGTTGGGACGAGCGACTCTCTACCGTGGGGGCCTCTAAGGTCCTGTTAGAAGCAGATCTTTCAAGGAAAAAGAGGAAGACTGTCATTGATAAGCTGGCTGCTGTCCTCATTCTTCAGGGATATTTAGATCACTGCAAAAACCATGAGGTCCTGGATTAAAAATAAATACCTTCTTTACGCCCTCGGTTTTATCTTACTTCTATCCGTCTTATATTCTCTTTGGTTTCTGTTTGTCCCTCCATCATATACCTCTGTTAGCAAAATCGTCTATATTAAAAAAGGAACTCCCCTTAAAAAGATCTCTGAGACACTTGAAAGAGAAGAGGTTATTAAAAATAGACATCTCTTTTACCTCCTTACCACCTTGCTCAAAAAGAAGACAAAGATCAAGGCAGGAGAATATGAATTCCATACCCGAATGCTTCCCCTCGAGGTATTAGACCTTCTGATAAAAGGAGAAGTGAGACGTCATCTGGTGACCATCCCCGAAGGATATACCCTTTCCCAGATCGCTCAGCTCCTGGAGGATCTAAGTCTTATTAGTAAAAGGGAATTTTTGCAGAAGGCCTCCTCTCCAAAATTGATTGAAACCCTTGGCCTCTCTCACTTAGCAGAGCCGAATTTGGAAGGCTATCTCTTTCCCGACACCTATCATTTAATTAAAGAAATGGAACCAGAGGAAATGATAAGGATGATGGTCCTTCAATTTAAGAAGGTTTTTAGCCCTGAATTTGTTCATCGGGCAATTGAGCTTGGAATCACTGAAAGGGAGGCGGTCATATTGGCTTCTATCATTGAGAAGGAGACCTCACTTCCTGAGGAGAAACCTCTGATTTCAGCCGTTTTCCATAATCGATTAAGAAAGAAAATCCCTCTCCAGAGTGACCCTACCGTCATCTATGGGATAAATCCTTTTAATGGGAATCTGACCAAAGAGGACCTGCTCAAGCCTACTCCATATAACACCTATCTAAAAACTGGACTTCCTCCTACACCCATCTGTAACCCTGGTAAAGAATCCCTTTGGGCAGCCCTTCATCCTGCCCCTGTCTCTTATCTTTATTTTGTTTCTAAAAACGATGGGTCACACCATTTCTCCTCTGATCTCGAGGAACATAGCCGTGCTGTTAGGAAATACCAAAAAAACCTGAGAAAAAATAACTTGACAAAAAATTGAGTAATCATTTAGATTTATAATTTATTTTAAACAGAAAGGGAGATGATTCTATGAAAGAGGTTGCCATTATCGGTGTAGGTCAAACACCTTTTGTGAGAGGTTATGAAGGTTCAATTCGAGAACTGGCCTTTGATGCCTATAGGGAAGCCATAATGGATGCAGGGTTGACCCCAAAAGAGATAGATGCGTCCATCATCTGCTCTGCCCCAGAATATGATAAACAACGATCCCCTGCCGGAACCATTGTCGAGTATCTCGGTCTCAATCCAAAACCTACTTTCTATATTGAGACCATCTGTTCCTCCTCCAGTTCTGGATTAAGAGTGGCCTATTCTTTAATTAAGGCAGGCCTCCATCGGATTGTAGTGGTATTGGGATTCCAGAAGATGTCGGAGATCAGCTCGGCAGACTCTCAGGAGAGGATGGGAAGAGGATCTGATGTGATCTGGGAAGCTCCCTTTGGGACCATGATGCCAGCTTATTATGCCATGCATGCCCGAGCCCATTTCCAAAAATATGGGACCACGAGTGAAGATTTAGCTCTCATTCGTATCAAGGCAGGAACGTATGGAATGATTAATAAGAAAGCTGTCTATCAAAAAGGAGTGACCCTCGAGCAAATCATGACTGCGGATGTTGTCTCCTCACCCCTTAAAAGATTTGACTGTTGTGCAAATGCAGATGGGGCATCCTGTTTAATTATCGCAGACAAAGAAACGGCCAAATCGGTTTCAAAAAAGCCTGTTTGGATCCTTGGATTGGGAGCAGGCACTGCGCCCATTACCATGAGTGGAAGGGATTCCTTGACAGGTCTGAATTGCGCCCGGGTGGCTGCTCAAGAGGCCTATCGAATGGCCGGAGTCACACCTCAAGATATTGATGTGGCAGAGGTCCACGATTGCTTTACCATTGCTGAATTGATGGCCTATGAGGATTTAGGATTTGCAAAACCCGGAGAGGGAAGGGATCTCATCCGAAGTAAGGAGACCTATATTGGAGGAAAGATCCCTGTGAATGTGGATGGAGGTCTCCTTTCCAAGGGCCATCCCATTGGAGCGACCGGGGGATCACAGATTCGAACCATCGTCCTTCAACTTCGAGGAGAAGCAGGTGAGATGCAGGTCAAAAATCCAGAGATTGGTCTGATCCATAATATAGGCGGAGTAGGAGTCTATGGCAATGTAACCATCTTAGGGATAGATTAATTCTCAAGGTATCTAAATATCGATATTAAATTACTGGTTTTCAAATAAATTGGAATAAAGGAAAGGGAGGTTGTTCAATGGGATTTGAACGGTTTGGAACAGTAAGTTTTACAGCTCAAACCAAAGCTACCCCTTTTTTGGATTATTTAGATAAAGGGGTCTTGGCGGGGACCAGATGTAAGAGTTGTGGAGCATCCTATTTCCCTCCAAGGGTAGATTGTTCGAACTGTCTCTCTAACAATATGGAATGGACTGAAATTACAGGGAAAGGGAAACTCATTTCATACTCTACCCTAATCTATGCCCCAACCGGATTTGAATCTGATCTTCCTTACACCATCGCTTTAGTTGAGTTTGGGAATAAGATGAAGGTATTTGGCCGATTGAGTAAAGAGATCAAAGAGGAAGAGATTACCATCGGAATGGAATTGAAATATGCTGTGGTTAAACTTCCCGGTGATCGAATCACCTATGAATTTAAGAAAGCCTAAATCCTCAAAGGGATAATTGGATTATTGACAGATCTCCTTTGCTCCAATATTTTCAGGTCTGACTTCTTTATTGGAAAGATCAACGATCCAGGTCCTGATTAAGGGGGGTTCTTTCCTCTCCCAGACATATTGGGTGACACGATAGAAATCTCTTTCAATTTTTCTGA
Source organism: Deltaproteobacteria bacterium (assembly GCA_037441725.1). Classification (GTDB taxonomy): domain Bacteria; phylum Desulfobacterota; class BSN033; order BSN033; family UBA1163; genus JBBIRT01. The sequence goes on along the minus strand of JBBIRT010000009.1, from coordinate 13,212 downwards.
CCTCATATCTCCATTTCAAATGAGGGGAAATCCTTTTCTTCTCGTAAAACATCCTTTTTTCTAAGGATCCCATTTCTCCGGTTACGGGGTCAACTCGAATACGCATGTTTTTTACTAATTCAATAGCTTGAGATTCACGTACCTTAGATTGGCTCAAGCCTTCCCCTTTGATCCCTTTTTTCCTTGAGACAGGGATAAGACTTCCCTCTTTAATCTTTATCTCTAAGTAATAAGCATCAGCACTAAGGTAACCCATCTCTCCTGAATCAAATTTGACTTGATAGAAATTCATCGTTCCCGAACGATTTTGAACCACCCCAACGATCATAAACCCTTCCTTCTCCTTTTTTATTTTTAACCTTCTATCTAAATGATCTGGGGATTCATAAAATTCTACAGGGTTGTGGGTCCTCACCGTTAATAATCGCCTGCCGATGTGTTTTCTCATCTTGGCAAGCTTTTCCTTCTCATACTCTTCAACAGCCTGGAGGGACCCTTTATTCTGAGTGTCTTCAAGTAGGTACGTATTAGCGTTCTCTAAGGATAAAGATAAAATCAGAAAAATTAGAGAAATGGAGCATAAAAATACCTTTTTCACATTAATCACTCTCCTCTTCTTATGGGTATCAAAATTTGATTGGCATATGCTAAAACTTAACTCCTCATGATGAAAGGTCTTTTCACACATCAAACCAAGCCCTCTTGACAAAATATCGATGAATAATTAGTTAGGATTAATTTTATACTACCTCACGGGATACCTTAATCAATCTATGATTACGGGACAGGTTTAAAATTCTATTTAATTTTAAACCATTCCACCGATTCTTTAAATACCCAAAACCATTTGATGATTTTCCCCTTACCTGTCCCCCATTTAATCCAAGCAAGAGAGGAATATTAAAATGATTCCTAAAATTGTCTTATTCTTTATAGCAGGATTAATCATAGACTTATTGACAACTCTTTATACACGAAAGGTTTCTGAAAAAAATTATGGCCAGCCACATTCTTAAGTGGATTGATCACCCTATCCAATTTTACATTGTTAACCTTAATTATTAAAGAAACAGGACCCAACACCCTGATTAATATCCTTGCTTATGCCTGTGGAAACACATTCGGTACTTATTTAGCATTGAAAAAGGCCTAAAGGATCTTATCTCCATACTCCTTCACCCAAATCACATCTAAGTTCACTCGAAGAGACCCCCTTTTGAATCTAAAGGGGATCGTCTTTTGATTCATAGTTGACACTCATTTAAAATATTTGATAAGATTTTATTTCAAATAGATTTTCTCGATTTCTTAAATTAAGAATATTCTATTAATTTTAAATCCTGAAATTAAATAATAAATTCCTTAGAAAGGAAAGAAAGGTGGATGATCAACTGATTCAAAGAGCTGCAAAGGATATTCTTCATTCAAAAAAAACGATCGCCTTTACAGGGGCGGGGATCTCTGTAGAGAGTGGAATTCCTGATTTCAGGGGGGCTCAAGGTCTATGGCAAAAATATGACCCGGAGGAATATGCTGACATCCAGGCCTTCTATTCAAATCCAGAAAAGGTCTGGCGCATGCTTAAGGAGATGTTTTCCTTGGTCCTGAAAGCCAAACCAAATCCTGCCCACCTTGGACTTGCAGAATTGGAACGGATGGGTTTACTCTCCTCGGTAATCACCCAGAATGTGGATGGTCTCCATCAGGCAGCCGGAAGTCAACATGTCATTGAGTTCCATGGAAGTCATCGGACCCTCTCATGTTTGAAATGTTCAACTACCATGGATGGGACTCTCCTCAAATTAGAAGATCTACCTCCTCGATGTCCAAACTGTTCGTCACTCTTAAAACCTGACGTTGTCTTTTTTGGAGAACCCATCCCTTGGCAAGCCCAGATGATGGCCATAAAAGAATCTCAATCATGTGAAGCCATCCTGGTCATCGGGACTTCAGCCGTGGTCTACCCAGCTGCTTCCATCCCTATTACGGCTAAAGAAAATGGGGCAACCGTGATAGAGATCAATATGGAAACCACCTCATTGACCCATCGGGTATCCGATTACCTGATCTCTGGGCCTGCAGGGGAAATTGTCCCTGCAATTGTTGAAAAATTAAAGGAAATTAAGATAAGGGGTAGTTCATGAACAGGAGTATTGCAATCTAAAATTCAAGATGATATGATTTTTATAAGGTTAAATGAAGTCATGATCGTTTGAGGTGAAAGTTTATTTTTGAAAGAACAAGGGGAAGACATCGAAAAGGTGATCTTTGACGATCTCCAGCTGGCCAATATCCTTTTCGGTGTCCATAGTGAAAATTTAAAGCGAATCTCTAAAACCATCGGAGTGAAGATCAATGCCAAAGGCAACGTTCTCACCCTTCAAGGGGAAGAACTGGATGTTGATCTCTCCAAGCGGGTTCTTACCGATTTATATACCCTTTTAAAGAAGGGCTATCCCCTTTATCCCACCGATATTGATTATGCCATTCGGATGATCTCCGATGACAGGAATATCAACCTCGAAGAGATCTTTCTCGATACGGTTTATATTTCCTCCAGAAAGAGGGTAATCACCCCAAAAAGTCTTGCCCAAAAACGATATATCGATGCAATCCGCAAATATGATCTGGTGATTGGTATTGGGCCTGCCGGGACAGGAAAAACTTATCTTGCCATGGCCATGGCTGTGGCCAGTTTGATGAAACAGGAGGTAGAGCGGATTGTTTTAACCCGACCTGCGGTAGAGGCTGGAGAGAAATTAGGTTTCCTCCCTGGGGATATCTATGAAAAGGTAAATCCGTATCTCCGCCCCCTTTATGATGCCTTGCACGACATGATGGATTTTGATCGGGCCTCCAAGCTCGTTGAGAAAGGAGTCATTGAAGTAGCACCTCTGGCCTTTATGAGGGGGAGGACCCTAAACGATTCCTTCGTGATTCTTGATGAGGCACAAAATACAGGAACTGAACAGATGAAGATGTTTCTAACCCGATTGGGCTTCAGCTCAAAGGCCGTAATTACAGGAGACATTACACAGGTCGACCTCCCTGAAAACAAGGTGTCAGGATTAATCGAGATCCAAGGTATCCTCAAAGGAATCGATGGGATTGAATTTGTCTATTTCTCAGATAAAGACGTGGTCAGACATCCCCTGGTTCAAGAAATTATTAAGGCCTATGAAAAGGCTGAGGAAAAGAAACATCTCCGAAAGAACTCAATCCAATAGATCCCTATGAAGATCTCAATAAAAAAGTTCATCTTTAACCTTCCCCTCTTTAAATCCAATAATGGATTGAGAAACCGGAAATGGTTAGAACGGATCAAAACCCTATCCTATCAAAAATGGTTTATTGGGATAGGTACAACGATCCTCCTGGCCCTCCTTCTCTCCCCTGGTATTACCCTTCACCTAAAAGAATATAAATCAGGAGACATTGCAACCAAAGAGATTAAATCCACACACGATCTCTTGGTTGAAGACGAAAGGTTAACCGAAGAAAAAAGGGCCGAAGCAGAAAAAACAGTCCTTCCAGTCTACGACTACGATCCAATGATTCTGAGCGATGCGGAAAGAAGAATTCGATTGACCTTTGAATCATTGGCCCTTCTCTCCACAAAAGGAAAGGATCAAGATCTCCTAAGAAAAAAAGAGTGGGATTCTTCCATGAACCTTCCCCTTACCCAAAAAGAGTGGGAGATCTTAGAAAAAGAACACTTTGATCCTGCCATTGGAGAGGCAGCATTAAAATTAATTGCTCCCCTTCTGAAAAAGGGGATCGTCAGTGATAAAGACCTCCTTGATCCAGAAGCAGAAAAAGGGATTGTGATTCGGAATATTATTACTCGGGAGGAGAGAAAGGCCCTTTCTTTAACCTTTTTAGACTTTAAGGAGGCCAGGGCAAGATTAAAGACACAAGCCGAATTGCATACCCCTGTATTAGGAAAACCCATCTCATCGATCGTCTTAAAGATTGCAGAGCATTTCCTTGCGCCCAATCTCACCTTCAATAAGGATCAAACCCAAGAGCGAAGAGCACAGGAAAGGGAAAAGATCAATCCCATCTATTTCCAAATTAAACGGGGAGAAATCATTTTAAGGCCTGGAGATCGAGTAAGAGAAGATCATCTTCTCAAAATCAAAGCTCTTAAAAAGGCCCAAGAAAAAACCCATCTGGCAGCCATCCTGATCGGGATGGGATGTTTGACCTTTCTCGTCTTGGCCAGTCTCTATCAGTTTTCAACCCAAAATATCCGTAAGATTGCCCTTTCTCAGAAAGATCTTCTTTTCTTTTCCACCACCCTGTTAGGTGTGATTGCCTTGCTCAAGCTTTTCCAAGTGATGACCGATGTCTTAGGAGAAGGGTTCTTTACCATTCCTTCCTCCTCTTACCTTTATCTATTTCCTATTGCCTCAGGGGCCATGCTCATCCGAATTGTCCTCAACTCCGAAGTGGCTATTGTCTTTTCACTTCTAAGCAGCTATTTCTCTGCCACCCTTTTAGGAAACCAGCTCTTCTATTTTATCTTTGCTTTGGTCGGAAGTGTGATTGGAGCTCATAAGGTCGCACGATGTGAACAGAGGAGCATTCTCATCAAGGCAGGATTGGATGTGGGAGGGATCAATCTCTTATTGATCCTCTCCTATCATCTGATTTCAGGACAACCCTTCCGGGTAGTGCTCATCTCAGACCTGATCATGGGCTTTTTAGGAGGGATTTTAGCCTCTGTTCTTGTTCTGGGAATCACCCCTATGATTGAGAGCTTATTCGGTTATACCACAGACATCAAACTGCTTGAGCTGGCCAATATGGATCATCCCATCCTCAAGGAAATGATCCTCCAGGCCCCTGGCACTTACCACCATAGTCTCATCGTTGGGAGTTTGGTGGAGGCTGCGGCAAAATCCATTGCAGCCAATCCCCTTCTGGCAAGGGTCAGTGCCTATTATCATGATATCGGGAAACTAAAAAAACCTCTCTATTTTATCGAGAATATGGGGGGGGGTGAAAACAAACATGATTATCTCACGCCAACCATGTCAAGCCTCATCCTCATCTCCCATGTAAAGGATGGGGTGGAGATGGCCCGAGAAAATCGTCTGGGGGAAAGAATAGGCCACATCATTCAACAACACCATGGGACAAGTCTGATCTCCTTCTTTTATCAAAAAGCCAAAGGGAAAGAGAATCCAGAGATGGAATCCATGGATGAGAATGAATTTCGTTATCCTGGGCCAAAACCTCAGACCAAAGAAGCAGGGATTGTCATGTTAGCCGATTCAGTGGAAGCAGCCTCTCGAACCCTCAATGATCCTACCCCTTCACGGATCAAGAATCTGGTTCAAAGGATCACAAACAACATCTTCTTAGATGGACAACTGGAAGAGTGTGAATTGACCCTGAAGGATCTCCAAAAGATACAGGAGAGTTTTAACCGAATCCTAAATGCCATCTTTCATCCGAGAATTGATTATCCCCTACCCCCAAATACTGAATCATTACTGAAGAGGAACGATGAAGATCTGGATACAAAATCAACAAAGACCTATCCCTTTAAACTTAAGAAAAATAAGAAAGGCGGCCCAAAGGATATTGATCGAATTGGGATTGCCTGAAGCTGAACTGAGTCTTTTATTCGTCGACGATATTCAAATCCAAGCCTTGAATCGAAAATACCTCCACCGCGATAAACCGACCAATGTCCTGGCCTTTTCGATGAGACAAGGGGAATTTTCCAATCTCCACCCCCATCTTCTTGGAGATCTGGTTATCTCAGTAGAGACTGCCCAACGCCAATCAAGTCGCTTCGGCCTCAATACCATGGAGATGGTCATTCTCCTGATGGTCCATGGGGTTCTCCACCTGATTGGATATGACCATGAGGGAACAAAAAAAGAAGCAATGGAAATGGCCCTCAAACAGAGACAACTCTTTCAGCAAATCAGTAAGGCTGGAATCCTATAAAACTTTATTAAATTTAATCACCACAGATACTGTCCGGGTTAATTGTAGTCTCATTCATCGTGGCATTTCCGTTTTTGGAAGAGATATAAGTGCCTTGGCCAGTCTCATTGCTTGGACCCGCCAAAGCATTTGTTTGATAAGGGGTAACAAAGGTTATCCCTATGATCCCTTCTGGACAACCTGATATATCTCCATGGGCATCAAGCTTCAATACCCACACATCCATATCTCCTGCGCCAAACGACTCTGTCCAGCCTGTTACTAAATATCCCCCATCCTGGGTCTGTTCAATTGCATGCGCTAAATCGAATCCAGAACCTCCAAAAGTCTTTTGCCACTCAATCTCTCCATTTGGATCGAGCTTTAATACCCAAGCATCTGTACCTCCAGCACCAAAAGATTCTGTCCAACCCGCAACCACATAACCTCCTTCAAGAGTCTGCTCAACTGCATGGGCCATCTCAATGCCCGCCCCCCCATAGTTTTTTTGCCACTCAATCTCTCCACTTGGATCAAGTTTTACTATCCATAGATCCGTATAGCCAGTTCCAAACGTAAGGCTCACACTGGCTAAGATATAGCCTCCATCTTGAGTCTGCTGGATTGAAAAATTGGCATCCACATAGCTATTTCCATAGAACTTCTGCCATTGAGTCTTTCCTACCGAATTCAGTTTGAGAACCCACACATTTCCTTTTATCATTCCAGCAACAATATATCCTCCATCAGAGGTCTGGCGAATTGATTGAGCAAAATCTCCAAGAATTCCAGTGTATTTCTTTTGCCACTGAATACCACCCTCTCTGTCAAGCTTGACAACCCACGGTCTACCCATATTCATCCCTACAACCACATAACCTCCTTCTAAGGTCTGCTGAACTGAATGAGCCCAACCTCGTCCATAGGTCTTCTGCCACTGAATTTGTCCTTCTTTATCGATCTTGACCACCCAAAATAGGCCTAAGAATGGCAGGATTGCATCGGTTTCCCCTCCCATGATATATCCTCCATCCTGGGTCCGCTCAATAGAATAAAATGTATCGTTCAGGTTCCCACCATATTTCCTCTGCCATTGAATGCCTCCATGGACATCAAGTTTGATCACCCATGCGTCTGAGAATAGTGGATTGAATGACCAACTCTCGCCAGCAAGAATAGACCCTCCATCCTCTGTTTCCTTGATGGTGAAGGCCAAATCGTGGCCCTTGCCACCATAGGTCTTGGCCCAGGTAGGAGTGATATTTCTATCAAAGATCGCCTCTATGATGTGATTGGAGGTAATCTGGTTAAACGTATAAGTAGCCACCGCACCGACGGATAATCCATCTATTTTTACATCGGCTAACCGGTAGCCTGCATTTGGAATCATGCTGAAAGTTTGGCTTGTTCCATGGGGGACCGCTATGGACCCTGATGGAATGATGATACCCCCTGAGTTAGCATTTGCCATGATAAGGTAACTCTTTATAACAAAATTGGCATTTACATTTTTATGGTATTCCAAGTTAAGGGTAACCTGGTTTTCTGAGGCATGGATGTCTCCTGTCCAATTTGCAAATTGGTAACCTTCATTCGGTACTGCAGTGAGCTGAGGAGTTGCTCCTGCGATTGAGAAGACTTCTACACAATCTCCAGGGCAGTTGATACCTGTCCCTATGACTCTACCGCCTCCGCCTGGATTGATTGATACACTTAAAGAGGTCACACCTGTTCCATTAAAGGGTAAATAGAGGTAAGCCATTCCTTTAGCATTCGATGGGACAAAGAGGGAAGCGGTCTTTATTCCGGGAGAAGTGGGTGAGAAGAGCACATCCAGAGTACAGTTTCCTGATGGGTCAATAGAGTTCCCTGAGCAGGTGTCATTTTGGATGCTGAATTCTCCCAAATTGGCCCCGGATAGTGTAATCACTCCTATGGCTAAGTCTATATTGCCTATGCTGGATAGGGTAATTGTCTGAGTGGATGTGGAACCAACATGGACGTCCCCATAGTCAAGATAGGCAGGGGAAATCGAGATTTGGGGCTTTGGCATATCCATTAGAGCATAGGTAAATGTTGTCTCTTTTGTGCTGGTTAGACCTCCTGCGGTTAAGGCGGCCTTGAGGGTATGAGGGCCTGGAATGATGTTTTGAAGTGTTGTTGTATAAACGGTGAATCCACTCAGAGAGATCATTTCAGTCTTTATTACAACGCCGTCAAGCTCAAGCTGAAGTTCTGTATTGACTGAACCAAAGAAACTCACCATTACAGTTACTAAATCTCCATTAGATCGATAATCTTCCCTGTCTGTCGATAGACCTGTCAGAACAGCATCACCTACATCAAAGGCTTCGCTTCCTGAGCAAAGCAGAAGGTCTTCAGGACCATAGATCCCATAGACTAACTTGTGGATGCCAGAAACCATAGTGTTAAGTGGAGAGTGATAAGTAACAAGTGTATTCTCCGATGAAGAGAGATTAATATTCACCTCTCCAACAAGGGTATAGTTGCCCATCGGGTCAACAGTCCAGGTCTTGAGGATAGCAGGCATCGTAGTATTACTGGATAGGATAAAGGTTGTTTTAATAGTATCAGAAGGGCCATATTTACCCCTATCATTTTGGCATTCAACAGCTTTCACCTGAACCCCTGCCACGTCAAAAGGATAGACAGTAGTTATGGGTTCGAAGTTTTGAGTGGTGAGTTCAACATTTATAAAATATGTTCCAGCTGTAATCGTCGAGGGCAACGAGAAACTCTTTGTGGCTAAGCCTGTGAAGGAGAAGGTTTCTTCATATCCTCCTGGACCGGATAAGGTCATTTCACCCCTTGTATTTCCAGATACAGTCAGGATTACAATATCACCGGGTGAATAGACCTGTTTATCCGTAGTGATGGTGAGGACTTCTCCAGCCTGATGAATATAGAGGGAATTAAGATGAATAGCACGACCTGATTCATGATAGATCCCATAGAAAAGTTTTTCTCCTGTAATATGAATTAAAGGAATATCAAAGATAAGAACCTGACTGTCAATTAATGTGAAGGTTTGCTGAAGTTCATATCCTGTATAGTTCACCCTCGCAAAGAGGTTTTGAGGATTAGGATTGTTAGATTGGATATCAATTGTCAGACGGGCTATCTCTCCTTCGCTGTAGTAAGGCTTATTAAGGGAGGCGTTAACATTGAGATTGATGCCCACAAGGTGATACTTAATCAGCCCTCTTAGACCCTCCACCCTTTGAATCCTTGAATCCTTCAACTCATATTCTGCAAAATAGTCTTTCTCTTCCCAATCTTCAGGCAGCATAAACCTAAACGTCACAGCCTTTTCTTCCCCAGCTCTTAGCCATTCTCTCTGAGTAGAATCAATCAAATCATAGGCTTTAAATCTCAAGTCAAATGATCCTTCTTGATTGCCAATATTCTTGACTCCAAAAGTAAAGGTCGCCTCCTGACCCGAATTAAATATTTGATAAGGAGGCTTTTGGCTGATCTGGAAGTTGGCACTTTGAATTCCAAATTCCAAGCTCCTGGTTAGGATGACCTGATTGCTGTTGGTAAGCAACTGGGCTTGGAGAGTGTAGGGGTTAGGTTCAAGGGATGAGGGGTTGATGTTAAGAGTGATGAGTTGAGAGCTTTGAGGTGAAAATTGAGAAATAATCTCTTCTCCATTCCATACGGTCTGCCCTGAGCCCTCAATGACACTGAGACTCAAGCTACCACTAATCTCATTATATCCAAGGTTGGTCAGATTGACATTGACTGGAATCAGTCCTTCGATTGGGTTACCCATAGCAATGGTCATTTCTGCCTGATTCTCTTTTCTGATGAAGAAGTTTGCCTGAGCAATAGCATCCGGCCTTTGGCTGGTCGCAGTGATCTGGTACTCTCCCTCAGTAAGATCGAAGTGAAGGTGATCTGTTATGCTTCCCCCTATCGGAAGTGAGTAGGTTTTAGTTTGCTGGACTGATCCAGGATTTAGTTGATAGGATATTTCCAGGGCTTCTTCTGATTGGCCTGTATTCATTATTGTGACAGGGATGAGAAGGCTTCCTTCAGGAAATATTCCTAACTCAGGGCTCCCTGCTCCGAATTGAATGGATGCTCCAAGTCCATAAGTAACTGTCCTCATAATAGTTTCATTTAGATCGCCAGAGAAGGTAAAGGTATAGGGTGTCGTTTGATTTATCTGTTGTTGATATTGAACAATTTTTATACCCCCTGCAGGGAGGGTGATTGTTTGTGAGTCTTCATACCCTGAACTTTGAATTTCGAACTGTACTGTGGCATCCACTTTGCTATCATTGTATATCTCTACTCCAATCGTAAAAGATTCATTTCCTGCAGTTTCAGGGATATCAATAGAGGTATAGATCAAGGGGTTGGTCACCTCATATTGATCGGTTATTGATACCAACACTTGATTATTCTGTTTTACTACACCTACAAGATTCACGACCCCTTCTTCCACTGCTATGGTGGTGATTGTAAAGGGATAGGTTCCCCTGCTGGGAAGATTAATGGTCTCGTTCAGAAGCAATTGAGGATTCTGACCACCTTGGCTGGAGTTTAGGGTGAACATCAAATTCTCTGCTTGAATTGGTGCATGATTTTCTATTTGACCTGTAATGGTGACTGCCTCACCTGATTTGTAAACCCTTTTCTCGGTATTAAAGATAAGAACCGTATCTCCATCAATGATATAGAAAGGATGATATGATGTTTTAATAGACTGACCAAAAATATTTCTTAAATCCCCTTTAAGATAGAACTTGCCACTCTGGCCGATAATCCCTGGGGATAAGTTAATGGTTTCGGTCACACCAGATCCCTGGTTAATGGCTGTATCTGCTTGCCAAACAATCCCGCATGGGTTACCTTCCAATCCTGTAATGACCAGAGCATAAGAAACCCCAGAAGGTAAATTATCCCAATAAGCATAAAAGTCAACCCCTGTTACCTCTGCAGGGACACCATCTTCAACCTGAGCCTCCTGAGTGTAGTCTCTCCATTCAGGAACACCTACAAAAAAAGGAGAGTATGAGTTACCATGACTATCCTTTAAGGTAACATAGTCAATCAATGCCATTTGAGTGCCTTCATGGCGTATTCTCACATAAGCATTGCCCCATGGGTCTGGTGAGAGGGGCAAAGATAGCTCTTGACGATCAAAGTAGGGAGGAAAGTGAAGGACTCCATGCTCCACCCAGACATAATTTTCTTCTGTAAAAATGTGAAAGGAGACTGGTTCAGGTGGAGAGGATGAAGCCGACTCTGCGCATACGATCTCAAGGTGAAGATTTCCATCGACGATTGATCTTCCTTGATTAACGATCGTCGATAGGGTTATTGTTTCTTCATTGGAGAAATATATATCCTTATTGGTCTGAACTAACAAATTGCCTTTTAATCCTGCAATGTTTAGAAAAGGGGAATAATAATAGGTCGTCTTGTTTGTTTTAATATCCCTGATCTCCACTCTAAACTGATATATCCCTTCTATTAACTGGTCTGGTAAGGTATAGGAGAGTGATGTCTGACCATCGGACAGGATGGAACCCATTTCGCTTTTTGAATCGAAAAACTCATTGGTTTGATCAAAGAAATAGATATAGGCTTCATATTGAGTGTCTACTCCCCCTGAATTTCCTATCATGATCGCTATGGTCTCACCTGATGATATTGAATGGGCCCCTTGGTACATGATATAGAATGATGATGGGGGAATGGATATTGCCCCATTTTTATTTATTGAATCAGCCCCAGGAAGGCTTATGGTCAAACTTACATTGTGTTGACCTGGTGAAATGGTTTCTAAAATTGGAATCGTAAAATTAAATGATGTACTGAGCCCTGCTCCTAATGAAATAGTCTGTGATTCTGTATAATGGAGATCCTGGGCCGAAAGGGTTAAAGAAATATTTTCTAAATTGAATTTCCCAATATTTTTTATCGTTGCATTCCCATTCACAGTTTCTCGAACTTTATATAAAGGCTTGTCAAAGAAAAGGTTAGGTATCTCGATTGAGTTTGGAATAACAATAGCTGTGGGTTTTCCTGTCCTCGTCTCATCTGACTGGCTATAGGTTAGAATGTAGTTTCCTAATTTAATAGAGGGAATGGATATGGGAATATCCAGGGTTTTGCTTTCCCCCACTGCAATGCTAAAGGGTTGACTTCCAGAATATAGCGTACTCCCATCAGGGGCTTTAAGGATTAGATCAAGGGTCCCTGAGGATACGTTTATCCTTCCCGTATTCGAAATAGTAAAGGGAATCGAATTAGTGCCCGCATTAAAGGTAGTGGGCAGATTTGGTGTAATCGAAATCAGACTCTGTGGAAGTTCAAATCTTGTAAAGTTCAACATGAGAATTCTATGATCATCTTGAGATAATGCCTCTAGTTTTACTGTATAGGTGCCAATGGTTGATGGATGGGGAAGTGTATAATAACTATTAAAAGAATCATTTTCACTTGGTAAAAGAAATATTGCTCTCGAATCCTCAAATACCAAAGTACTTTGGGGTGAAATAATACTAATTTTTGCAATGCCTTCCCAAGGGGTATTGATCTTATTGTTCAAATAAGTATTAATCGCAACAACTTCACCTGGTGAATAGAAGAATTTATCTGTTTTAACAACGATATCAGCAGTTGGAAATACTATTTTAATCCCTTTACCGGAAGATCCTGCATAATGCCAGCTCTCACCATATACATTAACCCATGAAGGTTTATTAACAAATGCACCATTCTCTTCAAAAAAATGTACCCACAATCTTACTGAATCACTATATTTAGGTATATTTACACTATAATTTCTGGATAGCATCCCTTGGGCTGGAACTGTTACCTCATCTAAGAATGAAGCTCTTAAATGCGATATGTCCCAATATAATCTTAATCTTGTTTCAGTATTAGCTTTATTCCAAATGGTAACTATAAAAGGAACGGATTGTCCCACTCCAAAATATTCTGAAGGGGTATTAATAGAAAATAAAAGGTCTCTGGCTTTATATGGATTTTCCAATTTTTTACTCACTACAAATCGGCCTGAATCGGTCTCCGCTTGAGGTTGAATAACTTCCCCTCGAGCATTAAAAAGTTTGTAGTCAATGTGATAAACGCCTAAGGGGGAGGTTGTTATGGTGGAATACGTAAATGGGATGGTCACTGATTGACCTGCGGGGATGGATATATGAACTGTCTGCTCGTTCACAGTCTTTCTACTCGGATCAAGAATAGTGAATCTAACGGATGCAGTAT
>JBBIRT010000008.1:41413-42630 GCA_037441725.1 Deltaproteobacteria bacterium | reverse complement strand
AAAAGGAGATGGAGAAAAGGATCTCTCTTTTCTGGCTTTGAAAATTCCTGATCTTAGAATCTTTGAAGATGACACCGGGAAGTTCAATCTTTCCTTAAGAGAGATTCAGGGTGAGATTTTAGTGGTTTCTCAATTTACTCTTTATGGTGATTGTCGAAAGGGGAGAAGACCCTCCTTTACCGAAGCTGAAGACCCTATCCTGGCCAAACAACTCTACGAACGATTTATTTCCCTATTAAAGGAGCAGAGGCTACCTGTTCAGACTGGAGAATTTCAGGCAAAAATGGAGGTTCATCTTATCAATGATGGGCCTGTCACCCTTCTACTGGATAGCAAACAAAATTAAGCAGGAATATCATGGGGAGAATTTTTTATCCATCTATTCTCCTCTTCCCTTTTAAAGGCCTCATGAGGTGTAAAAGTTTCTACCCTTTTATCCTGATGGCGCTGTTATTTTGCCTTGGGTCCCCTTCTTTGTCTCAGATCTCAAGGGGAAAGGAGATGAAGATGAAGGAGATTAGAGAGCCTGTATTGGCAGGGGAATGGTATCCTGGGAAACCCGAAATCCTTTCAAGAGATATAAAAAGATATTTAGACAATGTGAAGAATGAAAAGATTGAAGGCGAGATTGTGGCCCTGATCTCACCCCATGCAGGTTATATGTATTCAGGACAGGTGGCTGCCTTTGCCTATCAACTGGTTGAAGGAAAAACGTTTGATACGGTGATTGTGATCGGCCCAAGCCATCGATTTCTTTTTAAAGGGGCCTCCCTTTGGGACCGAGGGGGATTCAAGACCCCTTTGGGGGTAGTTCCAGTGGATACTGAGATTTCAAAAAAAATCATGGAGAAATGGAAGGAGATCAGATTTATCCCTGAATCCCATGCCCAGGAGAATTCCCTTGAACTTCAGATTCCCTTTCTCCAGATGGTTTTGAAATCTTTTAAAATTGTTCCCATTGCCATGGAGCCTGATTGGAGTTGGGAGACCTGTCAATATTTATCCTCAGCCATTGCAGAACCCATCAAGGGGAAAAAGGTTCTGTTAGTCGCCAGTACGGATTTATCCCACTATCATTCCTATTCTAAAGCCATAGAGATGGATCGAATGGTCTTAACCCATGTCGAAAGGTTTGACATTGAAGGGTTGAATCGGGATCTCAGAAGCGGCAAGGCTGAGGCTTGTGGAGGGGGGCCTCTGATCACGGTTATGCTCAC
>JBBIRT010000008.1:0-41403 GCA_037441725.1 Deltaproteobacteria bacterium | reverse complement strand
AAGGCGTTAGGGGCCGACCAAGGCAAAGTCTTAAAATACCTCAATTCCGGAGATGTAACAGGAGACCAAAGCCGAGTGGTTGGGTATATGGCAGCGGTTCTTTATCAGTCAATCGGAGGGGGGAAAAAGATGAAAGAGGAGAAGAAGGTAGGCATTGACTTAGGTTTAAGCGAAGAAGAGAAGAAAACCTTACATCATATTGCCAGAACAGTGATTGAGAATAAAGCGAAAGGGAAAACCGTTCCAGAGTTTAAGATTGAATCGCCCACTTTAAAGGAGAATCGAGGAGCCTTTGTCACCCTTCATAAGAAAGGGCAATTGAGGGGATGTATTGGATATATCGAGGGCCATGGTCCACTCTATAAAACCGTTGAAGAGATGGCAGAGGCTGCTGCATTCCGTGATCCACGCTTCCCGCCTGTGAAAGAGAAAGAGCTGACGGACTTAGAGATTGAAATATCCGTCTTGACCCCTCTCAAGAAGATTCAGGATATTAATGAGATTCAAGTTGGAAAACATGGGATCTATATTAAGAGAGATTGGTTTTCAGGCCTTCTTCTCCCTCAGGTGGCGACAGAATATGGATGGGATCGTTTGACCTTCTTAGAACATACATGTCAAAAGGCAGGGCTTCCTCCAAACGCCTGGAAAGAGAAAGGCACAGAGATCTACATCTTTTCAGCCGATATCTTTTAAAAGAAATTTCCTATGAGATCTAAAAACCCTTGAAAGAATTTTTAAATATTTTTCCGTAAGTCTCTCTATCCTATTTGACATTAAAAGAAAATTTATTTATCTTTACTATAAAAAAAAAGGCCGAATTGAAGTAAACGGGGGAACCAGTTTTTGGGGTGAATTCTGAGTATCTCAGAAAGGATATCCCTTAATCCTAACCCGTCAGCTAACCCCGTAGGCGACTAAGGGAGGGAGGTGAAAGCTAGGGGAATTTCTCCTGGCTTTTTTTATGGAATCGAATCCATCAGAGGATCAACCCAATTTTATCCAACCCGTTATTCGTAAACTCATTGGGGCTCCCAGGGATATTCGAGATTCATCCATTTTTCATAAGATCTCACTTATTCCCATCTTAGCTTGGATCGGCCTGGGTGCAGATGGTCTCTCCTCCTCAGCCTATGGCCCTGAAGAAGCATTCAAGGCCCTTGGAGAGCATTCCTATTTGGCCATCTTTTTAGCCTTAGCCACTGCCTTAACCGTTTTTATCATTTCGTATGCTTATTCTCGAATTATCGAACATTTCCCAACAGGTGGAGGGGGGTACGTCGTTGCCACGCATACCCTTGGAGAGAAGGCTGGGGTCATTTCAGGTTGTGCCTTGTTAGTGGATTATATGCTTACCATCACTGTTTCCATCGCCTCATGCGGAGATGCCCTCTTCAGTTTTTTACCTCTGGAAATCCATTCATACAAATTACCTTTTGAAGCCTTCCTTATCTTTCTTCTTATCTTTTTGAATTTGAGAGGGGTGAGAGAATCTGTAACAGTTCTCGCACCGATCTTTATTCTTTTTGTTATCACCCATGCCATCCTGTTAGGTTATGGCATCCTGACCCACCTGGCCGATATTAAACCCATTACTCAAGAAATTCAGAGGAATTTTCAGCATGGTCTTTCTACATTGGGAGCAATGGGTCTATTTCTTCTATTCCTTCATGCTTATTCCATTGGGGGAGGGACATACACTGGAATCGAAGCCGTTTCGAATGGCCTACAGATCATTAGAGAGCCAAGGGTTCAAAATGGAAAGAGGACCATGGCTTATATGGCTACCTCCTTAGCCTTAACCGCAGGGGGAATTTTCATTTGCTACTTACTCCTTAAGATAAAACCCTTAGAGGGACAGACCTTAAATGCTGTCTTGGCTGAGAGCCTTTTGGGTCGATGGCGTTTTGGACACTGGTTAGCCCTGGGGACCATCCTTTCCGAAGGGGCCCTCCTTCTCGTTGCTGCCCAAGCTGGTTTTTTAGATGGACCTCGAGTGATGGCCAATATGGCCATTGATTCGTGGTTTCCACACCGTTTTTCAAACTTTTCAGAACGATTGACAATGTATAATGGTATTCTTCTCATGGGAGGATCAGCCCTTCTTTTATTAATTTATTCCCGAGGGCACATTTCGACTCTGATCGTGATGTATTCCATCAATGTATTTGTCACTTTTTCTCTTTCTCAACTTGGTATGGCAAGATATTTCATTAAAAACCGAAGAAGAGAGAAAGAATGGAGAAAGCATCTCCCCATCCATGTGATTGGGCTGATCCTATGTGCCACTATCCTCACCATCATCATCTTTGAGAAGTTTAAAGTAGGAGGTTGGGTAACCCTCCTCATCACTACAGGTGTGATTGGGATCTGTTATCTCATCCGGAGACATTATAATGAAGTGAAGCAAAGAATCCGAGAATTGGACGAGATGTTGATGGATCTTCCTATCATCGGCCCTGAGAACCAAGATCCGATTGATCCAAATAAGATGACAGCCATTCAACTGGTCACAGGATATAATGGCTTTGGAATTCATACCCTACTCTCCATTGTCCGCAATTTTCCAGGTCTCTATAAAAATATTATTTTTGTTTCCATTGGGGTCGTGGACTCTGGTTCATTCAAAGGGCCAGAAGCGGTTGAGGCACTGAAACAATCAACCAAAGAAGCCCTGACAAAATATGTTGAGCTTGCAAGACGACTTGGATTGCCAGCAGATTATCGATTTGATATTGGGACGGATGTGGTTGAAACAGCCACACATTTATGTAAATCGGTTGCAAAAGAGTTCCCCCAATCCACCTTCTTTACCGGGCAATTGGTTTTCCGCCACGTTCATTTCTTCCATCGATTGCTCCACAATGAAACAGCCTTTGCTATTCAGAGACGCCTCCAATGGGATGGTTTTACCACAGTGATCTTACCTATTCGTGTGGGCGTTCATTTTTAACATTTTATCAGGGGCATTCAGCCTCAACCCCACAAAGACTTAGGAAATGAATTTTGGCAGAGCGAAGGGCTGAGGAATGTATCATTGAAGGGGGGAGCCATAATAGGATTAGGCATTACAGGATTATTGACATTCAAATTGATTTCCTCGATTCAGAGTGATAAGATTTAGTTTAATAAAATAGCCAAGGGCATTCAATCCAGACCAAATAAATTAAAATCGAATCGGAGTTTACGATTTATATAAATCTGAGAGGTTTCTTGTGCGGATCAATTTAAGGATCATTCTATCCATTGTATTTGTCATGAGTATCCTTGTTTTTCTATTTACTCTTGTGCAGGTGTGGCAGGAGAAAGAGAGGGTAATGGTTGACCTTCAACGTCGGGCTTCCATCTTAGGGGAGAGTCTAAAAGAGACCATTGAGCCTCTTCTGGAAAAAGGCCGATCTGAAAAGCTCCAAAAAATAGTAGAGAAATTCGGAAATCGTGAAAGACTTGCTGGGTTGGCGATTTATGATGCCAAGGACAAATTGATTGCGGCCCCTCCTTCGTTATTTGTTGATTTGACTGAAGTCCCTTCATTTGTAAAAAAAGTGATGAACGCTAATGTGGAAGAGGGATACTTTTCTAATTTAGGCGGAAAAGAAATGTATTTTTATATCCTCCCTCTTCATCGAGAGGAGAATGTCATCGGAGCTCTGGTCATTCTCCATGATCCTTCATTTATCCATGAAAGAATCTCCTACATCTGGAAGAATAATTTCATCCGCTTTTTAGTGAATGCCCTTGTGATCTCCCTCACTACCCTTCTTTTAATCCGTTGGAGTATGGCTGGACCAATTGCCAAAATGGCTGAATGGATGAAATCCCTTCGAATGGGAAAAGGCAAAGAACCTTTCCATCTTCCCACCTTAGGACTTTTCGAACCCCTAACGAAGGAGGTTACCCAAATTGCTAAAAGCATCTCAGCAGCTCGAAAGGCTGCAGAGGAGGAGGCCCGTCTCAGACAAGCAGCAGAATCCATATGGACCCCGGCAAGATTAAAAGAGCAGATTCAAACCCTTCTCCAAGAAAGGCCTTTTATAGTCATCTCCAACCGGGAACCTTATATCCATGAAAGAAGGGGAAAAAAGATCGAGTGTTTAGTTCCTGCCAGTGGGCTGGTAACAGCTTTAGAGCCTGTTCTCAAAGCTTGCGGAGGAACCTGGATTGCCCATGGAAGCGGTGATGCTGACTTTGAGGTGGTCAGTAAGCAGAATAAGATCAAAGTTCCCCCAGAGGAACCCCAATATGTGCTGAAGCGGGTTGCACTCACCAAAGAAGAAGAAAAAGGTTATTATTATGGATTTTCAAATGAGGGGCTCTGGCCACTTTGCCACATTGCCCATACACGGCCCACCTTCCGAACTGAGGATTGGCAGTATTATCAGTCCGTAAACAAGAAGTTTGCCGAGGCGACCTTAGAAGAGTTAAAGGAGTTCGAGGAGCCTGTCATCTTAATCCAGGATTATCATTTTGCCTTGCTTCCTCGATTAATCAAAGAAAAGTATCCTGATGCTCGAGTGGCTCTTTTCTGGCATATTCCATGGCCAAACCCGGAATCGTTTGGCATCTGCCCCTGGCAGAGAGAGCTTCTTCATGGGATGTTGGGTGCAGACCTCATTGGTTTTCATATTCAGTTTCACTGTAATAATTTTTTAGATACGGTAGATCGATTTCTGGAGTCAAGGATTGATTGGGAACATTTCTCAGTGGAAAGGGGAGGACACCTCACTCTCGTGAAACCCTTTCCGATCAGCATTCCTTTTCCAGACCTCTTTTCATCTTCCATGACCCATTCTCCAGTAAAGCAAAACAAGGAGAGCCTCTTGAAGGATTTAGGGCTCAAGAGTAGATATTTGGGAGTGGGTGTGGATCGGATCGATTATACCAAAGGGATATTAGAACGGTTTAAGTCTATTGAACGATTTATTGAGAAATATCCTATTTATCAAGGGAAATTTACTTTTGTGGAGCTGGGTGCCCCAAGTCGAACTCATATTAAAGAGTATCATGATTTGATGTCAGCGGTAGAGGAAGAGTCTGAACGGATCAATTGGCGGTTTAAAACAAAGGAATGGCAACCCATCATATTTTTAAAGAAACACCACAGTCATGAAGAGATTAGGCCATTCTATGAAACTGCAGACCTCTGCATGGTCACCTCGTTACATGATGGGATGAACTTGGTGGCTAAGGAATTTGTCAGTGCTCGAAATGAAGAGACAGGAGTCCTCATCCTCAGCCAATTTACTGGAGCATCGAGAGAGCTCAGGGATGCCTTGATCGTCAATCCTTATGACATTGAAGAGATGGCTGAGGCCATTCGAGTTGCCTTAGAGATGGATCCTGAGGAGCAGAAGGACCGAATGAGAAGAATGCGGGAGACTCTAAAGAATCAAAATATCTATTTTTGGGCATCCAGTCTCATCTCTGCCCTTGCTCAGGTTCGTTTAGAGAAACTGGCATGAAGGATAAAACCTATACGTTGCGGTTACGAAGCACGTTTCGTATACCGTGAAAAGGTTAAAATTAAAGATTTAACAGACGGACCTCGTTACCCGTTGGATGATACGAGCATCTTTAGCGTTGCCGTCAGACGAAACCTTATTTTCCAGAAAATGATTGAGATTTAAAGATGATGGTTGAGTGGCTCATCGATAATTGGTTAGACATCACTGTTCCGTTGGTAATCTTTCTCGCCTGCTATGGGGTGGGGGTCTGGATATGGAGAGTCCTAAGTCATGCTATTGAAAAAAGGACATCAAAAGAAAACTGGCAAGGGAGCCAATTCGTGATGATCACCTTGCATCGGCCCTTCCTATTCTGGTTTCTCATCTTAGGGGTGATCATTGCCATTCAGGCGTCTGAGGTCAGCATACAGGTTAAAGGGATCACGACCAGGGCCATGGGTAGCCTCTTCATTCTCTCCTTTGGGTGGGTATTGGTGAATCTATGCGGACAGGTGTTGGAGAAAAATTTACCTAAAATGAAAATCAGATGGCCAACCATGCCTCTGGCAAAGAATGGGATCCGTGCTATCTTCATTATCATTGGTGCCTTAATCATCCTTGAGATTTGGGGGTTGCCAACCAGCCCTCTCCTTATTCTGATTGCAGTGGCAACATTGGCAGCGGCATTAGCTTTAAGAAATGCTGCCCCCAATCTCTTTGCCGGTTTTCATCTCAGTGCCACTCAGCAGATCAGAGTAGGTGATTATATCAAACTGGAGACAGGGGAGCAGGGTTATATTACTGAAATCAATTTGTATAATACAAAGATAAAGGCTTTAGATGAAAGTATGATCCTTATCCCAAATAATCGACTTCTTCAATTTATGGTGATCAACTATGGACATCCTTTAAAAAAAGCGAAAGCCCCTTTTCGTTTTCAAAGCCGAACCTATATTAAGGAGTTAACCGGGTGGAAAGCAAAGAATCTCAAGGAATTGGCTGAGATCCTTAAAAGGGCTCCTGAATCTGTGATTTACTACCATACTCACCACTTCCTGGAAGAGCATCACTATCTTATCCCTGAGCCCTCCAACGATTTTGCCGTCTGGGTAAATGATGTCTTAGGAGAGGAGGTATTGGGTGAAAGATTGGCCAGTGTGAACACCTTCGAGTTTCCGAGCCTCAGTGCTCTCAGGGATCGAATTGCTGTGATTATCGATGAGCACCTTGCCAAAGGAGGGAGCCTTAGAGAGGCGATGTTTGGAAGAGAGTTCTGCTTTATGAAATCGGTGAGTGTGGTCATACCCACTCCCTATGTGGCCCATGACCTCCGAGAATTTGTTGAGGCCTTAAGAAAGATTAGCCTTGGTTCTCTTTATTTTCATGTCTTTGAGTCAAGATTAAGATTGGGCAGAGGACTTAATGATTTTACCATTTGGTTACAAGACAGTCTGGAAGAAGGTGAGCTGGGTGAAGAGATTGCCCGTCTTGACCCCTATACCTATACCCTGGAGGGACTGAGATCAGCCTTCATTCAACTTATCGAAAAACGCATCCAATAAGAATTCACGATTATGAGCCGATTGTCGGTCGTAGCACCATTGAAGAGCTGAGGCTACTTGCCTCCCGACTCTCTGGCAAGGTCATTCAAAATATCAATTCAACCTATACGGGGGGTGGGGTTGCTGAGATATTAAGTCGGATGTTACCCCTCTTGGAACAACTTGGGGTTGATGCCCGCTGGAATGTGATTAAGGGCAATCGAGATTTTTTTCAAGTTACCAAGAAATTTCATAATGCATTACATGGACGCCAGGAAGAGATCTCTGAAGATGATTTTGCCCTCTTTCTTGAGATCTCACAGCAAAATATCAGTGAGATGGAGGTCTGTGGCGATATTGTCTTTGTCCATGATCCTCAACCGGTTGCATTGGTTCAAAGAAGAGAGGGGTTAGGGGGAAAGTGGATATGGCGTTGCCATATTGATGTCTCCCAACCCAACCAAAGGATCTGGAACTTCCTCGAACCCTTCATTGTCCAATATGATGCTGCAGTCTTCTCTGCTCCATCTTTCTCTCACCCCCTGCCCATTCGTCAATATCTCATCTCTCCATCCATTGATCCCCTGAGCGACAAGAACAAAGAGCTCCCCCAACAGGTGATTGATTCTGTTCTTGAGAAGTATGGAATTCCTAAAGATAAACCGATCATTACCCAGATTTCTCGTTTTGATTATCTGAAGGATCCTTTAGGAGTGATTCAAGCCTTTGAGATGGTAAGAAAGGGGATTGACTGTAGACTCGTCTTTGCAGGGGGGACAGCCAGTGATGATCCTGAGTCAGACAAGGTATTGGCTGAGGTAAAGGAAAAAGCCGGGGGACACCCTGACATTCATATCTTGCTGATCCCTCCAGAAAGTGATATTGAAATCAATGCCTTACAAAGGGCCTCTACGGTGATTGTCCAGAAGTCTCACCGAGAAGGTTTTGGACTCACCGTCACCGAAGCCTTGTGGAAGGCAAAACCAGTCGTTGCTTCAGCAGTTGGAGGGATCACCCTTCAGATAAAGAATAGGTTCACAGGTCTATTATCTTATGGGATTGAGGGAACGGCTTATGCTATCAGGCAACTCCTTACCAATCCTGAATATGCCAAATGGCTTGGACAGAATGGAAGGGAGCATGTCCGATACAACTTCCTGATCACCCGACACCTCAGGGATTATCTTTTATTGTTCCTCTCCCTTGAACATCCTGAGGATATCATTTACCTATGATGGATTCAATGCATTCCTATTGGTTCTGATTTGATGGCATCGGAGGAGAAACTCTTTAACCTCGTTAGGGTCTTGGAGAAAAAAGTCAGCCTCTGATAGGGGGGCCTCAGGTCCAACCAACACTGAGATCCCAAAGCCTTTAAGTTCCCGAAATGCATCTTCATCGGTTCGGTCATCTCCAAGATAGATGGGTAAAAGTCCATGGAGAGGAAAAGGTTTCAATATTTCACGAATGGCTTTTCCTTTATGGAAATCGATGTTGGGCCAGATTTCAAAAACCATTTTCCCGAAGGTGATCTTCCATCGGTCGCCCCATGGTTGGAGTTCCTTTTCGAGGATCGGGATGATTTTAGTGAAAAATTTCTGTGGAACATTGCGATAATGGATAGAGAGAATGGGGCCTTTATTTTCAAAAAAGATATTAGGAATGTCTTTCAAGGAATTCTGCAGGTTATGGGTGATTCTTTTAAGTTCGTTCATTTTGATGATCGATAAAATTTTTTTACTCCTACCATGGGGGTTCTCTATCTCTAATCCATGATTCCCCACATAAATGATTCCTGGAATTCCTAATCTTTTCTTCAGATCTTGGAGGGAGCGACCACTCACAATAGCGAGATAAACATTTGGAAGATCTCGTAATCTTTTAAGAATTTCCTTCACCTCAAGCGGACAATGAGCATCATCGGGCTGAGAGACAATAGGAGTGAGAGTTCCATCATAATCGAAAAGAAGAAAGAGGGGATTCGCCTTTTGGATTTGAGTTTGAATATCCTCCCAATGTTCAAAGAGATGTTTCATCTTTATCCTCGGATCATTCCTCATATGATTACCTTATCATGAAATGGATGGATTTGTCGATGGAATTAATTCAAGGGTCTTGATTTAATCAATTCATGCTGATATATATTTCTGTCCAGATGAAGATTACGATTCTATTAATTGTCAATTTAGCCCTGATAGGTATTTTTCTCTCCCTATTCAGGAAAAAGGGGCTACTCACCTATTTTCAAGGTGGAAAGGTTTGGCTCACATGGCTTGCAGTGGCCATCATCACCTTGATGGATGAACTGACCTCGGTCTTCTATGCCCCTGCAGAAGCCTATCGTTTCATCGGTCCAAGCGCCATCATCTTCATTGCCTTTACCGCCTTTTTTATCCATTATATGACCACCCGCCTGGTTGAGATCGCTGAAATTCTTGAAAAGCATGGGATTTTTGGGGGAGGGGTTTATTCCTTCTCGTATTTTGTATTAGGGCCTACCGTCTCCTTTATCGCGGTGGCCTCTATTATGGTTGACTATGTATTGACAGCGTGCATTTCTGCCGTAAGTGCTGTGGAGAATGCAACCTCCTTTTTTATAATGTCTCATCCTTCTAAGATGTCGATCGTCCTGATCATTATCTGGGCAATTGCTGGATTAAATATCCTTGGCATTCGAGAAAATGCCCGATTTACCTTTTCGATTTTCATATTCGCTGCTTTCATTTTTTTCAACCTCATTGCCTCTGGGATATTATCCTTCGATTCTGAGTCATTGATCCGATTGGAAGCAGGGGTTCACCATGCCACCTCGAGGTTACAGACAGGTTCTTTCTTCAGAAATTATGGAGTTTTTATCGCCTCTGTGGCCAGTTGCATTTTGGCTTACTCAGGGGTGGAATCTGTTCTCCAGACAGCAGGGCTGGTCCGAAGCTGGAGGGAGATTGGTAAGGCTTATCTCTTTTTGGCACTGACAGTAGGATTGGTGACCCCGATCGTTGCTGCTTTGGCTTTGTCTGCTCCTATCGATTTTTCTCGCCATGAAGGCGACCTTATTACCCATTATGCCACCTTGATCAACGGGGTTCCCTTCGGAATTGCTGTGGCTGTTCTGGCAAGCCTCACTCTGATCATGGCCATTAATACTGCCTTTGTGGCTTCCAGCGAACTTATGGAGCGAGTGGCTGAGCGTTACCGGTTTCAATGGCTCATTGCAACCAATCGGAGACAATCTCTTTATCGCATCCATCTCCTCAATGCTACCTTCTTTTCCATCATCATTTTTATCACCCAAGGAAGCCAGATGATCCTTGCTGATATGTATGCGATTGGCTTGATCGCCAGTTTTTGTATCAATATGTTTTCCCTCCTTGTTTATCGATATTTAATGGGAACCAAGGAAGTTGGACAGTTCTACACCAGCCGTTTTATCACCCTGCTCATTTGGATCATCTTTATTAGTTGCTTCTTTTTTCTTGCTTCCATGAAACCTCATGGAACGATGATGTGGGCTACAGTGACTGCTTTGGTGTTACTGGCCGGATTGTTAGTGGCCCAGAAGAGATCACCAGAAATGAGAGAGATTGAAAAGATGGATAGCGAGATGTCCATGATCCTCTATCTGGCCCAATCCAATAGTCCCGATATTCACATCTTTTTCCGAAGACCGAGGGAGGTCCTGGCCTGCCAAGGTGGGACAAAAGAGAATGAGGTTTATGTGACCTTTCTTTCTCCGCGCAAAGAGATTCCGGTCAAATCTGCTAAGAATGAATTTTGTTTCCCCTTGGGAAAGCAAGGGTTATATAACCAAATCATCTCAATCTTAAAATTGATCGAATATGAGATGCCCCAGCAGAGAGTGACGGTCCATTTTGGTTGGCCCCTTTCTTCATGGTTGGATCGACTTTCCATTGGGGTGATGGTTTTTAACCTCATGCGTCTTCCAAAACGTTTTCCACAATTTAATTTCACGATTGATTATGAGGGGGGTCTTCCCTCCTCGACGGGTGAGGTTGAGGGGAAAAGGTAGGAAGGGGTTTACGGGTTTTCCCGGAGATAACTAACGTTATTTCACCCCTTAACTTACGATCCTTAATCTGATCTCGAATTTCGCTCACCTTGCCCCTGAGAATTTCTTCATAAACCTTTGTCAATTCTCTGGTGAGAACCATTTCTCGATCCCCGAGAATTTCGAGAATATCTCTTAATGTCTCGGAGACCCGATGGGGAGATTCATAAAAGACGAGCGTTTCCCGAACTTCTTCCAGTTCTTTCAGGAGGTCTCTTCTTCTTTTCGATTTATGAGGAAGAAACCCCTTAAACAAGAAGGCATCGGTTGGAAGGCCTGCAACACTCAGGGCGGTGATCACGGCCGAAGGACCAGGAATAGGGATCAAGGGGATTTGGTTTTGAATGGCCAATTGAATGAGCCGAAAACCAGGATCAGAGATACCTGGGGTACCGGCATCAGAGACAAGGGCCACATCCTTTCCCTCATTCAATCTTGAAAGAATGAATTCTCTCTTTTTCAATTCGTTTCCTTCAAAATAACTGGTAAGAGGGGTAGAGATTCCAAAATGGCGGAGAAGAATGCCAGTATGTCGGGTGTCCTCAGCAGCGATTAAATCTACATCCTTTAAGATTCGTATGGCCCTGAGGGTGATATCCTCAAGGTTCCCAATGGGAGTGGAAACGATATAGAGTCTGCCTTTATTTGAAGGATGCAGGGGATGTTTCGCCATTTTCTTATTAAATATCATTTATGAAGGGTTGGATCAAGGGAAGAAAAGATATGAAGAGAGAATCAATCCTTGTCGAAAAGTAGGGATATTGAGTTTAAAAGAGACCTCTGAAAAAGTCCTTGAAAGACTGGGGAGGTAGGGTTCCAAACCCTTCGAATGCGGGCTTTAGATAATGAATTTGCTAAGCATAGCTTAAGGGGAAAAAGGTACTTTCAGGGTATTTATTAATAGTGCCAAACGATTAAAGGTATCCGCTCGAAGGCTTTTTAACCCCACCTCCCCAGTCTAAAAAATCTTTTAAATAGTTTTTCAGAGTTTTCCAAAATAATGGTTGACAAATGATTAAAAATTCCTAATGATATAGGTATTAAAAAGAGCAGGAAGAATATGATTAAATTTATCTGCTTACGCAAAAGATCATGGGCTTTGCCTGGGGGCTCCATTGAAGAATGTTATTTTGGAATAATTTTTGCTTACGATAATTTTTGGTAAAATGGACAAAAAGGGATAAGATGGCAGAAGAATTTCAAGTAGATAAGAAACCTATTGACCTCGGTTCAGAACCCCCATCGGCCGAGGGGGTTGAGAAAGACGAAGAGATCCTCCTGGCAAGAGACTTGACCAGTGCCCTGGTTAAGGCAATTAAGGCCTTCCGATTTTATCCATCCGATAATCCATCCCTCGTGGGATTTCGGGAACAACTTTTAAAGAAATTCCAATTTTTCTTAAATAAATATCATTCGTTCATCCTTCAGGTAGGAGAATATGACCTTTCTTATAAGGGAAAGGTTTTATATGAAAATCGGGATATCAAAACGAGCCTGGCCTTTTTTCTTTATAAAGATGGTTTGAGAGAAATTCGATTTGTTGAGGGATTAGAGGAGTGGGAGGTTCAGGGGATCCTGGATATCCTTAAACAGACCGATTCTATCAATCAATTAGAAGACGATGTGGTCACTATGATCTGGGAGAAAGATTTTATCCATATCAATTATCTGGCTACCGATGAGTTTTTAGAGGAGATCCCGATTGCCATTCCAGACAATATCGATCAATTTAGAAAAAATTTGGTTTTCAAACCCATCGGACATGAGGTTGAAGTTGATCTTTTTAAAGAGGATTCAGAGGAAGAGGTCAATCTGGAGCAGATTCTATCTGGTGAGAAACAAGGACTTCCTCCAGTGGTGACAGATCGAAGCCTTTATGCTCTCACCCCGGATGAGGTGGAAGGGCTAAGAAGGGATGTAGAGGCGGAGATTGATCCGACCTCTGTGTTCGGTGCTTTGGATATCCTATTTGAAATTTTGGCTGTGGAAAAGGAACAGGAGATTTTTCAGGATGCCGTCAATACCATCATCAAAATATTGGATGCCTATTTAACGATTGGTGAATTTAGTAAAGCAACTGATTTGTTGAAGAGGGTGAATATCATCCTTAAAACTTATGATCTGATGGATTGGCAGTTGGATTGTATTCGAAGGATTATCCTGGAGGCAGGGGATGAGGTTCGGATAGAACGGATCGGAAAGATCTTGGAGAGAGAAGAGGTTCGTTTAGAGGATGTCAATGCCTATCTTTTACTCCTTCAAAAGAACTCAATTAAACCCTTGATTACCCTCTTAGGAGAACTCAAGAACTCAAAGGCCAGGAGGGTATTTTGTGATGCCCTCTCTGAAATAGGAAAGGGCGCCATTGAACTCTTTACACCTTTTATCGATGACCGAAGGTGGTATTTGGTTCGAAACATCGTCTATATCTTAGGTCGAATTGGAAAAGAACAGGCCCTTCCTTATTTGCAGAAGGCATTCAATCATGAAGAGGTCCGAGTGAAAAGGGAGGTGGTCCAGTCGGCGGGATTGATTGGAGGTTCAAAGGCCATTGGGATATTGGTAAAGGCCCTTAGGGACAATGATCTTCGGATTCGTTGCATGGCTGCAATTAATTTGGGGAAGATGGGGAATAAGGCAGCGCTGATTCCCCTCCTGGAGGTCATTCAATCGAAAGATTTTCATAAGAAAGAACGGGTTGAGGTAAAAGCTTTTTTCAATGCGATTGGAATGGCAGGTTCAAATGAAGCGATTCCAATTCTCCAACAATTCTTAGAGCGAAAGAGTTGGTTTAGTCGAGGGAGGACCGAAGAGATTCGGATGGAGGTAGCCAATGCCCTCGCCCAGATTGGAACCTCAGAGGCAAAAGCAATCTTAGAGGAAGGGAAAAATTCAAAAGAAGAATCCATCCGAGAGGCTTGTATGAAGGCATTGAAAGGCCTACTGACTAAATAAAGGGAAAGGGATTTAATGGTAGAGCTTAAACCCCCTACTGATCATGAACATCTTCCTACCAAGCTTGGGATAGAATTGATCGCAAAATTCTATCGCCTTCTAAAGGCAGCTTCTCTCTATGACCGAAAAAATATTATCATTGATCGGCTCGCCCAGGAGTGTCTACAGGTCGTTCAAGGAATCCTTCAATCGGAGGGGAGCCTTTTTCTGAAGATCGTCAGGGATAATATCTTCTTTAATAATATTCGGATTACGGTTAGACCCGACCAATATGTTCTTTTTAAAGGGTTTTGGCAGGAGATGAGAAAACGGTGGATCGGGGACATTGAATTTTCACCAGGGTTGGATGTTGAGCAACTCAAAACGATCATCTATCTCCTTTCTGGACTCGAGGAAAATAACGAGAGCAATTACCTCTATATGAAACGTCAATTGGAGAATCGAGGGATTCATTCCTTCGATGTGGGGAAGTTGGAATTTTATAAGGATGAGGAGATCTATATCGATTCTGAAGATCAAAAGAGATTTTCAAAGGAGGTCTATTTTAAGTCCATCGGTTTGGTTAAAGAAATGGTAGAGAGTATCCGTCAACAAAAGGCGCTCAATATCCGAAAGGCCAAACGTCTTATGCAGAATGCGGTGAATTTGATCCTTCAAGACGAGTCCACCTTGTTAGGTTTGGCAAATATTAAGAACTACGATGAATATACCTTTAATCATTCCGTGAATGTGGCTATCTATGCCATTGCTCTGGGGCAAAGGATTGGGATACCGAAAAAGGATCTCTCCCATTTAGGTCTGGCCGGTTTATTCCACGATATTGGAAAGACGCAAATTCCAAAGGAGATTATTAATAAGAGCGAAAAGCTTACGCCTGAAGAATGGGCGGTGATGAGAGCTCATCCCGTGGTAGGAGCTGAAATGATTCTGAGGATGAAGGAGTGGGGAGGGCTCTCTACTCGGATGATAGATGCTGCCTTTGAACACCATCTAAAATATGATTTGAGCGGATATCCAAAACTCACGCGGAAGAAGAGGATCAGCCTCATTTGAAGGATTATTACCATTGCCGATTTTTATGATGCCCTGGTGAGGCCAAGGGTTTATAATCGATTTCCCTATGTCTCTGAAAAGATCTTAGGAATCATGCTCGAACGGAGTGGGAAGGACTTTGATCCTGCTTTGGTCAAAGTCTTTATCAATATGATTGGGATATTTCCCCTGGGAACCCTGGTTTTATTGAATACCAACGAAATAGGGATTGTGACTCAAATCCAAGAGGATACAGAATTTCTTGATCGACCCAAAGTCTGCCTTGTTTACTATAGCGATGGGGAGTACCGGAAAGGGAAGGTGGTTGATCTTAGGGAGATGGATGAAATGGGTAAGGATTTTAAGAGGAGTATTGTCAAGACCCTCGATCCGAATGAGTACAATATCAATGTCGCTGAGTTCCTCATTTAAAGGGACCTCTCTTTGCTTTCTCACAAAGCTTATCCATTTCGAAATCCTTCCCTCCGCTTAGGACAGCCTCTTTTAACTCCCTGCATTCCTCATCCATTTTTTCAATGCATCCCCTGATCTCTGGCCAATCGAATCCTGCTTTTGAGGCTTTCTGAGTTATTTGGTAAGCCCTTTTCCCCCTTTTCGTCATGAATTGCTAAGTTTTACTAATTGTGTTATTAAGTTCAATTAAAATAAATGATTTTCTATACTTATTCAAAAAGAATTAAAATTTAGGAAGGAATTCCTCATGGATTACCGAAAGACCTTAAATCTTCCAAAAACCGAATTTCCCATGAAAGCCAATTTGGCCAAGAGAGAGCCGGATATCCTTAAGGCTTGGGAGGCCAAAGGGATATATCAAAAACTATGTCAAATGGCTAAGGGAAGACCCAAATATATCCTACACGATGGCCCTCCTTATGCCAATGGGAATATTCATATTGGGACCGCCCTTAATAAGATTTTGAAGGACTTTATCATCAAATCCAAATTCATGGCTGGTTTTGACAGCCATTATGTCCCGGGGTGGGATTGTCATGGGCTTCCTGTTGAGCATGAGGTCGAAAAGAGTCTTGGCAAAAAGAAAGAGAAATTCTCCGTTATCGACATCCGAAAACAATGTCGGGAGTATGCTGCCAGATTTGTAAATATTCAAAGAGAAGAGTTCAAAAGACTTGGAGTCTTCGGAGAATGGGAAAATCCCTATCTGACGATGAATTTTGCCTATCAGGCGACTATTGTCCGGGAGTTTGGAAAGTTTATAAGGGGAAAAAACCTGTCCACTGGTGTCCCACCTGTAAAACGGCCCTGGCAGAGGCTGAGGTAAAATATGAGGATCATCAATCTCCCTCGATCTATGTTAAATTCAAATTGATCTCTCCTCCTTCTTTTATGGAAAGGGACAGGACGGATGGAAAACCGATCTACGTTATCATCTGGACCACCACCCCCTGGACCCTCCCGGCTAATCTAGCCATTGCCCTCCATCCTGATTTCTCCTATGTGGCTGTGGAGGTAGGTGATGAGATTTATATCGTGGCAGAGGAGTTGTTAGAAAGTGTAATGGGCAAATTTAAGATCAAGAAATATCAGATCCTGGACAGGTTTATAGGGAAGAAGGTGGAAGGACTCAAATGCCGTCATCCCTTTCTTGATCGGGATTCTCTCATGATCTTAGCCCACTATGTTACTTTGGACACCGGGACAGGTTGTGTTCATATTGCTCCAGGTCATGGCCAAGAGGATTATGAAAGTGGAATTCAATATGGCTTGGAGATTTACAGCCCTGTGGATGATGAGGGGAGATTCACCCAGGAGGTTCCATACTTTTCAGGTCAATTTGTCTTTGATGCCAACCAGGCAGTCAATCAGAAACTGGCTGAGGTGGGAGCCCTTCTTAAAGAGGAGAGTGTGGTTCACTCCTATCCACACTGCTGGCGAACCAATGACCCAATCATCTTTCGGGCAACGGAGCAATGGTTCATCTCAATGGATAAAAATGGGTTGAGGGAGAATGCCCTCCGGTCAATCAATGAAGTGACATGGATTCCTCCTTGGGGAAGGGACCGCATCTATGGGATGGTTGAAAACCGTCCAGATTGGTGCGTCTCGAGACAGAGGGCATGGGGGATTCCTATTCCTGTTTTTTATTGTTCCTCCTGCAAAACTCCTCTCGTCAATTCAGACACCATCCATCATATCGCCTCCCTTTTTGAGGAGAAGGGAGCAGATATCTGGTTTGAGGAGGGGACAGAACATCTATTACCCCAAGGGATCCGATGTGTCCAATGCGGGGGAGGACATTTTATTAAAGAGATGGACATCCTGGATGTTTGGTTTGATTCAGGGGTTTCTTATGCAGCTGTTCTCGAAAAACGCATGGATCTTGAATTTCCAGCAAGCCTCTACCTCGAAGGGAGTGATCAACATCGGGGATGGTTTCACAGCTCCCTTTTAACTTCCGTTGGAACGAGAGGGTGTGCTCCCTACCGATCGGTTCTCACCCATGGATTTGTGGTGGATGGAGAAGGCAAGAAGATGTCAAAATCCGCAGGAAATGTCATCGCTCCGGAAGAGGTGATCCACCAATTAGGGGCGGATGTCCTCAGGCTCTGGGTGGCCGCAGAGGATTACAAAGAGGATATTAAGATTTCACAAGAGATCCTGAAACGGTTAGCGGATAGTTACTTTCGGATCCGAAATACTTACCGCTTTCTCTTGGGAAATCTCTATGACTTTCATCCAGAAAAGGATCGGATTCCCTATCATGAACTCTTTGAGATTGATCGTTGGGTGCTTCATCAACTTCAAAAGTTGATTAGCCGGGTTCGAGAGGCCTATGACCGGTTTGAATTTCATGTGGTCTACCACCGTGTTCAGAATTTTTGTGCAGTGGAGATGAGTGCCCTCTATTTTGATATTTTGAAAGATCGACTCTATACGTTTCCGCCCAATTCTCAAGGGAGAAGATCTGCCCAAACTGTCCTTTTTGAGGTTTTAAAGGCCTTGACCTCTCTGTTGGCTCCGATTCTTCCTTTCACCACCGAAGAGGTTTGGCAATATATTCCTGGCAGGAGGGAGGAGGAAGAAAGCGTTCATTTCACCTCCTTTCCAGAGGTCAAAAGGGAGTACCTCGATGAGGCGCTGGATGGACGTTGGGAGCAGATTTGGGAAATTCGGTCAATCGTCACCAAGACCTTGGAAGAAGCTCGAAAAGACAAAACGATAGGCCTTTCTTTGGATGCACAGGTCCATCTTTACCTTCCGGAGAAAGTCTTTGCTTTTCTCAAACCCTATGAAAGCGATTTAAAATCAATCTTTATTGTTTCTTCGGTAACCCTTCATCTTCAGAAAGATGGAAAAGAAGTCAGGGTAGAGGTCTACCGGGCTGAAGGAAAGAAATGTGAGCGTTGTTGGAACTATGATGTGAGTGTCGGGGAGCATCCTGAATATCAAACCATCTGTAAGAGATGTGTTGGGGTGATTACACAAAACACCTAACGCCCGATGCAAAATGGGGAGAAAGAGGCCATTATGCCATAGGGTGATTTAAAGAGACATGAAGAGAAAATATTGGGTTTTTTTGATCTTCTGTATCGGAATTCTCTTTCTGGACCAGTGGACGAAGTTCCTTGTAGTTCAAACATTGCCTCCCTATCAGAGGAGGGAGGTGATTCATGGATTCTTTAATCTCATCCATATGAGAAACCCTGGAGGTGCATTTGGAATCTTTGGGGGAGAAAGGGATGGAATCGGGTCTGTATTTTTTATTGGCATCTCCCTTACCGCCATATTAGCCATCATCTATATCTTCATCAGATTGCGAGAGGGCGAAAAGATACTTGTGCTCTCCTTTTCCCTTATTTTGAGTGGAGCGATTGGAAACCTTGTCGACCGACTTCGATATGGAGAGGTGGTTGATTTTCTTCAATTTTACCTCCCCTTTCTTCCCTGGCAAATTTTTAACCCTTGGCCTACCTTTAATGTTGCGGATTCAGCCATCTGTGTAGGTATTGGTTTGATGGCCTTAGAATTTTTAAAGAGAGATCTGGAGGGGTTAAAATACCGTAAGAGTAAACGAAAGAAGTCACTATAAACCCGGTGCCAAACTCTAAACGCCAAACCTCAAACGATGTATCCTATCCTTTTTAAAATCGGTGGTTTGAACATTTATTCCTATGGTTTTTTCATACTCCTTGGCTTTGCGCTCACTGTTCTGCTTGCATTTTTAAGAATGAGAAGATCGGAGATTAAGATTTCTTTTGAGAACGTAGCGGATCTCTTCTTCTATACGGTTTTATCTACCCTGGTTGGAGCAAGGTTGCTCTTTGTCTTCATCAATTTCAATAGCTATCGAAATCATCCAATGAAGATTTTTAAAATATGGGAGGGGGGATTGGTCTTTTATGGAGGATTCATCCTTGCTGCCCTGGTGGCCCTCGGGTATATGAGGAGACACCGGCTACCTGTCTGGAAATTAGCCGACCTGATTTCACCCTTGATTGCCTTGGGACTTTCTTTTGGTAGAATCGGCTGTTTTTCTGCAGGGTGCTGTTATGGAAAGGAGACCTCCCTCCCATGGGGCGTGGTCTTTACTGATCCGAACTCTTTGGCAAGGTTAAATGTTCCGATTCATCCCACTCAACTCTATGAGGCATTCAGTGGAATAGTGATTTTTTTCATTTTGAGCGAAGTGGAGAAAAGGAAAACCCATGATGGCCAAGTCTTCTTGCTCTTTCTTTTACTCTATTCAATCATTCGTTTTGTCATTGAATTCTTCAGGGGGGATCCGAGGGGATTTATTTTTGGAGATCTTCTTTCCACCTCGCAGGCGATCGGTCTTCTGGTAGCCATTTTCTCCCTGTTTATGTTATTCTTTATAGAGAAAAAACATCGGAGATGACAGAGAGATGGCTGTCTTAGAGATTCTTAAATTTCCCCATCCTATTTTAAAGAGACGGTGCGAGGCCATCACCCAGATTGATGACCCTATCAAGAGATTGATTGAGGACATGAGGGAGACCATGTATGAGGCAGGGGGGGTGGGTCTGGCTGCCTCTCAAGTTGGAATTCTTAAAAGAGTCATTGTCCTGGATGTGAGCCCCATTGACCCCAAGCAGGAATTTTTTGCATTGATCAATCCAGAGGTGATCTCTGAAGAGGGAGAGATCGATCATGAGGAAGGATGTTTGAGTGTTCCAGATTGTTTGGAAAAGGTAAAGAGGAAAGAGAGGGTTTTTGTCAGGGGTTGGTCTCCTGATGGTAAGGAGGTTGAGATAAAAGGAGAGGGGATTTTATCCTTTGCCCTCCAACACGAGATTGATCATCTTAATGGGATTCTCATCTTAGACAGGGTCAGTCGTCTGAAGCGAGAGATTTATCGAAATAAATTAAAAAAGGAGAGACGGAGGACAGAAAAAGATTGAGTTTAAAGGGCTGGAGGATCATATTTTTTGGGACTCCTTCCTTTGCCATCCCATCTTTAAGAGCCCTCCTGGAAGGGCCTGACCAGGTGGTGGGTGTTGTCACCCAACCCGACCGAGAGAGAGGGAGGGGGAGAAAGGTGATCTTTTCACCTATCAAAGAGTTTGCCCTTCAATATGGGCTCAATCTCTTTCAGCCTGAGAGGGTGAGAGAAGAAAGATTTCAGGATGAATTAAGAAGGCTTCAGCCTGATCTCATGGTGGTTGTGGCTTTTGGCCAAATATTACCTCCATCTCTATTAAATATTCCGAAATCTGGAGCCATCAATGTTCACGCCTCTTTGCTTCCTAAATACAGAGGAGCAGCTCCAATTGCCTGGGCCATCTTAAATGGGGAAGAGGTCACAGGGGTCACCACGATGAAGATGGATGAAGGATTGGATACAGGAGACATCCTCCTCCAAAAGGAGGTTTCGATCAGCGAGAGAGATACCCTGGAGAGCCTCCAGAGTCGATTGGCCGAGGTAGGAGGTCAACTCTTGGTCGAGACTCTTGAAAAAATGAAAACAGGAGGAATTCAACCCATCCCCCAAGATCATTCTAAAGCAACGTATGCCCCCTCTCTAAAGAAAGGGGATGGCTACATCGATTGGAAAAAGAGCGCTTTAGAGATCGATCGTCAAGTCCGGGCCTTCCATCCATGGCCAGGGACCTTTACCCAATGGGATAACCATCTTCTGAGGATTTACCGAGGAGAAATCAGGGAGAGGAGATCTACGGGTAAATTTGGAACAGTGATCTGGGTGGGGTTAGATTCTATCGAGGTCGAGACAGGAGAAAATTCCTATCTGATCAAAGAGGTTCAGTTAGAAGGCAAGCGCAGGATGGGTGTCAAAGAATTTCTTTCTGGACATCCCATAACCGTGGGGACCGTCTTTCATTAATGATATTTGGGATTAAAAACCTTAAATCCTCCTCACCACGAACGGGTCATTCCGAATGGATGAGGTCACATTGAAGATCAAACCCAAAAAGAGAATTTTTATTGGACTCTTAGTCCTCACCTGTCTAATCCTTTTCTTTCTCATCTTTCTCCTCTGGTATGTTCCGATCGTGGGACTAAAGAATATTCATTCCTCGCTCCCTCTCTTCTTTACCCTGGCTATGGCCATTTTGGTCTTCCTCATGCTTTCAGGAGGGCTTCTCTTGGTCTTTACCATTATTAGGGGAAGGGACTTCTTTTTTTCCCAGAAATTAAGAGGAATCGTAGCCAAAGTCCTTTTTCCCTTTATGATTTTAATGGGAAGGTTGGTTGGGGTTTCAAAAGAGAAGGTTCAACAATCGTTTATCGAATTGAATAACCATCTGGTCCGTTCAAACCATCACCGAACCTCCCCCAGCCGGTTGTTAATTTTGCTCCCCCATTGCATTCAGAATTTTGATTGCCAAATTCGCATCACAGGGAATATAAAAAATTGCAAGGGGTGTGGGAAGTGTGAGATTAAGGATTTGATTGAGCTTTCTGATCAATTCCACGTGAAGATTGCAGTGGCTACAGGAGGGACTCTGGCCCGAAGGATCATTGTGGAGAACAAACCCGAGGCCATTGTGGCTGTAGCCTGTGAACTTGATTTAACCAGTGGGATTCAAGATAGCTATCCCATTCCTGTCATCGGGATTCTGAACGAACGTCCCAATGGCCCTTGCCTTAATACCAAGGTAGACTTGAATAAGGTGAGAGAGGCCGTTTTAGATTTTCTCGGGACCCCCTAAAGGCCCATTATGAAAAGAATTTATGTTTCTGGTAGTGCATATAATGGTCTGCAATAAAATTGAGAGGCTTTTTGGCCTTTTGAAAATTTTCATAGAGAGACCAGAAAACCTCACTCAAGTTCTGAGAATAGGGGTGAGTGGCTGCTAATTGGTAAAATTTTCGACCCTCCTTCTCATATTCCTCCGGACTCATTCTAACTTTCCCAGGGATCTGCGGTCTCAATTGGCCAGAGAAAGGATAGCGGTACTCATGTTCCACATACTCAGGAAATATCCCTAAAATAAAGAGACAGAGGTCGGCAATCCTTTTGTAAAAACCGAGTCGATACTCTTCATCCACCAATTCGCAGAAATGCTTTAGGGTTGGAAGATCCATATCATTAAAGTGAATTTTCTCCCATATTCCCTTTCCAAGTGGAACTGAAAGGGTATATGTCTGAATCTTAGTAAAAGAGGATAAAGCAAGATGGATTCCTTCGATAATAAGTCAATCACCTCTTTTGTATCGAAGATCGGGATCTTTGCTGTACTCGTCTTTTCAAAGGTATAGCTTACCTTTTCTAAATCGATCACTGTTCTACGGAGCAAAATCTGGAAGAAAAGAGTAGGGGAGATCTTTAAAAAGAGATTCTCCTCCTCCATCACCCTCTTAAAGATCTTTTCATCACCAATAAATGAGTTTCGGAAACCTTCGTCTTCGAGGATGATCTGTTTGAGTTTGGGTTTATCGATGACCTTCGGGGCAACCGTCTCGATCACAAAATCAAGGTCCTTATCCGACAATATTGCTTTGACCGAACCTTCCATAAAACCACCCATTTATTTTTTTTATATTATAAATTTTTTATAGGCGATTCACAACTCATCCTGAAACGGTTGAAGATGGGAGAAGGGTCTTCGAAGATTAAGGATGGATCTCTTCCAATATGAGAACTGTCATTTCCTCCAATAGAATGGCTTCATTTTCTGACATTTCTTCAACCCTTTCCTTCATCCACTGAAGGAAAGCATTTTTTAGATCCCCCTTTTCTTTTTGAAGTTGATTCCTCAGGGAAATGATTTCTTCTAAGGTCATAAATCGGGTTGAAGAGAAAGTATTGGTCCGGTCCAATAGAAATGCATTGAGAAGAACCGTTTTCCATTGAAGCCCTTCGGAGTAAGAAAAGGGAGGGAGGGTAGAGAGAATTTTTACAAGAAGATTGGATTTCTCAATCTCCTTCTGAATCAAGTGAATCTCTTTTAAAGATCGAAATTCCCGATAACCAAACTCTGGAATTTCTGTAAATAAGAGAGGCCTTTTCTTGAGCACCCCTCTCATACGTTCCTCCCAAGGATAACCTAAAAAGTCAAGGGGAATCTGTTTTTCTGAAAACCAGCCCTTCTTCCAAAGCCTTTCAGCTTTCCATTTTAAATCGAGTGTGGCTCCAAATCCGACCTGAAAGAGGAATTTTAGTGGAATCGATTCCAACCACCCTTTGGATTGCTCTGGCCTCCCTTCCGAAAGGATTTCCAGTCCAATACTGAGGTACGCTCCTGTCTTCACAAGGCTTTTTTGAAAAGTGGCTAAATCAATCGTCTCAGGCAGATCAGCCATTAAAACCTGGTTGGCCAAGGTAGCCAGTTCCATCTTTATTCGTTCCAGGAGAGGTCCCTCTTCCAACTCCCTTAGACAAATGGAGAAGAAGAGGTTTTCATCCTTGAGAGCCAGCGGGAAAGAGGGGATAGAACCATCTTCGGGAATTTCTAAGAGATGAATTACTTGCTCTTCAAGTCTTTCTTTTAATCTTTGTGGGGTAAGATACTGATAAACGGATTGAGCCTCTTCCATATTGGGAAAGCCTTTATCTGCGAGCCTTGCCTCTCTGAAGTGGAGGGCCCTTTCTTCAAGCTCTGCCTCGATCTCCCATTGAACCTGATCCATCAATCTCAAATAGAATTGGAAGTCTAAGTCTGCAAGAGTCTTTAACAATTGTTCTATCTGAGTTCGAAGGGTAGGCCTTAAGACTTCGATAAAGTAAAAGCTATCAAGAGTAAAAATGTCCTCTATTGAACCCGAGAGAAAAGATTCTTCTCCATTCGTATGGATTCGTATATTTTTCTTCAGAAGGAGAAGAAGGGTATCGAAGTCTATTGAGCTTAGCCATTGTTTCTTGGTCTCCTCATCACATGAAAGGATGAGAGGAAGCCAATGGTCCACCTTTTCGGGATTA
Source organism: Deltaproteobacteria bacterium (assembly GCA_037441725.1). Taxonomy (GTDB): domain Bacteria; phylum Desulfobacterota; class BSN033; order BSN033; family UBA1163; genus JBBIRT01. The sequence continues at coordinate 16,986 of JBBIRT010000008.1, read as the reverse complement.
AATTCATATCCCCTCCAAAGCTCAAGGTCGAGAAGGTATTGAATCTGCTCATGAGACATTAAGGAGAGGAGAGGAAGGGCATCCTGCTCACCAATCTCCTTAATCGTCAAATAGGCTTCTTCCTCATGAAGGGATTGGAAGATCTCTCTGGGATGGTCCGATGAGAGGATGGCCTCCATCCTCTCTTTTCCCCTCAATGAAAGGATGGATTGCCACTCTCTTTGGAGGGAAAGGGATCGCCAGGGTTTTTCATGATCTGTTTCATTTCTTTCCACTGCTTCCATTTTAATTTACCCTTTTGCATTCAACCTCGTTCTTTAAACCTCTGATAGAGTCGCAAAAGATGGTGATGAGGATTTTTGTAATATTCCTGAGGTTCTATGTCGATCCAATCGAGGGAGGTTGGCGTTGGGTCTATTTTTAAAGGAAGGTCTTTCAATAGGGAAGTGAAAGACTTTTGAGAATGATCTGCGCGGAATAGTCCGAAAAACCGTTCATGGATATTTTCATCAAAGGGAGTCTGATCCCAAAGAGAACGTGCATAGTCACCATAGCACCAGAAAAGGCTCCCGAGAAAAGAAGGATTTTTGATTTTTTTCAGGAGACCTTCATAATATTCATAAGCCTCCTCTTCTGAGAAGATTCTTCCCTCCTGGGACTCTTGAGAGGAGGGAATCCCTACCTCTTCAATCAGCACCTCTTTAGATCCAAGCCAGCAGGTGAGAAGCCCTAAAAAGATGGGTAGATCCACATCCAATGGGCCATCTGCCCAGTTGGCATAGATTGGATAGGTATGGATGGATATGAAATCACAAAAGGTAGCGACTTCTTTTGGGCCCATCTTCCGATCTTCCTCTAAATCCTCCTGATGAAGGCCTAAGGTCACAGGGACGGTTTCATCCTTCTTCTTCAATTCTGAAACCATCTCTTCTAACCAGATAAGAGACTCTTGCCTGTGGTTTGGAATGATCAGATTGGAGGGTTCATTCCCAAGGTCCCATGCCCAAAGAGAAGGATGGCCCTGAAGGGCTGATGACACTTCACGGATCAAATATTTTTGAGCCTCCATCAGGTCTCGATCCGAATAAAAGTTTTGGATGGGATTTCTCCTCTTTTTCCCTTCTGAAAAGACCGGGAAACGAGCCTCAGATTCTTTTAACTCAAGCATCCAGGGGGGAAGGTAGTTGATGCCACTCATATGCCCTGTGAACAGGGTAGGGAGGATGAGGAGACCTTTTGGATGAGCAATCTCTAAAACCCTGACGAGCTCATCGAGTGTCTTCGTTGAAACCTTTTTGGGCAAGGGCTGGAAATCCTCCCATAGTAAGAAAATCCTGACCACCCTAAGCCCTGCTTCTTTGATTCTTGAGAAATCATCCGCTACGATGCTTGAATCGAAGCAATGCCACCAGTTCATGGCAGATTCAATAGGCCAGTAATTCACCCCGGTGATGAATTCATTTTTCATATTTTTTTCCCTTTTCTGAATCCCTGTTTCTCTCATGGGCCAATCATCCTGAAACCCTTCCATAGTCGTCTTCTAAGCGAATCACATCCTCCTCTGCAAAATCTTCTCCCCTTTGAATTTCTATAAAAGAGAGAATTCCTTTGCCAATATTTCCAATTCGATGAGCTGAACCTTGTGGAATATCAATAGAGCCACCTGGCTCCAGGAAGATCTCTTTCCCATTTAAAATGACTTTAGCTTGGCCTTCGATAATGACCCAATGCTCTGATCGTTTTGCATGTTTCTGGTAACTCAATCGGTGACCGGCATTTACCCATATCCGTTTGACCTTATGGGTCAATTGGTCTTCCAGCACCAAGAATCCGCCCCAAGGTCTGATCTCTCCTTCGCATTTCCCCTTATCTTCTAACATATTGATCATCCCTTCTCCTGATTCCATGGGGTTCATCCCATCTCACCCTGAGAGAGGAATTCTCCCTCGATGATCCTCTTTTTCCTTAACCCTTTCGAGGGTGAGGATAGGAGTCTCTTTCTTAATTAAGAGAGATTCAAAAAGTTCAATAAATCTCTCTGCAATCTTGTAGGAGGAATTGTCCTCCACAAAATTTCTTGCCGTTTTTAAAACGGAGTGAATCCGGGGACTCCCCTCAAATACTTCTTTAAGGGCCGACCCCAAATCGCTATACTTGATCACTTCTTGGTTAAAGGTTTCAAAAAAGTTAGTGTCGTAAGCCAGGATAGGACACCCTGCCCCCATGCAGAGGTATGCGGTTGAGGGGACGACCACAGCCTCTGCAGAATCTTTGTGGATCAAGAGGACATCAGCAGCATGGAGATAGGTGTATAGCTCTTTGATAGGAATATCCCCTTTTCTTAGATCAATGAATGGGTAGATATTCTTGACCGCTTCAAAAAGATCGTACCAATCCTGAATATGGGTCAAGGTTAAAAGGATGAGAGGATATTCTTGGTTTATTCTGGCCAGGGTGGGAAGGAGGTGGAGATGACGGTAAACCCCTATTCCGTAATTAAAGATGACCCTTTTATCCAGTGGGAGACCCAATTTTTTTCTTGATTCTACCTTATCCCCAAGGCTGATTGGATGACAGGGATAAGGGATGATATGAATCTTTTCTTCAGGATAAATCTCCTTTAAGAATCTCTTATACCTTTCATCAAAGCAGACAATGGCATCCCATTCAAATTGATAGAAGGTTGGATCTTTAGGAGGCTTTCCTTCATGAACGACAAAGATGGTCTTGGCCTTCTCTCTTATTGCTGGATAAATCCTTAGGAGATCTTCCATGGGAAGAATCTCAAGATTTTGAACTACGAAGACTTCACCCTCTATATGAAGAAAAGGGTTGGGATCAAAGAAGTAGCCTTCCTTTCTCTCAGACTTTGGGAGACGGTAACAACGTCTTACATAGGATTCATCTTTATCGCATTGGTAACCTTCCCATTCAACCGGAGCAAGCACTTGGAGATTATGTCCCATTTTAACCCATGCCCTACCAATGAGTTCTGCATGGAGGGAAACTCCACAGGGAATATTCCACCGACTCATCATTGTGATGTTCATCGTAACCTCCTGATTCTAACCAAATTGAGTGGTATTGATCATTGTTATAAAAACATGGATATGAATCCAAATCACTCCAAAGGGGTTAAAATAGATCCAACAAATCTCTCTTTTCTGCCGTTGCCCCACAGATCACTCGATCTGCTGCACCATAGTAAATAAAGTATTTCTCCTCTACCTCGCAGATGCCACAACCAAAGACGACTTCCCTTACCTCTCCACGAAGTTCATAATCCTCTTCGGGTTGAAGGACGGGGTCAGGATGTCTTCCGATCACTTGAGAAGGATCATTCAGGTCAAGGAGAGCAACCCCCAGGCGATAAACACTCTCTTCATCGATGCCATGGTAGATGAGTAGCCATCCTTTTTCCGTCTTCACAGGAGGGCTTGCTGAGCCAATACCTACACTATCCCATCTGCCCTCAAGGGGGGTCATCACCTTCTTAAAATCACTCCAGTGGATGAGATCATCAGAATAGGCGATCCAAATGCTTCGGGGAGGCTCCATCGGTCTGTGAAGCATGACATACTTTCCATTAATCCTTTCGGGAAAGAGGACGGCATCCTTATTTTCCATATCAGGGAGAACCACTCCAAACCTCTCCCATTGGATGAAGTTTTGAGTGGAGGCAAGGGAGACCCTCACCCCTTTGATCGAATAGGCCGTATAGGTCATGTAAAGCTTACCATCGATCGAGACGATTCTTGGGTCTTCACAACCTTTGCTCTCAGCCACTCCCCTCGGAGTGAATACAGGTTTGTCCAAGCGGAAAAACTCATAACCATCCACACTCACGGCATACCCAATCCTTGAAATATCATCCTCTCCAACCGCTCGATAGATGAGGTGAAAGAGTCCCTTGTCATATATGGCTCCTGGATTAAAGACCAGTTTCGATTCCCAGTCATTCTCCCTCTTTGGTTTCAATATAGGATTCTTAATAAAGCGCTTCAGCATCATCTTTTTTTCTCCTCATAAGTGGCCAGGCATGTAAATCGATCAGCCGCTCCATAATAGAGAAACCATTGATTCCCAACCTTCACCAATCCCTCAGCCACGCAGTGGTTTCCCTCCCCAAATTCCTTTCCATAGTCTTTTGAAAGCTTTAAGATAGGTTGGCTTGCTCTCCAGAGGAGCTTGGTGGGATCTTCTTTAGAAAAGAGTACTTGCGAGGTCTTGTAGATACAGTCGGCTCCCCATCCGTTATAAACGAGGAGTATCCCCTCATCCAGGATTACGGGGGTTGGACCAGGCTCAATGCCCTGACTGTCGAAATATCCAGGACGGGGCATGAGAACGGGTTGATCTAAGGGTTCTACCCAATGAACGAGATCCTCTGAGTAAGCCATCCCTATGGAAGATCTCCAGGGTTTCTCCTCACCCATAAAATACATGACATATTTCCCGTTGATTTTTTCTGGCACAAGGACTCCAGCCTTCAACTGGCCACTATTCCATCCCTCCCGTTTTGGGCTCAGGATCGTCCCCCATTTTCTCCAAATGATAAGGTCTTTCGAGGTGGCCAAACAGATATTAGACACATGGTATCGTTGACTATTTCCTACATAGGTCAAGTAAAAAATCCCATCCAACTTCACAATCCTTGGGTCCTCGCAACCTCCCCGATCGAAGTCATCGCTCGGCGTTAGAATTGGCTCCTTGTGGCAGGTGAAGGAGAATCCGTCCTCACTTTCAGCCAGACCAATTCGACCCGTGACCCCATCCCCTGCTTCGGCGCGGTAAAACATAAAGAACCTTTCTCCCTCCTTCATGACAGAAGGGTTATAAAGGCGTTCGGATTGAAACCCATCTGTTGGCCCGAGGATGGGATTTTCTTCATAATCCTTAAATGGACCGATGAGAACCGGATGAGTGATCATGTGTGTCTCCAAGCAGGTCTTCCAATCTCAACAAAGAAATCAATAAGACGTTTGGCAATGATCTGTGGGGAATTGACCGAGCAGAAACCATCTGCCTGGTCAATGACAGACCTCCTCTTCTCTCCATTTTTAAGAAGCAGGTCAATCAATTGTTCCCCAAGATCATGGACATCATGATAATGGAGGACTTCATTTTCAAGGGGTCTAAAATAGTCTGAAAGTCCAGGGACAAGGATAGGACATCCAGCTCCGAGGGCTTGAAATGCTGTCGAAGAGACGACCCCAAGATGAAGACTCTGAAATTTATGGAGGATGACCACATCTGCTGCATAGAGATAATCGTCAAATCTTTCTTCGGACAATACCCTCTCTTCACGAATAATCATCCATGGGGGGACTCTTCCTATTTCAACCATTTGATAATTGGGCGGAACAACAAAGAGGAGAAGGGCTTTCCCTTTTAACTCATCAGGAAGATCCCTGAGGAAAGGTTCGTACCCCCTGTGGCAAAAAATGTAAATGATCTTCTTATCAAAAGGAAGATTAAGCTTCTTTCTGGCTGCTTTCTGATCTCCTCTTCTAATTGGAAAACAAGGGAAAGGGATCAGTTTGGCCTTTGGATAGACATCTTTTAAGAAATCTTGCCTTTCATCAAAATAGACCACTCCATCCCAGCTAAATTGATAAAACCAAGGGTCCTCAGGGAGCCTGTTTTCATGAACCACGTGAATGGTTCTTGCTCGATTTCTTATCAGGGGAAAGATCTTGGCTAAATTTTCAACAGGAAGCATTCTTAAATCTTGAACCACTAAGATATCAAAGTCTGTGGTCAGGATAGGACGGGGATCGAGAAAATTAGACCTCTGGGTTCCTAAACATCGGATGACAAAATCCTCATCTTTGTGGGTGAAACCCTCTCCATGATAATCATGGGAGACATGGCTAAATATGGTAACTTCATGCCCCATCTCTCGCCAGGCCCTACCAATGGGTTCAGCATGGACAGCCACTCCTGAATCAGTATTCCAAGCAGTCATCATGGCGATATGCATTTTAACCTCCTAAAGAAGATTAAGAGTCTCTGTGATTGTCTCTTTAAGGCCTGGGATAGGATTTATCCCTGCCCTTTTTGAAGAGATGAAAGCAAGGGCTTCCTGATACCCAAATCCGATGCTACAAAGATACCCGATGATAATTGATGCTGATCTCCCAACTCCATAATGGCAAGCCACGAGGACCTTCTTTGAAGCGATCTGTTTTTGGATCCATTGGATGGCCTCACGCATTCTCTCAGGCGGGATGGGAATCCCGTCCTTGAGGGGGATTTTGTAATAGATCAAATGAGGAAGGTTTACCTCTACCTCCTCAGCGACATTAAGAACGGATCCCAACCCATCCTCTGGATTCTCTAAATCCCATAGGTCTCCAATGGCTAACCTTTCGAATATAGGAGTCATTCATATCCTCCCCATCCAGAATTGGAAGGCTCACTCCATCCTTGATGGATTCAGCTAATAAGAGATGCTTTTTGGCCTGATTGGGAAAGGAGAATTGTTCTGCGTATCTTTGACTTGACTCTTCAATTTTTACCCGATATTTAGGGTCCTTGATAATTTCTGCGATCTTGTCCGCCAACCCATTTAGGGTGGTGGCAGAGGGAAGATTGGATAGTTCCAAAGTCTCTCCAATACCTTCAAGTTTCCGACCTGCAATGGCCACCCCTGTTCCTTGGGCATGGGCCATCCTTCCTGATTGGGTAGCATTATGGCACCAAAAGACAGCCACATCTAATGCGGTGAAAGCAAAAGGGAAAAGGTTTTCTGGGAGATAATCTTCGTAAAATAGATTCTCCTTTCCATCATGAATGGATCTCAACCCTTCAAGAATTGGAAGATAGTCTTCCTTCTTCTTATCTTTCCTTTCTTGAATCTTTCCAACAAAAAGGGTGATGATCCGATGTTTTGGAAGTCTTTTTTTAACCTCCCTTCCTATCTCATAGAGCTGGAGGGGATCTTTATCCTGTGTAATGAAACCAAAATTTCCAATTAAAGCGGTACTCCCTTTCACGAAGGATTTTTCAATCCCCCTCAGCCTAATCCTCTCAAAGGGGGAGACAATATCTAATTGAGAAAGGTAGTTGAAAAGTTTCTCCCTTGCATACTCCTTGCTAATTTTGGGATATTGATGAACCCCATGTCTCAAAACCAAAACCTTTTCTCTGTATTGAGGAAAAGCCTCAATCACCGCCCGTTGAGCCCCAAGGGTGAATACGGTGACAAAGTCTAAAAAGGGCAGTGCCTCACCAAGAAGGTCTCTCTCTTTGGTTTGCATCCCATATGAAGTTTCTTCGGACTGAAAATGGATGGTGTGGAAACTTGCTCCAACCTTTTTTCCTCTGGATTTCGCCTCTTGAATCAATTTTAAGAAGTGGGTATTAACCCTTCCCCACATCCCAAAAGAGTGCTGGAACCATATGACCTCGCCTTTGATTTGAGGGGGAAGACAAGGGTCTTTGAGAGAAATCCAATAGTTTACCCTTAGATTCTGGTTTATGAATAGATCCCCACCGCAGGTTTGAAATTCATCTGGTTTAAAAGCAATTACATTCCATTGATCTTCTGACATACAACAGGTCAAATATTTGGTATAGGTTCCAATCCCACACATGGCAGGCGGAAAGGTCGATATAAAAGAGAGCATCTCCCTCACCTCCTTTTTAAAGGAGGCGTAAATCCCGCTAATGCGGCTGGAGCCTCCTTTTATTGAAATTCTGAATTCTGGTCATGGATGGAATAGAAAGTCCCTCCTGTTTAATGTCAGTAGAAATTGGCTTCCTTGTTCCTATGATTTGCGAGATGGGGTAAGACATGGACTCTTTTCTCTCCTCCCTAAGGGTATGAAAGAGTTCGAGATATTGTTTAGCCACCTGCTCCGCTGAATTTGTGGATAGGAAATCCACCAGTGCCCTTTGGGAGGTCTGATATCTTTTCCCACCATTGAGGATATCGATCATTGATTCTTTAAATTCTTTTAGATCAGAGTAGGTGACCACTACCTCTCCAAGGGTTTCAAAAAAGGAGGTTTTCGAAGCGAGAATGGGACAACCTGATCCCAGACATTGAAAGGCTGCACTTGAGACGACTACTCCATCACAGGGGTTTCGATGGAGGATCAAAACATCTGAAGCATGGAGATAATGATAGAGGGTTTCAAGGTCAGGGGATTCCTCCCGAACCTCTATTTCCATCCCCTCAATTCCACGAAGTTCATCCAAATCCTTCTGAGAGATGATAAGGAGTAGGATTGGAGGATGGAAATGAATCTCCTGAATGACAGGCAAAAGTGGAAGATGTTCCTTAATTCTTTGTCCAAAGATTAAAAGAATCTTTCGGTTTTGGGGAAGTCCCAATCTTGATCTTGCCTCTTTTTGATCTCCCCTCTTTAAAGGATGGCATGGAAATGGGATGGTAATGATCTTATCTACAGGATGGTATTTTTGTAAGAAAGCCTCATAGCGATGATCAAAGCAGATGATCCGATCCCAATCGAATTGATAAAAAGATGGGTCTGAAGAAGGTTGATTATCATGGATAATGGTAAGGGTGCTTGCCTTTCTTTGAATGTGATGGAATATTTTAGCCAATTCGTCCTGAGGGAGCATTCCCAGATCCTGAGCAATAAAAATATCGTAGTCCGAAGAGAGGATCGGTCTGGGATCAAGATAACGGTTGATATTTCTGGAGGTGGTAAAACACCTCACCACATAGTCTTCGTCCTCGGCAAGGAGGGTGGTCCCATGAAAATCAGAAGAGAAGAAGGAGAAAACATGTAACCGATGCCCCATTTTTATCCATTCTCGTCCGATGAGCTCGGCATGGACTGATACTCCAGAATCTGAATTCCATGCTGACATCATGGCAATATTCATGTTCTCCCTCCTGTCTTAATTTTTAGGTCTCCAATCTTAAACGGCCATGGATTTCTGAGGGGTTACAAAAAGATCATCCATTAACATGGTTGGGCTAACTTGGGGTTCTGCAAAGCGTTTCAGCATATCCCGAGCAAGGGTATCCTCAAACTGCTGGATAGGAGATTTAAAAAGATAGGCGCTGGCTTCAATAATTGGTCCTGAAAGTCCTCGGTCTAAGGCTACCTTAGCTGCTCGAACAGCATCCATCATGACTCCGGCAGAGTTTGGCGAATCTTCTACTGAGAGTCTTACCTCAACATTCATGGGGACCCCACCAAATTGCTCCGCCTCAATTCTTAAGAAACAGATCTTATTATCCCTTAACCAGGGAACATAATCACTGGGGCCAATATAAATGTTTTGAGGATCGAATCCTTTCCCATTCATTTGACTGAGAACGGATTGGGTCTTGCTAATCTTTTTGTTTTTTAGCCGAACTCGATCCAGCATGTTAAGGAAATCGGTATTTCCTCCTACATTCAATTGATAAGACCTTTTGATCAATTGGCCGCGGTCCTCAAAGAGCTTGGTCAATACCCGATGGATAATCGTGGCACCCACTTGAGATTTGATGTCATCACCCAGGATGGGAAGTCCTGCTCTTTTGAATCGTTCCCCATAAGTCTTAGAGACAAATACTGGAATGGCATTGACAAAGGCACATCCAGCTTCCAGACAGCATTCTGCATAAAATAAGGTGTTTTCCTCACTCCCGACCGGAAGGTAATTGATCAGGACATCAATCCTTTTCTTTCGTAGACTTTGGACAATGGCACGTTTTGCTTGCTCCAGGCTAGTGTAAATATTTTCTTTGGGTTTAAATCGTACCGATTCAGGGAATTGGTCATTATGGGGGGGAATGCTGTCAATGATAAATCCCATCTCAACCTCACAATTCATAAAGGGGATGTCCTTTTGAAAAACCGTAGTACAGTTTGGCTCTGAAAAGATGGCCTCAGATAAGTCTTTTCCAACCTTTCTCTCATCCACATCAAAGGCAGCCACCAATTGGATATCTTGAACTCTATATCCCCCAAAATTATTTGTAATCAGACCTGGAATGTAAGCATTGGGATCCTTATAGTAGAAACGTCCCTGGACAAAGGAACTTGCACAATTTCCTACACCAATAATAGCTGTTCGAATCTCCTTCATCATGGATGAACACCTCCTTAAAAAGGGTGATAAAAATATCTGAAAAAGGTGGGAAGGAATGGACAGGCCCTTTGGATTATCAAATGATTTGAATCAGGGGCAAATTCTTAGGCATTCTTCTTTGCCGCAGATTCAATCCCTGGTGCTGTTCTCTGGTAGTAGGCTACCCCAATGCCAAGGATGAGCACGATGGCTCCGAAGATCAGGTTGTTCGTAACGATGCTCGTGATCTCCCTATGCCCAAGAATGAAAGGGGAAATCATGAGCCAGAGTCCGATGAGGATCTGGAATACCATCCAATAGAATAGATTCCTCATGATATCCCACCTCCTTTCCAATCATGGGTCTGTCATCCTTCTCATCCTTTTTTTAAAGTCCCTTCAGATCTCCAGAAACTGAATCTTTAATTTCAAACCGAGCTCCAAATCCTATTTTAAGGAAGGCCTTTAGGAGGCCTTCCGATTCGGCTTTTGATGATGTCTATTCTTTAATACCACTGGATCAATGATCTCGCCGCAAAGGAGGCACCTCCAGCCCCAGAAATTTCCCTCCACATTTTGGAAGATTTCATAGTTCATCACCCCCCTACAGCGATGACACCTCATTTCTGCTTACCTCAAGTAAGAAATCCCTTGGTCTAAAGAGATCGAATCTCCTGCCTCATAAAAACGGTATAGGAAATCGCGAAACAGATTACGGTGATAGCAATCAGTAAAATGATGTATGGCATCACCACAAGGATACTCAAACCTAAAGTGAGTGGTCCTGAAAAACGAGACAGTGAAAGTTTTTCTAAAGGTCCCATGAGGACGACCGTTCGCGTCGTCTTTCTCGTGGGATCAATAATGGTCCCCGTTGAATCGGTATAGAGGTGCATGGGAGAGACGAGAGAGAAGGCCCGCTGAAATTTGGCATGGCTGATAATGGCCTCAGGACTCGATTCGCCTGTTTCAGGAGCGATGGCATCAGCAAGAATGGTTGCTCCAAGAGGAACAAAGAAAGAGAAGAAGATCCAGACGGCCAGTGCCGCAAGGGCAGAGGTCGCAATTCCCCGAAAAAGGATGGAAAAGAGGATCGCCACTCCAAGCCAAAAAGAGATATAAATGATGCTGATGACCAGATAGACCCCAATACGCCATACCTCATCCAATCCGGGCACCACTCCAATCATCCTCAATCCCAGACCGGTTATCAAAAGAACGATAGAGACCATCATGATACTAATGGTGACCACCCCGGCAAGGAATTTACCATTGATGACCGAGTCTCGATAAACCGGTTGGGAAAGGAGTCGACTCAAAGTGCCTTCGGCCCTTTCACGATTGATTAAATCAAAACCGAGAATCAGTCCGATCAAAGGACCAAAGAAGGCAATGAATTGAACCAATGAGAAAAGGACTCCTCTCGAGGTAAAGAGCATCAGAAAAACATATTTAGGCTTGGCCACATTGGCAAGTTCTTCTCTAATGCTGATCCCCACCATGTAAGCGATGATGAGGCTTACCATAGTTATCAAGGCAAAAAGGATCATAAACCGATAACTACTGAAATGATCTGAAAGTTCCTTTTTAAATATTGCTTTTAGCCCATGCATGCTTAAGCCTCCTTGAAATATTTCATATAGATTTCCTCCAAGGTATACTGCTCTGTGCCAATTCCTAATTTTTCCTTGGCGAGTTGTTCCAAGGGCCCCTGTGCCACCATCTTCCCTTTGATCATGATCCCGACGCGATGACAGATTCTCTGGACAAGGTGTAATTGATGGGAGGATAAAACCACCGTCATCTGTCTTTCACGACTCAACCTTTCAATCAATTGCATCATCCAATTGGTTGCATCAGGGTCTAATCCAAGAGTGGGTTCATCCAGAAAGGCTACCTTTGGTTCTTTGAGGAGAAGTTCTGCGATGCCAAGGCGTTGTCTCATCCCTCGGGAATAGGCCCCCACTTTCTTTTTAGATTCATCAGCAAGACCGACAATTTTAAGAGCATTTTTAATCCGCTCTTGGGCCACATCCTGAGGAATCGCATTCAACTCAGCCACGAAGTTGAGGGTTTGAATAGCATCCAGATCCCCATAGAAGCCCATATTCTCTGGCATATACCCGATCATCCCCTTCACCTTGATAGGTTCTCGGATTGGATCGATTCCTAAAACCCTGGCCTTGCCACTTGTTGGTTCTGTCAAACCAAGAAGCATGAGGATCGTGGTGGTTTTTCCTGCGCCATTGGGCCCCAAGAAACCGAAGATCTCTCCCTCTTTCACTACAAAGGAGAGATGGTCTACGGCTGTCTGATGGTTATATATCTTTGTCAATCCTTCAGTCTCTATGATTACTCCATGGGTCATCTTAACGCCTCCCTAATACCCGGAACAAACCGGTAAGACCAACCACCACCACAACGATGATACCAATTCCAACCCATCCCCAAGCCGTGGAGGGTTTGACTGTCACCCGAAATTCTAAATTCTTCTTTACCTTCTCCCCCTCGATATTGACCCCTACCGAGTAATCTCCCACGAGGGCTTCTTCATAAGGGGTAATCAGGGCTTCTACCTGTTTCAGATCTCCGGGTTCAATGGAAGGAATCTTTTCGGGGTTGAATTCAACTTTCCAATTCTCGGGTTTAAAAGAGATGAATTTGATATCATGGTTTGTAGCGGTCCCTGTATTTTTAATGTAAAAAGAGACATTGGCTGTCTTTCCCTGTCTGGTCTCTAAAGAGAGAAGGCCGGTTGGGGTTCCTGCATCCAAGGCATAGGTTCCTGTGATTACAATTTTTAAAGTAGCCTCTGCCCGTGCTTCTCCGGAACTTACTCGAACCGTGATGGGATATTCCCCAGCGCTGGCAAGGGGCATTGGTTTGACTTCTACGGCAACCGTCTCACTTAGATTAGGTTTTAAACGGATACTTGAGAGATATTTATCTTCATATCTTGGTTTAAAATTGACGGTCCATCCATCAGGTGATTGTGCCGATAGGTCGAAAACCGCTTCTTTATCCAATTTACTCTCTGCTTCGACTGAAAATTCAAACTTGGCATCTGATGGACCCCGCAACACTGGATAAGAAGTAGTGAGTTTAACCCCCTTGGCCTCTTTGACCTCTTTCTCTTTTTCCTGAACTTTTACCACAATGGTCTGAGCCATATTGAACTTTTCATCCAATGTCTTTGCTTTTATTGTGAATTTATATTCACCGGGTTTAACGTCTTTATCAGGGACTGCCTCGAAGGTGAGAGTCTTGTCCTGTCCAGATTGGACATGAGCGCCCCTTACTGTGAACTTGTAAGTTTTAATCTTAGCTTTCCACCCCTTTGGCTGGGAATCAATCCAGACTTCTACATCCTCGTTTGATCGTCCTTTATTATGAAAAATAATATCCATACTCACTTCCTCTTTTTGAGGAACGATAATGATTGGATATTCTACTGCCATCTCGATCAATCTCTCAGGTTTCTTTTCATTCTCCTCCTTTTTTTCGTCACCATAGTTTAAGGAAGGATTCATTAAAATGAGTGAAATGGAAACGAAAACGAATAGAAAGGAATAAAGGGTGTTGTTCATTTTTAATCTTTTCATAAAGCCACCTCCCCAAGGATTTTAACCAAAGATAATTTTCTAAAAGAGACAGGTTATTGATTTGATCCCCTCATAAATCACATAAGGTTTACCCTCCTTTATTTTTGATAGAAAAAGAGATTAATGAGATACTATCTGATTGAGCTTGAGCCTCTCAGGTGTAAAGAGCTACTGAATTTAAATTTTGAATTTTTTATCTTGGAAAAATAAAGGGCAATAAGGATCTTTTAGAAGGTTCCTTAAACTTATGTTCTGCACCTATGGGAGCCTCCTCTCTCTATACAAATTCTTAGGGCAAAAAAACCTTACAAAGTTTTAAGGAGCCTGAGTTAAGTAAGATTATAAAAATTTGGAAAAAAAATAATCATTCATTCTACGATTGTCAAGCTGAGGCTCTTGATACTAATTCGAGAAAAACCGATTTTATAGGTTAAAAAATGGAATAATATTAGTGAATTATCAATTTTTCATTCGGGTTAGAAGTAGAATTAAATTTAATTCCAAGTTTAGGTAAGAAATTGTTTTTAATCAGGAGCTAAACAACCTGATCCATTCGGAAATACCAGTGCGGATCATCATCATGGCAAAAGCTGCAAGAAGTAATGCAAAGACCTTACCAATGCCTTTCGTCCCTCCCTCTTTTAAAAACTGCATAATCCGAAAGGAGTGGCTGAAGATGAGCCAAACAATGAGAAGATTGAGGATGAAGCAAAGGATAGTTGAGAAATATCCATAGGCTGGAGCGCTGATCAAGAGTAGGGTAAGAACACCTGGACCTACGATTAAGGGTATTCCTATTGGAACAATTCCTAAAGTCTCTTTTGGAAAGGCCCTTGTCTTTTCTGGAAAGATTAGATCTACAATAGCGATGATGAAGAGGAGAATTCCTCCTGCTACCTTGAAGTCTGTGACGGAGATACCAAGGAGTTTGAAGACCGATCTTCCTGCAATGAGAAAACCCAAACCCACAAGAAAGGCGGTGAAGGTGGATTGGCGTACCACTCTTTTCCGATCCCTTTCAACCATATCTGTGGTCAGGGTGACGAAGATTGGAAGAATTCCTAAGGGGTCAAACGCAACAAAAAAAGGGATGAATGGAATGAAGATTTCCAGGGATAATGATTGTTTAATGATTTCATACCACCCCATTCCATTTCCCTTTGGCTTTGATAGATTATTAGTACCATATTATTATGATTTCGTCCAATCTATTTGAGATCCAATGTTAAAAAAAAAGGCGTCTGAAAGAGACGCCTTCAAAGATAGGTGGATTTGATTGGATTAGATTATTCAACCTTTATCTTAATCTCTTTCTTTTTAGCCTCTTCGGTCTTTGGGAGAGTGACTTTCAAAACACCATTCTTAAAAGTGGCATTGATCTTGTCACTCTGGACTTGACCTGGAACACGAACGGACCGAGTAAACGATCCATAACTTCGTTCAATGAGGTGATAGTTTTCTTCTTTTTCCTCTTTCTCTTGTTTCTTCTCGCCCTTGATGGTGAGGATATCGTTGGTCAGTGAGATATCGATATCCTTGGGATCAATCCCTGGAAGTTCTGCCTTGACCACAAATTCATTCTTTGTCTCAGAGACATCAAGGGATGGAAGCCACTCGGATACCTCCTCCACCCTTGCAGGTCTCCTTTCAAAGAAGGAATCCCAGAGACGATCCATCTCCCTCCTCATCCTTTCTAAATCCCTAAATGGTCTCCATGGTGAAATCTCCCATGCCATATTGAATCCCTCCTTTCCTCTTTTTGAGGTTCTGAATTAATTTTTGTCCATAAAATAATCACTTTTTCTTTTTTGTCAAGTTCTTCCTCCTCCCTATTCTTCCTTGTTTGACTAAAGAATGGCTTCTTAATTTTGCCTCCAACTCCTTTATTTTAGCTTCAAGTTTAATGATCTTGTCTTCGGTTATATTCTTATACGCTTCCATTTCCATTTCTTTTGAAGCCAATTGTTGATTTTTATACTGGACCTGCTCCTTCATTTGGCTCAATTCCAATTCTTTCTGATCTAACATTCTTTTAAGAGACGTGATTTCTTCATCCTTCTTTTCAAGTTCTTGATTCAATTTATCAGGCTTAAGGAGGATCCTTTTTTTACTTTTTTGAAAAGTAATTTGTGTTCCATCTCTTTTCTTCATTGATTTCCCTCCCTCTTTTCATCTCTATCCTACCCCATGATATAACCCCGCCATTATAGCAGGAGGGGGGATAATTGAGGAAGCACTATTTAACATAATGATCCAGAGATGAAAAATCAAATCCCAGGATATTCCTTTTATAAAAAAGAGACGGAGCGTGTGATCACCCTTGACAAAATCAATATGAATACTTATTTATTAATTACTTTTTTTCAAGACCTCATAGGTTCCTAATAATCCATTTAATTAAACCAACTCAGAATTTGTCAACTATTTATGAAATAACTTTTTAATTCCAATTAGTTACACCCTCCCTTTGAATTAGGATATGGAGGCCTTTTGGGATGGGTGGGAAAGGAGGAATAAAATTATGAAGGTCAGGCCACTTCACGATCGGATCATTGTAAAAAGGTTAGAAGAGGAGGAAAAGACAAAAGGAGGAATTATCATCCCAGATACTGCAAAAGAAAAACCCATTGAAGGAAAGGTGATTGCAGTAGGAGATGGAAGGGTAAAGGAAGATGGGACAAAAATCCCATTGGAGATCAAGATTGGAGATAGGGTTCTTTTTGGTAAATATGCAGGGACTGAGGTAAAGATCGATGGAGAGGATCATCTCATGATGAAAGAAGATGATGTCCTCGCCATTATTGAATGAACGATTGGTTGAAAAGAAAGGAGGAATTATATGGCAAAAGAGTTAAGATTTGGTCAAGAAGCAAGAAATCGTGTGTTAGAAGGGGTGAATATCCTTGCAGATGCCGTCAAGGTGACCTTGGGACCAAAGGGGAGGAATGTTGTTTTGGAGAAGTCCTTTGGATCCCCCACAGTCACCAAAGATGGGGTGACGGTTGCAAAAGAGATTGAACTCGAAGATCATTTCCAGAACATGGGAGCAAAAATGGTCAAAGAGGTTGCAAGCAAGACCTCTGATACTGCCGGAGATGGAACTACAACGGCAACCGTATTAGCTCAAGCCATCTATAAGGAAGGATATCGGGTAGTAGCCGCTGGGGCCAATCCCATGGATTTAAAGAGGGGGATTGATGCTGCCGTTGAAGAAGTGGTCAAAGAGTTGAAAAAGATATCCAAACCCGTAAAGGATCAAAAAGAGATTGCCCAGGTTGGGACAATCTCAGCCAATAATGAACCTGCGATTGGCAACATCATTCCTGAGGCGATGAATAAGCTGCGCA
>JBBIRT010000007.1:0-46658 GCA_037441725.1 Deltaproteobacteria bacterium | reverse complement strand
CTTCAATAAAATTCCTTGTTGGCAAAGCATGAGGACATGTGCGCGATCTCCCCAGAGGTCGTAAGGGATCAACCGTTCGTCACAGGGAGGAATTCCTTTGACATCTCTTCCTGAAAGGAAATGGATCATCTCTCGGGAAGGAAGTTCTTTAAACCGTCCACCCCATAGTTTTTCAATCTTCATCTCTTATCCCTTAACTCGGCATGGTCTGAACCAAAAAGAAAAAATCTAAATTTTAAACTTTATTTCATTCATTCGATTCGAAATTTTGAATTTCGTGCTTTGGATTTAAATCGGTTTAATTAAGATTACCTGGTTGCCATCCCACACACAATCTTACTCCCAAGCTCTTATTTCGTCTTTCTTTTGGCTAAGATCTCAAAGGGGAGTCCGCGGACAAAGGCAGCATCCGCACATCTTCTCTGATCAAAACCCGTGGCCTTGATGGATCGAATTTCTGGAGAGAAGAGACTCGTCTTCGATTCCCGGTGGACGATCTCAATATTCCCCTTCAGGAGTTTCACCTTGTATTTTCCGTTGACCACCTTTTGAGAGGTCTCGATGAAGGCATCTAAATCATATCGCAATGGATGATAGGCCATACCGTGATAAATAAGATAGGCCCACTTTTGATCAATGCCCCTTTTAAACTGAATCTCATCCTTGGTGAGACAGAACTGTTCCAAGTCTCGATGGAGCTTCAGGATGATCATGGCTGCAGGAGCCTCATAAATCTCCCGGCTTTTCAAATCCATTATTCCATCCTCGAAGATGTCAATCTTACCGATGGAATGTTTTCCACCCACCACATTAAGGACAGGGATGATTTCACCTAAAGGTCTCCGTTTCCCATCCAACTTCGTGGGAATCCCTCTTTCAAACTCAAGGGTAATAAATGAAGGTTGATCTGGAGATTTCTCCACAGGCCGATACCACATCCAGATATCATCAGGAAGGGGTTGATTTAAGTCAATTGCACCGCTAGCAATGGATCGGCACCACATGGTCTTATCGTCTCCTCCAGTGATCATCTCGGTTACCGGAACTCCCCATGCCCGGCACAAGGCTTCTTCTTCCAATCGGGTTAGATCGAAATCCCGAACCGGAACCAGAATCTTTAGCTCTGGTGCAAACATCTTAAAGACATTATGCATGCGATACTGATCATTTCCCTTTCCGCTGGACCCCTCCAGGATGGCATCGCATCCCTCCCTCCGAGCCACCTCTGCTACCTTTCTCGCGACAATCTGCCGGGTCATGGAGGTAGAGACAGGATAACCTAAATAATCGGAATTGGCTTGAATCGCCCTGGCAATCCAAATCTCAGTAAATTCTTTTCGGAGATCAAAAAAGAGCGGTTTGATCTTAAGGATCTTCGCTTTTCTCTGGCTTTCCCGAATCTCTTCTTCTCCCTGCCCAACATCAATGGTAATGGGAAGGATTTCTTTGGCCTGATATTTCCTTCTGAGCAATTCAATTGCAAGGGATGAATCCAATCCTCCTGAATAGGCCACGGCCACTTTGTTGACCTGAGGGGTTTTAGTCTGGTTAATCTTTTTCAAAATATTTCGAATGTCCATCATCATTGAACCTCCCTAAAATTTTTAATTGAGATGTTACCATAAGTCAGCTTAGGAAACAATGAGTAAAAAGGTGAAAAAGGTGGAGCCAAAACTGAAGCGCTTTCTTTAATGATCTCTCAGGTGATCAAACCATGATAGATTCTCTTTGATCATATAAGGAATGGGCAACTGGTAAGGACAGCGAGGGAGACACTCTCCACATTCCGAGCAGTTTCTGGCTTTCTCGATCGATTCTTTCATCCAGCCAATTTCTTGGACGACTTTAGGACCGAATCGCTTGACAAAACTCTTCAACCCAATAGCAAACTGAATATTGATCTTCTCCGTACAGGGTTGGCAGTAGTCACATCGCCTACAAAACTGTTGATCGAACTGTTTCCTCAATGCCTCTATTCGTTCTTGATCCTGCCTTGTCAAAATGGAACCTTCGGAAAAAATTCGCCAATTTTCCATAGCCTTTTCTATGGTCTCAGAACCTGGAATGGCAACAACATTCCTTGCAGAAAGGACAAATCTGAGGGCCGGACCTGCCTCTTCAATCACCCCACCAGAAAAGGGTTTCATTGCAATCACCCCGACATCTCTCTCCTCCGCCAAGGGGAATATCTTCTGGGCGGCCTTAGGTTCTAAAAAGCTATAGCAAGCCATAATGACCTCAAACTGTCCACTCTCAATGGCATGTTCCAATATATCGAGGTTATGACTGGTGATTCCGATATGATCTATAAGCCCTTCCTCTTTTGCACGTTCTAAGCCTTCATAAGCACCTCCAGGTGCCATTACCTTCTTATATTCTTCAAATTTCGAAACGCCATGGAGGTGATAGATATCCACTTTTTTTACCCCTAATTGTCTCAGGCTTTCATGAACATCCTCATAAATCTTCGCCGTTCTTATAAGCGATTTTGAGGAAAGGATGACAGGCCGATCGACCTGTTGAAGGGCCAATCCAATTCGATGCTCGCTATTCGTATAAGCCCGAGCGGTATCTAAGAAGTCCACCCCCATCTCAACCACTGCCCGGATCACTGAAACGGCTTCTCTCTCTTCCACTCGTTGGATGGGAATTCCACCCCATCCTAATTTGGTAACCATCAGGTCCGTCTTGCCCAATCTGACTTTTTCCATAGAAACCCTTTAATCGTTCTTCATAACACAAAACGATTCGAATCATCAATGGTCGGATGGATGATTCCCTTCCCCCTCTTATAGGAAAAAAGAAGACACAGAAAAGGGATAATTCATTAAGTCCTTCTGATGTAAGTTCTACGCGAAAGATGGATCGTATAAGATTCAAATTTCTCTATGAGGGCTCGACATTCAGGGTCTTGGTCCTGAGTAGGCATCACCGTTTTCATGGTCTGCAGGTCAGAGAAGTCCATCGTTTTAATAAAGGCATTTTCTCCTTCAGCCTGCCACACATCGTAGGCCAAACACCCATGGGACTCCCAATAGGGTTTTATCCCTGATTTCACAAACCCTAAGAACTCTTCCTGTTTTTCCTTAGCCACTTCAAAACTGAAAATGACCTTAACCATTCCCAGCCTCCTTTCCGATTCTGATAGAGGAATACCCACAATAAGGATCTTCTTCGAGGTAATCATGGGTCAAAGCAAATGTTAAGCTTCGGCAACCACGGCACTCTTTGATTTCACAACTTCCACATTGACCCTTGAGATTCTCTTTTTTCTTAAGTGTTTTCAAGAGCTCAGAATTTTCCCAAATCTCCTTCAAGGGTTGATCCAAAAGGTTTCCAATTGAAATGGGGAACCTCCGGCAAGGAAAGACATCCCCTTCAGGCATCACACAAATTCCATCCATTCCAATCACACAAGGAGCTCCTAAAAGCTCCACCTCCCCCATTTTAAAGCTGACCTGAAAGGCCTGGTAAGGAAGGAAGAGAAGATCATTTCCTTCGATTCGAAAGAACCCTTTGAGCATCCTGATTAATTCCCTCCAATCCTCCTTCCTGAGGATCTCTCCCATAAGTCTTTTGCCTTGACCCAACGGGATAAACCTTTCAATGATCACCCCATCGACTCCTAACGCTTGACCCAATTGAAAGAGAGAGGGAAGACTCCTGAAATTTCTCTTTAATGCAGTGAACATCAAGATGATCTCATATCCCTCCTTCTTTTGAATCATTGAGATCTTTTCCAATACTTTGTGATAAACACCTTTTGAACGAATAAAGTCATTTGTTTCCGAATCCCCTCCATCAAGAGAAATTTTAATTTTTTTCAATTTTGAAAGAGTTGAGAACCCCTCCAAGACCTTTTCATCCAGGAATAGACCATTGGTGATAATTCCCAACTCCTCCACGACGGATTGTTGATCTAACTCATTCAGGAGGGTGAAGAGTTCGGGTTTTAAAAGGGGCTCACCACCAGTAAGATGGATACAAGTGGTCTGATGCCATTCCTGGATGGTTCTAAGGAGATGATCGGATATCTTTTTAAGTCCTGGCCAATCCAGATCGTTGTTCTTTGAAAAATCTTCTTGATAACAGTGCTGACAACGAAGATTACAACGATTGGTGATATGCCACTGGATATAGAAAGATCCCTTCATGGAGGTCTCAGGAAGAGGAGTTTATTGAATGCAATCCCAAATGGATGAAACGTTTATAAACCTACCGATCGAGCTCACGACCAACCCAGATCACCTTGCCGCAGATTTGAAGATTCTTTAGATCCATCTCGTTTGATTCATATCGGGAGTTATCACTGATGATTTTTATCTTTTTTGAAGGATAAAGAACCTGAAGCCTTTTGACCATAATCTCCCCCTCCATAAGGAGGGCATAAATGCCTCCATGGGGATCGATTTCATTCTGATTGCGATCAATCAGCACCATGTCTCCTGATTTCAGAGTAGGCTCCATGCTGTCCCCTGAAATCTTGAGGAGAGATAGATTTTCAGGTTTCCCCCTTCTCTTCATCCAATCCTTTCTAAAAAAAATTCTCATCTCCCCTGTAGATTCCGGAATGAAATTTCCGGCAGGGCTGAGGTGACCCTTCACTTGAGGGATCTCTACGAATTCCTCAAGGTTAGATCCTGATGGACCATACGGAACCCTGGATTCGTGAAGGATCAAAGGCTCCTTCCCCCCTTCTCCCCTCGATTTCCCGGTCATGAGCCAATCATAATTTATCTGATACAGATAAGCAATAGCTAATAGCAAAGGCTTTCGTGGTTGATAACGACCTCTTTCGAGCTCGCTGAGAAATCCCTGAGCAATCCCCAACTGCTCGGCAAATTCTTGTTGGGTGAGATTTTTTAGCTCTCTTACCATTTTAATTCTTTGATTAATATCTGTATTAAATTTTTTTCTTGACAACATATCTAATAATGATAAAATATAACGATAAAAATAAAAGATTCATAAAGGCCAATAAAAGTGGAGGGAGACTCTCCCTCATAGAGGCCGAAGGGCTCCAAGATCTGGGGAGATTGAGGACCGACGGCCTCTATTCCTCTTTCAGTCTATCGTTTTTTTATCTAATTTGCAATACCCATTGATGGAAAAAGATTCTTCTATTCATAAAATTCCAACTTCTATGTCCCAGGAGACTTGTCCTGCTTGCCAAGAAGAATTGTCTGTGGGGGATTTAGTCATTGTGCATAGAGATCCCCCTCTTTGCAGGGAGATAGAAGGATTGGCAAGGCTTATCACTCGGATTGAGAATTATCCTCCCCTTTCCGGATTTGAACGATGGCGGGTCCGTTTTCAGGGAGACTGGAGGATTGTGGATCGATGGATAAAAACGAGGGCTTAGGTATCTTCTCTAAAATGGCAGCCCAAACTCTTTTCTCTTTTTAAGGCCGCTGAGGCAATCAATTTTCCCACCAGGGCCATATTCCTTGCCTCAATAAGTTCCCGATTCACTCCTTTGGGTAAGCCTTTCTCAATTTTTTCAAGCTCTTGGATCGCTGTTTCAAGACCTTCTTTATTTCTAATCAACCCCACATATTTCCACATGACTTCCTTGATCCTTGCCTTCGCTTCCCTCGCATCAAATGTTATATATTTAGGCCGCTCCACTTCAATCTCTCTGACCTCCCGGCTCAGCCCATGGAGCACCTCTAAAATATTATTGCTGAAGACAATGGATTCGAGAAGGGAATTGCTCGCTAATCGGTTCGCCCCGTGGACCCCTGTTCGTGAAACCTCTCCAAAGGCATAGAGGTTTTTTATATTGGTTTCACCTCTCAGGTTTACTTTGATGCCGCCGCAGATATAATGGGCTGCCGGAAGTACAGGAACGGGTTGAGAGGTCATATCAATGCCGTATTCAAGGAGTTTCTGATAGATCGTAGGAAAGCGTGTTTTGAGAAAATGAGCCTCTTTATGGGTAATATCTAATACCACCTCACCGGCCTGGGCTTCCCTCGCGATCGCCCTGGCAACAATATCCCGCGGAGCCAATTCCTCCATCTCATGATACCTGTGCATAAATCTTTCTCCTTTGGAGTTTCTTAATTGGCCCCCTTCTCCTCTTACAGCCTCTGAGATTAAAAAGGGAGGAGCCCCTTCCTTGTTCAATGCAGTAGGATGGAATTGAATAAACTCTAAATCCTCCACTTCAGCCCCTGATCTATAAGCCATGGCTATTCCATCCCCAGTAGCGATTTCGGGATTGGTGGTCTTTTGATAGACCTGCCCTGCTCCACCGGTGGCAAGAATCACAGCCCTGCCAAATAGTTCTCTGATCTCCTTATCATCCAGGTACTGGACTCCATGACATATTCTGTTCTTCACAATCAGATCTATGGCAAGGGTATTCTCAAAAACCCTGATGTTCTTATTCCCCTTGATCGCCTTTACAAGGGTCTTCTCAATTGCATGACCTGTCATATCCCCTGCATAAGCGACTCGAGGAGCGCTATGTCCTCCCTCTCTCGTTAACCTCAGCACCCCTGCTTCCTGTTCAAAGGGGGTCCCTAAGTCAAGTAATTTTTTCACCATCTTGGGCCCTTCCCGAACTAAATATTCCACTGCCCCTCTATCGTTATGATAGCAGCCAACCCTCATGGTGTCTTCGATGTGAGACTCATAGCAATCCAATGGGTCTTGCACCGAAGCAATTCCTCCTTGGGCATAATTGGTGTTTGACTCCATCACATCCTTTTTCGTCAAGAGGGTCACCTCCCCATATCTTGAAGCCTCCAGGGCAAAATTCAACCCTGCAATTCCAGAACCGATGACAATAAAGTCTGTCTTCATGCTTGTTCCCTGAGAATCTTTTGATTCATATCCAATGCCTTTACAGAATGAGTAATCGCGCCCATGGAGATTGCATCAATCCCTGAACTTAGATACCTTTTTAAGTTTTTCCCAGTAATTCCTCCTGAAGCCTCCAGAAGCACATAATCATAAAGTCCCTTTTTCTTGAGGGAGGCAACGGTCTTCCTAATCTCTTGGGGTTTCATATTATCCAACATGAGGATACAGGGGAAGGGCCCTGTTTTCTTGAAATCCTTTAACCCCGGAAAGGAAGAGAGCATCTCCTTAAATTTGATTGCCGCTCTTAGGGCATCCATCCGTCTTGAAACCTCCACCTCGATGAACGTTGATTCTTTTCTATAATCTGATAAAAAGGCCCTTTCAATGGCCGTTTCAATTTCGTTCCCATCACCTTCCTCTCTGATCGCATGAAGATGATTGTCTTTGATCAATATGGCATCATAAAGCCCCATCCGATGGGGAAGACCTCCCCCAATCAGGATGGCCTTTTTATCCAAGTAGTTCAAAAGGGTCTTCCTCGTTCCAACAATCTTCACCCCATAGGAATTGGCGAGATCTACCCATCTCCTGGTCTGAGTGGCGATACCAGACATCCTTTCCAGTAGATTGAGGCCTGTACGCTCTACCTTAAGGAGATCGCTTTTACGTCCCCGAAGTTCTGCAATCACTTCCCCTCTTTGCAACCGATCCCCATCTCTCTTCAAAGGTTTTGTCTCGATTTTGTGTTTTTTATAAAAGGAGAGGACTTCTTTGAGTCCTGCCAAGACTCCCTCCTCTTTTGATCTTATGATCCCTTTGACCATTCTATCTTTTTTCAGTATCGCCTCTACGGTAATATCCCTTCTTGCATCCTCTCTAAATCTTTCTTCCAGCACCTTTTCGGCATATATTTTAACCTCCCTCTCATTCCATCCTTTTCCGAGATAGGCCTTGATTATCCTTTCTTCTCTTTGGATCATTTTCCTACCTCGATCATCCGATCTAAGGCCTTCTTTGCCCTTACCCTTATCTCCTCAGGTACGGTCACCACCGGGGCCTCATTCTTTAAAGCCTCAAGCACTCGTCCTAAATGGTTCTTCTTCATATTCACGCAGGTACTTCCAGGGGGAACGGTATAGAACCTCTTCCCAGGAACACTCCTTTTTAACATTTCGATCATTCCTATTTCTGTCCCGATCAGAAATTCTTTCGCCTCCGATTCTTTTGCATACTCAACCATTCCTGAGGTGCTACAGACATGATCTGCTAACTCCCTTATCCCAGCAGGGCATTCTGGATGAACAATGACTTTGGCCCCCCTCAATGATCTTTTCGCTTTTTCTAATTCATCCCGAGAAAATTTCGTATGGACATAGCAGAAACCATCCCAAGGAATGATCTCTTTTTTCGTCTGGCTGGCAACATAATCGGCAAGGTTTTTATCGGGGACAAAGATAACCTTTTCATCAGGAAGGGAGTTTACAATTTTAACCGCATTGCTTGAAGTACAGATGATATCTGATTCCGCTTTTGTCTCTGCGCTGGTATTGATATAGCTTACGACGGTTGTTTGATAAGTAGCCTTCAGGTTTCGTATATCTTCTGCAGTGATCATATCGGCCATGGGACATCCTGCATCGATGGCGGGTAATATCACCTTTTTGTCAGGGTTTAGGATGGAAGCTGATTCTGCCATAAAATGGACCCCACAAAAAATGATTATTCGCGCTTTTGTCTTTGAGGCCTCAACGCTTAACCCATAAGAATCTCCAATAAAATCAGCTATCGGATAGATTTCAGGACGTTGATAATTATGGACTAGGATGATTGCCTCTTTTTGCTTCTTCAACTTCAGAATCTCATCGATTAGAAAAGAAATTTCTTTAGAATCCATTAAATTGATCACCCTCCAATTTTTTATCAGGAAAAAACCTTGGATATGAATTTCATCATATCTAAAAAAGGAAACCTTTTTCAAGAGAGGGCTGAAAAGAAACAAAAACTATAGGGAGGGGCTTTTCAAACCACAAAACTCTTCATAATCAATCAACTCCTGAATGGTGGGATGTTCCCCACAGACAGGACAGTTAGGGTCTTTACGAGTAGATAGTCTAACGAGATTCATTCCGAGGGAATCAAACAGGATAAACTTTCCAATTAAAGGCTCTCCAATCCCCAGAATAAGCTTTAAGGTCTCGGTGGCCTGGATCAATCCGATCACACCGGCCAAGGCCCCAAGCACTCCTGCCTCTTGACAGGATGGGACAAGTCCAGGGGGAGGGGGTGATGGGAAGATACATCTTAGGCAAGGGCCTTCACCAGGTTTGATCACCATGGCCTGGCCTTCGTACCTAAAAAAGGCACCGAAAACGAGCGTCTTTTTAGTGATCACACAGGCATCATTTGCCAAATATCGGGTAGGGAAATTGTCACTTCCATCTACTACAACGTCATAATCTCGAATAATCTCAAAAATATTCTCTGAAGTTAAACGCAAAACATAGGGAACCACCTTGACGTCGGGATTCATCTTTTGGAGGCGATATTGGGCGGCCACAGCCTTTTTCTCGCCAATATCATCAGAAGAGAAGAGCATCTGCCGATGAAGATTGCTCAGCTCCACTTCATCTGAATCAACAATTCCAAGGGTTCCTACTCCTGCCCCAGTCAGATAGGTGGCGACAGGAGAACCCAGACCTCCAACCCCGATGAGAAGGACCTTTGATGCAAGAAGTCTTTCTTGTCCTTTTCCGCCAACCTGGGGCAGAAGGATTTGGCGGCTGTACCTCTCAATTCGTTCTCCATTTAAAACCATCTTCAACCTCCAATATTGACCTCATTTTTTAACATCTCCTATTCTAAAAGATTTTGAATCATTCCTCCGCTCTCCCTTAGGGTTCTTATATTTTGCAAGTTAAGTTTTATGCTCCTCACCGTTAAATTTTTTCACCACGACCCGATAAAATCCATCCTTCTTTTCTATACTCATAATCTCATGCCCATCATTTTTTAAACTCTGAGGAACATTGTGGATGGATTCCCCTTCATCAAGGAGGATCTCTAAGACCTCCCCAGGACTCAAATTCTCCAAAAAGAGTTTTGCCTTTACATAATTGATTGGACAACCTGTTCCCTTCAGATCCAGATGATGAGCGATGGCTCCTTTTATCTTCTTCTCTCTCTTTGGAAAATTGAAAGAAGGATCCATCTCGTCATAAAGATGGCGAATGTGGGATAGGAAATCCTTCGCATAGAGAAATTTATCCATCTTTTCTTCTCGACTCAATCCATCGGAGAGGTTTGCGAATATTTCGTCGATGTTTGAATAAATATCTGAGGCAATCCCTTCTTCAACAAATGTTTTTTTGAACATGAAGAGAGCCTCCTCCTCATGTCTGGGTTCAAGGCCTTTGACCACCAAAAGAGAACGGCTTGAGAAAAAGATGGCCTGTTTAATTTTCTTGGCTGAATAATTTTCTCTTTCAGCTTCTCTTAAAGAAGTTTGGGCCTCCTTTAAGTCTGATTCAATCATGTCCATCACTCCTGCACCACATTCTCCCGGACCTAACCCCTCCAAGGAGAATTCATGGGTCTTTCCCCAATCTATATAAAACTCACGATTCTTTGAATATGGTGGGACATGAGAAAACTCTTTTAAGAGGGAAATAGCCATCCTTCTTGCTCGGTTTCTTAAAAGATCTTCAATCCTTTGGCCTCCCTCTGTTTTATAGGCCATCTCCTCTATGTTTTTAAGAAAAACCCGTAAAAAATTCGGGACATTCTTTGCAGGAAGGGTTCCTACCTCCAGAGCAAAGCGAGTCTGTTCTCCCTCTCTCTTCCCACCTAATAAACACTTATAAAAAGGAACCGAACGATGGTCTATCCTCTTCACCATGCCATAAAATGAGAGTTTTCCCAGGGGGTGATGACCACAGGCGTTTGGGCAACCATTGATTTTTATATCAAGATTCTTAAATAGATAGGAATCCACAAATTCTGATTGAATCAGATGCTCTACTTCTTTTGCCAACCCTTGGGAATTACAAAGGCCTAAGTTACAGGTCAACGCTCCTTTACAGGCAACTACATCTAAAAGGGTATTGGGGTAAAGAAAATCTTTTAGGATTCCTTTTATCTTTAAGAATAACCGGTAAAGGTCTTTTTGACAGACCCAACAAATTAAGAGATTCTGTTTGAAAGAAATACGAAATTCAATTCCCTTAAAATCCTTCTCGAGATCAGCAAGATCAGACAATTCCGTAGCCGAGAGCTCCCCTTGGGGGATTCTAAGTTCAACACTTGAAAATCCTTTCTGTTTCTGTGGCCAAACATTATACTTTAGAAAGGTATTGAACTTCTCATCATCCTTTTCATAAAATGTTTCTTGGGTCTCAATAGAAGTTCGATCAGAGACGCTCTTTTCTAAAACGATCTTTCCATGTGCCTTCAATCTCTGAAACTCTTCTTGATAAAGGGTCTTAAATCCATCCAAGCCCATATTCTCGATTAAGAATCTCAACCGATTACGATGTTTATGTTTTCGATCCCCGTTCCAAAAATAAACGTTCTTGGTGGCCTCAACACAATATCCCAAATCCTCTTCCGGAAGAAACTCTTCTAATCGTTGACCCAATTTCGATTCGGCTCCCATTCCTCCTCCAACGAACACTCGAAATCCCTTTTGAGAATTTTTCTGCCAAGCCAAAAATCCTAAATCATTGGTTAAAACACCTGCGCAATCCTTTGTACAGCCTGAAAAGGTAATCTTAAATTTACGAGGGAGCTGGTAAGAGGTTTCTTGCGAAAGAAGATACTCACTGAGGGCTATGGCATAGGGTATTACATCGAACACCTCATCTGGACAGACGCCGGAAAGTGGGCAAGAGGTAATATTTCTGATGGTATTTCCCCCTCCCCCCTTTGGAGAAAGCTGGTATTCTTTTAAATAATCGATCACTTTGATCGTATCTTCGATCTTCACCTCATGGATTTGGATGTCCTGTCGCGTGGTAAGATGGATCAATCCGTTCCCAAAATCCTGAGCTGCCTGGGCAATCGCCTTAAGCTGTAAGGGTTTCACCACTCCGCCAGGAATCCTAATTCTATTCATGAACACCTTTCCCCCTCGATGACTGTAAATTCCCCAGGGAACACGGATTCCTGTAAAACGGGCAGGATTGATCCTCTGATTTAAAAAATCATCTAACAATCTTCTGTACCCCTCTACTTCTTTGATCACTCTCTCAGGTAATTTAAACATCCTTTATCTTATGACCTCCTGTCCTATTTCATCTTGAAAGGACGACCACCCATTTCCAAATGGTTTTTTAAAATTCAAAATATTGGGTAATGGAAAAATATCTTTCCCCGGTATCTGGGAAGAGGGTTATCACCCGGCTCCTCCTCCCCAAAATGTCTGCAACTTTTAGAGAGGCTAATAGAGCCGCTCCACTTGAAATCCCAACAAACAGACCTTCTTCCTTTGAGATGCGTTTTGCCATATCATATGCCTCATCATCCTGAATGGTGATGATTTCATCGATGATATCTCGATTCAGGATCTGAGGAATAAATCCTGCTCCAATCCCTTGAATTCGGTGGGGACCTGGCCTCTTTCCGGAGAGAACGGCACTGGTTGCAGGCTCAACAGCAAAGACCTTAATATTCGGGTTATATTCCTTAAGAACCTCTCCAACCCCTGTGATGGTTCCCCCTGTTCCCACCCCGGCCACAAAGGCATCGATCTTCCCCTCTGTCTGTTTTAAGATCTCTTGAGCAGTCGTTTTCCGATGAATCTGGGGATTGGCAGGGTTTTTAAACTGTTGTGGCATATAGGAATTCGGTATTTTCAATTGCAGATCTTCTGCCTTCTGAATGGCCCCTTTCATCCCTTCAGAACTGGGGGTTAAAATATTCTCTGCACCAAAAGACTTTAAAATGTAAATCCTCTCAAGACTCATCGACTCTGGCATGGTGAGAATACACCGATAACCCTTTACCGCACAAACCATGGCCAAGCCAATCCCAGTATTCCCACTGGTCGGCTCAATGACTGTGGATCCTGGTTTAAGAAGGCCCCTGGCCTCTGCATCTTCAATCATAGAGAGGGCAATTCGATCTTTTACACTCCCTCCTGGATTAAGGGATTCTATCTTTGCAAAGATCTCTCCCTTATTGGGTTCTGGTATTCGATTCAATTTCACCAATGGGGTCTTCCCGATTCGTTCTAATATATTCCTATTGAAAAGATAATTGTCTCCCTTCATAATTTGAATTTTCCTCTCTTTCAAATAAAAAACCAGTGCAAACCAAAACTACAAAAGGTTGTAAAAAGCGGAACGAGGATCCAAGCTGACAAAACCCTTTGGATGATCGATTTTCCAAAGGTGCAGCGAAATCCATCTTTAATACAACTAATCCCAATTAAAGAGAAGGTGGTAAATTGAACATAAGGCGTTGGAAGACTGAGAAGTGAGGCTACGATCACAAAAGTCGCTGTAATCACTGATACGATACTTGCTGAAAATTCTCCAATAGGAACAATATTCTTAGAGACTGTTTGAATCATTCTCTCCCCTAAAAGAAAGGCCCCTATTCCAAAGAGAGGGCCAATGGAAAGAAAGGCCAAATGAGGAACAAACTGTAGAGAGATTACCAATGGAGCGACCACATTGGCCACATTATTTGTCCCGATGGCGAATCCAGCATACATATCATGGAGGACAACAAATTTTTTAAATTTCCTCCTATGGATAAAGAATTTCTCATAAAATATGATATTTTTCTGATTCGGAGGATAAATCTTTCTTTTAATGAGGATCGTTAATACAAGTGAACAAATAGAAAAAAAGAGAGCGAAAAAGAAAATTTTAAAGACCATCCACCAATCGACACTACCAAAATAAAGTCCTGTTCCGATGAAGCTGGCTACAGTTACAAAACTGGTTGATTGGGGAACTTTTAAAAGATTGCTGAAAAACATCGCCAAACCGCATGAAGAAATGATGATCACCCCTGAGGAGAGGCCTAAAGGGAAGTAAGTAATCTTTCTCATTAAGGTCTCTCCCACCCTTGGTCCGATCAAAACCCCTCCCAGAATAACACATAAAGTATAAAGAGAGATCGCATGATACCTTTTCAGGATATTGCTTCCAAAGGAGGGGGCAAAAGCCACTGAAAATCCACTGGCGCCCATGTTGATGGCTAATAAGGCAGAAAAAAGAAAGATAATGAGACCCATCACGACGAATCCAATCTCTCCAATCGATCAAAAAGTGATCTCTCCTCATGATGAGAGGAAGGAGGGTTAAGATATTTGCATCTGTTTTTCCAATTTATGATCCATTAAGCATTGCAAGGACATGGCAGAGATTTTAACGGTTTCACCAGCGAAAGTAATGGCAGGCGAATGTATCGCATTCTCTTTTGCCGTATCGGATAGATGAGAGAGGAAAGTATGTAAAACCCGTTTCTGCAAAGGATGGGTGGCCTTTTCAACAACTGCCACTGGGGTTTCCCACTGAAATCCAAATTCGATTAAGCGTCTTTGCATCCCTTCCATATTGAAGAAGTGGCAGCCAAAATGAAATCAGGATGTTCCACGGCCTTTGGAAAAAACCTAAAATTCTTATATTCTATCTTCCCGGAGATAAACAATTTTATTAAACCCGAACAGAGCTCAGGAGCAAGAACCTGAATTTGGGCCGCGGCTGAGAGTAGTTTCTCTATCTTTATTAAAGCCACCCTCCCTCCCCCTACGACGAGCACTTTATCCCCTTTGAAGTTCAATCACACAGGCAAAAAATGAAGAGTCATAAAACTCCCTTTAACGGTCGAGTATGAATCCCACATTCTCCACCGCATTTGCTTGTCCCGATCCAACGCCCTGACCGCTCATCCTCACCGCTTGAGATTTGAGTACAAGGTTGGCATCCCAAGGATCTATAACCCTCTTTATAGAGGGGATTTACAGGCACCTGATAGAGCGCCAAGTATTGCCATACCTCTCTCTCTTTCCAGATCAAAATGGGATTTAATTTGATCAACCCTTTGTCCCTTTCTTCAACCTCTTTGAAATCAGTTCTCGTTCTTCCTTCGGTGCAACGAAGACCTGTCACCCAGCAAGTTACACCCATCTCTTCCACCGCCCATCGGGTGGGCTGAACCTTAAGGATATCGCAACAAAGATCAGGGTCTGTTCGATAGAGTTGATCTGGAATCTCTTGATTGTTTTTATAAACTTTAAGTTCTGGAAATTTTTGGACCATCTCCTTCATAAACTGTTTTGTCTCTTTGGGCTTAAATCGGGTCGTCACAATAAAACCTCTGATCTTTGGATTTACTCTTTTGGCCAAATCCCAAACGGCAACCGAGTCCTTTCCGAGACTGTTAGCTACAACCATCCCATCCCTGTACCTTTCATATGCCTCTTCGATAAGGGCTAATGACCTTTCAACTTTTTGTTTAAAATTAAAACTTTCAACTAACAATTTAATATCATCTTGATTTTCTAATAAACCCATTTTCCCCTCCATCTATTAGTTTACTAACACCACATAATATAATTTAAAGCATATCCTAAGAATGAAATTCTTTATTTTTAATTTGGTAAATTATTCTTTTTAAAAATACTAATGTATAATAATAAAAAGTAATTTCATAATGATTATAGACAATTATGATTAAATTAATAGTTTTATTAATTTTAATTTTACAGCTATTTATTGTAAAATTATTATTTAATATATTATTAATTTTGTCAAGATAAAATTTTATATCTTTATCTTTTTAATTGACAAATATTATAGATTTATGATAAATTATATTTAATGAAAAAGGGGTTGGTTATTTTTACTACCTTGATGTTTTTCGTTCTTATAATAGGGGTAGCTTATTTACCCCCATCATTTAAATATAATGATACGACTTCCTTTAAAAAAGCCTGTCATATAAATTTATCTATGATGCCAGATTGCCCTTTATGCCCCTCCCTTAATTTAATT
This sequence comes from Deltaproteobacteria bacterium, assembly GCA_037441725.1. GTDB lineage: Bacteria > Desulfobacterota > BSN033 > BSN033 > UBA1163 > JBBIRT01. The sequence continues at coordinate 30,846 of JBBIRT010000007.1, read as the reverse complement.
AATGGCCTTCTTTTTTATGAATATTCTGATAATATATTAATACCTGTATCTTTTATCTTTATAGAAAAAGATGATCTATCTGATCAAGGATTCGTAAGATTAATCTTTCATCCTCCTACCATTATCTAATACTCTCGTTGATTTCCTATATCCTTTAATCGAGATTCAAAAGAACAATAAAACATAAGGAGGATTGTACCATGAAGAGATGTCCAGTTTGTCAAACGGAGAATCAAGATACAAGTCAATTTTGTAAGAAATGTAGAGCCCAACTTTCAGACTCTACATTTCAGGATAAAAAGGAAAAGGTTTTAGGAAAGAAAAAGATAAAATCTTCTTGGACCCCTGCTTTCCTCACATTCATTGTAGTGATCCTGGTAGGGATGGGCTATTGGTTGATAAGGAGAGATACCGTTGCCGATCCGAAGATTTCTTCTCAACCGAAAGTGAGCAATAAGGTGAATTACTCCGGGCAAATCATCAGGATGACCGATATTCAAGCTAAAATTGAAAATAACAAAATATCCATTCCCGTTAATATCGTCAAAGAGAAAAAAATCGTTTATTTTCAATACGAGGGCAATGGAAGAATCGTTCCTCTCCTATCCTATCTTTCCCCTTCAGGGAGAGTGGTCACAGCAGTCAGTCTATGTGAGCCATGCCGATCCACCCGTTTCCATATTGACGAAAATAAATTGATCTGTAATGCCTGTGCGACTGAATGGACCCTTGAAGACCTCAAGGGGATACAAGGTGGATGCCTCAATTATCCACCCGATGTCATTCCGAATAGAATCAACGGAGACCAAATCCAGATGGATGAAAAAGATGTGACTCAATGGAGACCCAGAGTGTAAACCTTTTGGTGTCTTAAATTAGGGAACTATCTAAAATTTAGAATTTTATGAGCTGAGGTAACAGGATGCGATTGAAGGATATTTCTATTAACAACCTGCGGAGGCGAAAGGGTAAGGTTTTATTCCTGATTCTGGGACTTGCTATCGGGATCACAACAGTGGTTGCCTTGATCTCCATTACCCGAATGATGAATGAAGATATCTCCATGAAACTTGATGAATTTGGTGCCAACATTCTCATTCTACCTCGATCAGATGACCTTTCGCTCTCCTATGGGGGAATGAATATGGGTGGAGTTACATTGGAAGGCCAGCTCCTTCATGATTCGGACCTCCCAAAGATTCGACAGATTGAAGTCAATGAAAATATCAGCACCATTTCACCTAAGCTGATTGGAAGGGTGGAAATAGAAGGGAAAAAGATCCCTCTGATGGGCGTCCGTTTTCAAGAAGAGTTGAGGCTGAAAAAATGGTGGAAAATTCATGGAACCGAACCTAAGAATGGAGGGGAAGTCCTCCTTGGAAACGAAGTGGCCATTCAGCTCTTTAAAAGTAGGGGGGATTCTCTATTCATCAATGGGAGGGAGGTCAGGATTTCAGGCATTCTTGATGAGACAGGATCCCAAGATGACTTCCTCATCTTCGGGGATTTGACTTTTGTCCAAGAAACTCTAAAGAGACCAAAGACATTAAGTCTGATCGAGGTCTCAGCCTTTTGTAATACCTGCCCGATTGACGAGATCGTCAAGCAGATTTCAGCTAAACTCCCTCATGCCAAAGTAACAGCGATCAAACAGACCCTTCAAACGAAGATGGAGGCTTTAGACCATTTTAAAAAATTTTCTTTTGGGATATCTATGATCGTCCTCTTCATTGGAAGCCTAATCGTTTTTACTAACATGATGGCTTCAGTCAATGAACGGAAGAGAGAAATTGGAATCTTTCGTGCCATTGGGTTTCGTCAATCTCATGTAATTCGAATTATCTTTTTAGAAGCTTTTATCGTGGGAGTGATTGCAGGGGTAATTGGATACCTTTCTGGCTTAGGAGTTTCCCATCTGATCGGGCCGATCCTTACCGGAGCGAAGAGTATGAAGCTGACAATAGACCCATTTTTAGCTTTTGGATCCATTTTGCTCTCCGCTCTAATCGGAACTCTTTCGAGTACCTATCCAGCCCTTCAGGCCTCAAAGATGGATCCAACGACTGCGCTCAGATCGCTATAGATCGACGGGTGGATGCATGGGGGTTTTCGATGAGTTTGATTGAAATTAAAAAATTGAGCAAAGCCTATGAAAGTGGTGAGGAAAATATTAGGGCTTTGATCGAAGTGGATTTGAACATTGAGAGGGGAGAATTCGTTTCAGTCATGGGACCTTCTGGATCTGGAAAGTCAACCCTATTAACCATTTTAGGTGGACTCAACCATCCCACAGAGGGTGAGGTCATCGTCGATAATATTCCCATTTATAAGCTCCCCACTGAGAAATTAGCCGATTTCAGGAGGGAATATATAGGATTCATTTTCCAGTCTTTTCAATTGATTCCCTACCTCACGGTGATCGAAAATGTGATGCTTCCCCTTTCTATCACCGAAAAATCAAACAAGGAGCAGAGGAGAATGGCTGAGGAAATATTGGAAAGGATCGGGTTGAGAGGAAAAGAGAAAAGGCTTCCAGATCAACTCTCAGGAGGGGAACAGGAAAGGGTTGCCATTGCTAGGGCACTCGTGAATTCACCCCCCATATTGATGGCTGACGAGCCTACAGGAAACCTGGATTCAAAAACAGGAAAAGAAATCATGGACCTATTCAGATCCCTAAATCAAGAAGGACAAACCATTGTTATGGTAACCCATAATTTTGAAAATACCACCTTCTCAACCCGTATCCTTTCCCTTAAAGATGGGAGAGTAGAGAATTCATAGCGAGAGGGTCTTATCAAAGAAAGCATCTAACCTTATTGATTTTTAATAAAAAAGGCCTTAAATTTTAAAAAGTTTAACGGAATGATTCTTTTCTCTCCAAACAGTCTTTAACCCACCTAAAAGGAAGAAAAATATTTAGAAACGGGGGGAATTATGGGAGAAATATTGGGAAAATTCACAAAAAAAGAGAGCATGAAAGAAATCATCCTCCAACTCCATCAAGGGCTTTCTCCACAGGGGGCAAAAGAGCGATTTGAAAAAGAGGTAGGTGAGATCACCTCCACTGAAATTGCTGATATCGAGCAATCTCTCATCAATGAAGGACTTTCTCCAGAAGAGATAAAAAAGTTTTGTAATGTCCATGTCCTCCTTTTCCAATCCGCACTTGAAAAAGTAGCCGTCAAAGAAACCTCACCATCGCATCCAGTTTATCTTTTTAAACTGGAAAACAGGGAAATCGAAAGGCTCCTCGATGCGATTAAATCCTTAATGGAGAAAAGAACTTCTTATGAAGTTCCCCACCTCAAAGAGGAACTTTTAACCCTATTGATGCAATTGGATCAGGTGGATATTCACTACGAGCGTAAGGAACAAATTCTGTTTCCCTACTTAGAAAAACAAGGATTTATGGGTCCTTCTAAGGTGATGTGGGGCAAAGACAATGAGATTCGAGAGATGCTTCGGGAAGCCAAAAACAGGCTTGAGGCGGTTAAGAGCGTATCGGATTGGGAAGTCTATCAGAATCAAATATTGAATCCATTAATTGAAGAAGTTTCAGGAATGATTTTCAAAGAGGAAAATATTCTCTTTCCTACCTCAATCGAAAAGTTAAGTATCAGTGATTGGGTCGACATTTTAAAAGAAAGTGATCAGATTGGTTATGTCTTTATTCAGAAACCTGCTGAAACTGAATCATTAATTAAAGAGTTGAAATTTGCCCTTGAAGAAGAACCCATCGTCCAAGAAGACAGTATTTCACTTCCTACAGGGGCCCTCTCATTAAAGGAACTAATCCCCCTGCTGAATACCCTCCCGGTGGATTTAACCTTTGTAGATGCCGAGGACAAGGTGAAGTATTTCTCTGAAGGGAAGGATAGGATTTTCCATCGTACCCGGTCAGTGATTGGAAGAAAAGTTCAGAATTGCCATCCTCCCCAGAGTGTGGAGGTGGTGGAGAAAATATTAACTTCCTTTAAGGAGGGAAAAAGGAACTTTGCAGATTTTTGGCTAAACTATCGGGACCGGTATGTTTATATCCGATATCTGGCAGTAAGAAATAAAGAGGGCCAGTACTTAGGTACTCTGGAGGTCTCTCAGGACATCACCAAGATCCATAAACTGGAAGGGGAAAAGAGATTGCTGGATGAAAGAGATTGATTTGAAAAAGAGTGTATATGATTTGACGGAAACCTATCCTGAGTTGATCCACATCTTGAAAGAGTTAGGTTTTCTCGGAGTAGCCAATCCCATTGTCAGAAATACATTAGGGAGAGTGACGACTATCCCTGAGGGATGTAAAAAACAGGGGAAGGATTTAAACGAAGTGATTAAAAAGTTGGAGGAGGCTGGGTTCAGGGTAGCCTCTTGATTCCTGTAGAATCTTTACTCCAATTCGATAACCCTTTCTCTCATTCGTTATCCTATCCATCCCTGAGATTTACGATCACCATCTCAAATGAAACGGACCAATCAGAGATTAACTTCTTAACAAATCACAATAAATCTTTCTTCTTCTGCTCAAATTCTTCCTTATTGATCTCCCCACGAGCATAACGCTTCTTCAGAATATCGATGGCGGACTCCTCAGCCCTCCCTGCTTTAGTTGCTCCAAGAAGATACCTAATAAGAAAGATCAAGCCTACAATAAGAAGTCCCCAAAAGATGATCATAAAGATCCAACCCATTCCCCACCATCCCCACATCATTCCTGGTCCCATGCCATAATCCCGCCAGCCCCATTGACAAAGAAAATTGATATTCCCTAACATTTCAGTCTCCTTTCTGTGCTTCAATGATAGATCTGAATAAATAGTTTATCTTAAATATCACCAAATTGGAAGGATATCTCTTACCGCCAGGTCACCTGAGGTGAATTTCGATTAATAAGTCTTAAGTATTTCACATCTGGAAATCCAAGGGTCATGGCAGCATAGCATCGATGATCCTTAGGAATATCTAACCATCTCTTAATCTTAGTCGAACGATTCACAGCATTGACAAGGAACCCATTAAAGCAACTTCCAAGGCCAAGGGCATGAGCCATCAAGGAGCAATGATAAAGGGCAACCGAGCAATTGAAAGAGGAACAGGTATCCCAGGATTCAGCATGGGCAAGCATAACAACCGGGGCATGATAGAATAATAAATCTTGCCCTTGCCTCATCCTCTCTCTTGCATACTCTATGATTGGAAGGGTTTCATTAAGGTAGGTAACCATTTTTTGACCTGCAATGAAGGACAAGAGAAATCTTCCAAGTCTTCCCCTCACTTGGCGAAAGACCCTTTCATAAAATCCAATAGTCATTTTTTGTAATGCTTTAATCTGATCAGGTGACTTCACCACAACATAATGAACATTCTGACTGTTGCTCCCGGTGGGGGCATATCTTCCTGCATCAAGTATCTTTTTTAAAAGCTCCTCAGAAACAGGAATATCAGTATAGACTCGAACGGATCGTCTTTCCCTTAGGAGAAGTTCTAAATTTTCTGGAGAAATGGCTGGAGCTTCACCTCCTTTGGGATGCATCTCAAAACCGCTTGCCTCATGAAGAATGGCTCCAGTGGGGCAGATGGCTCCACAATGCCCACAACCAATGCACCAATCTCCTCTGACGACCTTCGATCTGTCTCCAACCATCTCAAAGACAAAACTTGGACAAACCATTAAACATCTTCTACACCCCGTACAATCTTTGAATTTTATAAACGGTGGGTTAACCCTTGGTCCCATTCCCTCTCCTCCTTTACGTTCAGATTTCTTATTAAATATAACCTAATCTAACAGATTTAGCCCCGCAGGAAATACGAGCATAGTCCAATGGATTAATGGGCCATTGAGTCTATTTCTATGGAATCATTGGCCTAATCAATGTTAAGGTGGAAATCGCCCCTGGAGAAATTAGGTGGGAGTGTAGTATCCAAAACTATCCTTTCCAGGCCCTCATCATTCATTCAGGGATTTTCAGGATGTTCTCGTAGGAAAATACTAAAGGGTGCTATGAGATTCAGCAGAATCAGATTGAAAGGAAGAATGAAGCTCGGTCTGACTTTCATTCGATGGAATGACTTTAAAGGAAAGGGAAACCAACACATGATCCCCCTCCCTTACTTCAGACCTCCAATTTCCAACATGATAGGGTCTAAAAGTCAAATAACTATAAACAGACCATAAAGGGGGTTTCACCTCCATTTCTATTCGGTGATACTCCTTGCCTTCCCATAACCAGATATGAGTAATTTGGCTTGGCTTTTTAGATCTGATTTTCGTAAAAAAGTAACCTCTTTGATGATTAGATAAAAAATACGTACACTTTCCTGTCAGGAATCGTTGAAGACCAGTTCTCTCAATACCTGTCCCTAATCCGGCTTCAAGAATTTCTAAGCCATTCAATCCATTCTTATTATATTGTAACGAAAGACCTTTTCTTTCCTCTGCAGAAGTTAATTCCTCCTCAGTTCTTGTCAGAGCCTTTGCTATCATGGGTTGAACATCTTTGGAAAGTTCATGGATCTCTTGGTTAAAAGACTGCTTCTCTTCCTTCGGCAAGAGAATGGAGGTATTCGATTGAGCCCGAGAGATTGAGGGAGATGATTCTTTCTGCTGAATTACTTTCCTTTCCTCCTCAATAGTATCATTTCTGAGAAGTGAGATAATAAGGATGACTCCCCATGCTCCGAGTACTAAAGGAAATAAAGACCACGGTCTGAAACCTTTTTTCAATGGAATCATCTGCTTTGGCAGATCAGACGTGGGAGGTGGAGCAAGAGCTTCTAAATAATTTTGATACTTAAGAAGGACATCCTTTAAATCGAGGCCGAGGTATTGTGCATAATTTTTAAGATATCCTTTTACATAGAAGGAGGGAGGAAGAAGATCGAATCTTTCATCTTCAATAGCCTTTAAATAGACTTCTTTTATTTTAGTAAACTTAGAAATATCCCCTAATGAAATATGACGAGCAATCCGTTCGTTTCTTAAATATTTCCCTAATGATTCCATAACATAATTTCTTTTTTAATAGGCAATTGTTATGCCAAAGGCTTAAAATTATAATTAATTGAAATCAAAGATAAAAAACAATATTGGGGGCAGTTTAAGGATCATTTTTGTTAATCCTCTCATTAAACATGACTATTTTTGTACCATTTCTTTCCAAGGGTCATCTAAAAATTGTTACTCTATTATTTATTCTCCCAATTAAGATGAGGGAATAGAATTTAACCATTGAATATATTAAGATATAAGAAACGGATGGAATTAAATAATTGATTAAGTTCTTCACATCGATATTCCTTTTTAGATTCAACCATCTTCTGGAGGTTATTATGTTCCGAATTAAGAGATTGTTTCCAATCATTCTATGTCTTTCATTGTTTTATGGATGTGCAGGAGCTCCTGTCCGAGAGGCAGTCAAGGTAGACCTAAATATCCCTGTTGGGAAGATTGAAGAAAATAGATTCATTGGAGTTCGATATCCTTTTAATGTTACAGCCCCTTTAGGTTGGAAGGTGACCACACAGATTCCAAATTTTATGGAGGAACTGGGATATGAAAGGCCGGGGTTAGAAGAATCAGAGGTATTCATATATAACCCTTCTACTCAATCGAACATCCAGATCGATTTCACGCCTGCAGGTCGATATACTAAATTCAGCCAAGAATTGATTGAGCATCTCACCACAGCAGCTCAAGGAAGTTTTATAGAAGAATTACAAGAAGAACATGGGAAAGAGATTCAGGCTGAAATTGGGCCAACCATACCTTTCTCACTAAAAGGGGTCCAATTTGCCGCAAGGAAATATGCCACCTACACCATTAAAGGGATTAGGAGAGAACAAGGATGGATCTATGGGTTTACAGAACCTTATCAAATTTTTATCCTTTATATGGTATTGGAAAAAGAAGGATCAACCGATCGTGAGGATCTTTGGAGAATTCTTGATTCCTTTGAGGTCCCCCTAAAGAAATAGGAGAATTTCTTTCCTGTACTAAAAGTCACTCTTTAAGGATTTTCATAAAAATCATTAAAGGATCTTGATTTTTAGGTTCAGGGTTTTTCATAGAATCCTAAGTGGAGTGACTTAGAGTCTTTTAGGGAGGGCATGAACATTCCCTACCCTTCATCGCCATGATAAGACTCACTCACTATAGGAGGATGAAAAAGCTAAAATAGAATGGAGGGTCAAATGGAACGAGTAGAATTAAAAAGAGGGATCTATTGGGTTGGGGCGGTTGATTGGAATGTGAGGGATTTTCATGGCTACTCAACTTCTCTCGGAACGACTTACAATGCCTATTTAATCTTAGATGAAAAAAACGTTTTGGTCGATACAGTGAAGGCCCCCTTTTATCTCGAAATGTTAGGTCGAATTTCAGAGATCATTGACCCCTCAAAAATTGATGTGATCGTATCAAACCATGTAGAAATGGATCACTCGGGTTCGCTCATCCCAATCATTGAAAGGATGGGAAACCCACTGGTGATCACCTCTGAAAGGGGAGAGAGGGGGTTAATAAAACATTATAAGAAATCGATGAGATTTAAAACAGTGAAGAGTGGGGAAACCGTTTCAATCGGGCAACGAACCCTAACCTTTATTGAAGCCCCCATGCTCCACTGGCCAGATAGTATGTTCACCTATGTTAAAGAAGATCATCTCCTTTTACCGAATGATGCCTTTGGTCAACATATTGCTTCCTCACAGAGATTTGAAGATGAATTGGGAGATATCGTGATGAAACATGCTGCCAAGTATTATGCCAATATCTTATGGCCCCTGGCCCCCCTCATTTTAAAAAAAGTGGATGAATTGAATAAGGAAAATCTCTCGATCGATATGATTGCTCCAAGCCATGGACTCATCTGGAGAAAAGATCCAAATCGAATCATCCAAGCCTATGTCGAATGGAGTAGGGGGAAAACAAGAGACAAGATTCTCATTATCTATGACACCATGTGGGGAAGCACTGAACATATTGCCAAGGCTATCCTCAAGGGGTTGATTGAGGAGGGAGCAGAGGCAAAGCTTTTCCACCTCCGATCAAATCATCGGAGTGATCTAATTGAAGAGATGCTCGAAGCTAAAGGGGTTCTCCTTGGATCCCCGACCTTAAACAATGGAATGTTTCCTACCATGGGAGATTTTTTAATTTATTTGAGTGGGTTAAAACCCAAGGGGAAGGTCTTCGCACTCTTTGGGTCCCATGGGTGGGGAGGTGGAGCCATTAAAGAGATGAGGAGGATCCTCGAAAAAGAGAAATTTGAGATTTGGGAAAAAGAATTTTCTGTCCAGTACCTTCCAGATCAAGAAGAGATAAAAAAAGCCATTGAGTTTGGAAAGGAATTTGCAAAAAAAGTTTTATAATGGGTTGAGAAAAAACCCTTTAAAAAAATGGAGGACGATTCCATGGCCAAAAGGGAATCCATTCTCAACTTATTGAAAAAATTGGTTCAAGAATCTTTGGCAGATCAGACGGAGGCAATTTTGCTCACGGAGGATTCTTCCCTAACCCGGTTTTCAGATTCAGTCATTCACCAACATGTGGCTGAAAGAAACCAGATGCTGATTCTCCGGGTGGTGGCGGGCAAGAGAATCGCCGTAGTCACAACGAATCAGATTCAATCCAGTTCGGTTCAGAAAATCCTTCAACAAGCGATCTCCCTTGCGCAAGTCCAGCCTCCCAATGAAGAATTTATCTCTTTGCCTAATCCCGTACCCATCCCTGAGATTAAAACTTTTTATAATCATATCGGTCGCCTTTCACCCATTCAGAAGGTGAAGAGGGTAAACGACCTACTAAAGCAAACCAGAGAAAAGGGATGTGCAGCTTCTGGAGCCTTCTCAAATGGGGTGGTTGAATTGGTCGTGGTCAATTCCCTCGGGGTGGAGGCCTATCAAAAATTCTCTGATCTGTTCTTTCACCTCATTGTTAAAAAAGAGGATGAATCGGGTTATGCAAGTTTTGTAGCCAGAGACCCTGATTTATTGGATATCGAAGCTTTAGCCCGGGAAGCACTCAGTAAGATATCAAGAAAAGAACCCATTCAAATCGATCCAGGAGAATATGAGGTTGTTTTGGAACCTTATGCGGTGAGCGATCTTCTCTCTTTTTTAGGATATTTAGGATTTCATGCCCTGGCCCTTCAAGAGGGAAGAAGCTTTTTCTGCCATCGATTTGGAGAAAAGATGGTCGATGAGAGGGTAACAATCTATGATGATGGGCTTGATAAAGAAGGGTTACAAGTCCCCTTCGATTTTGAAGGGGTCCCAAAGAAGAGGGTCATCTTTTTTGAAAGAGGTGTGGCCAAAGGGGTTAGCTATGATTCCATTACAGCAACAAGGGAGGGAAAAGACTCCACAGGCCATGCTCTGATCCCGCCCAACACAGAAGGTCCTATTCCCATAAATCTTTTTATGGAAGGAGGAGAATCTTCTCTTAAAGAGATGATCCAGTCCATTCGAAAAGGCATCTATGTCACTCGATTTCACTACACAAACGTGGTTGAACCCATGAAGGCGGTCATTACAGGAATGACCCGAGATGGGACTTTTTTAATCGAAGACGGTGAGATCAAAAACCCCATCAAGAACTTAAGGTTTACTGAATCGATTTTGAGCGCCCTTTCTCGAGTCAGTTTGATTTCAAAGGAGAGAAAAATCTGTTCTGAGGGAACGGTCTATTCAAGACGTTTTGTTACTGGAACCGTTGCCCCTGCGATTAAAATTGATGGCTTCAATTTTTCAGGGGTCTCCAACGTATAAACAAAAGGAATCCATAAACCCTTTTTGAAATAGCGAAGAGGCTTATCATGAAGGATCTTACACAAAATATTATCGATCTGGCTAAGATGAAGAAATTGGATTATACGGATATTCGAATCGTTCGCCGCCAGAATGAAGAGATTGAGGTTAAAAACGGAAGGGTCGAGGCTCTCACCCGGGATGAGGATTTTGGTTTTGGAATAAGAGTTCTATCCAATGGGGCCTGGGGGTTTGCTTGCAGTTCAAAAGTTACCAAGAAAGAAATGGAGGCTGTTTTTGGGAAAGCCTTAAAGATAGCCAGGGCCAGCTTAAGGACCCAAAGGAATGGAATTCACTATCCAACTGTTCCCTCTGTCATCGATCGATATACGACCCCTTATTCCATTGATCCCTTTGAAGTGGCCCTCGAAACCAAACTAAATCTTCTCCTCCAGGTGAATGAAATCCTTCAGAAAAATAAAAAGATAAAAATCTCAGAGGCATTCATGAGCACCTATCAAACCGAGAAAATCTTTGCCTCAACCGACGGTTCCTTTATCGAGCAAAAGATTATTGAATGCGGGGCAGGCATTTCAGCCTCAGCCATTGAAGGAGATGAGATTCAGGTTCGGTCCTATCCAAATTCTTTCCGGGGTAATTTTGCCACCAAAGGTTACGAATGGATTGAAAAATTAGATTTGATTGGTCATGCTGAAAGAGTGGCTGAGGAGGCCTCTCAACTCCTGAAAGCCAAACCCTGCCCATCAAAGATAACCACTCTGATATTGGACAGTTCACAGTTGGCCCTTCAAATCCATGAATCGATTGGGCACCCCATTGAATTGGACCGAATTCTCGGAACAGAAACCAGTTATGCAGGCACCAGTTTTATCAAACCTGAGATGGTGGGCCATTTCAAATATGGTTCAGAGTTAGTCAACATCGTTGCTGATGCTACCTTTCCAGGTGGGTTAGGAACCTTTGGTTATGACGATGAAGGGGTCAAAGCTCAGAGGACTCCTATAATTACCAATGGAATCTTGGTCAATCTTCTCACCTCAAGAGAAACCGCCCATCATCTTGGTAGAGAGAGCAATGGAACGATGAGGGCAGATGGTTGGAATCGAATCCCGTTGATCCGAATGACAAATATTAACTTAGAACCTGGAGAATGGACCTTAGAAGGAATGATTGCAGATACAGAAGAAGGGCTGTTATTAAGTACAAATCGGAGCTGGTCGATCGATGATCAAAGGATCAATTTCCAATTCGAGACTGAGATTGGGTGGGAGATTAAAAATGGGAAGATCGGTGAGATGATCAAGAATCCCACCTATACCGGGATTACTCCAACCTTCTGGAACGCTTGTGATGCCATTGCCAATCAGAATCATTGGCAGATGTGGGGGACTCCAAATTGTGGGAAAGGAGAACCTGGACAGGTGGCCCATGTCGGTCACGGGGCCTCCCCGGCAAGGTTTAGAAAGGTTCAGGTAGGGGTGATGAAGGGATAGGCATCAAATATCAAAAATGACAAAAAAGGGGGAAACCCAATGGTAGGATTGAAAAATTGAAATTGAGGCCCTGTTTGGGATTTGCGACTGGGAAATCAGGATTTCCCATCCTCATCTTTATTAACCTCTTTCGCATATCCCTCACGAAAACCTTCAACCACTTTTTCCGTGACCTTTTTCGCAGCTCTGAAGATCTTGATTAAGCCTTCCTTAAAAAGCTCTTTGGCTTCTTCAAGTTCATCTTCTTTCTCCTTGTCCATATGAATCACCTTCTTTCCCTGTTCTCCAGTGGGGGGTGAGGCAATTCTCATTTAAAATCGTTCATCTAAATTGAGCGATTTTATTACCCTTCACAAGGGGGGCAGGGAGCCCGAAAAGCCTTTTAGAGTGATCTCCTTTGATCTATTGAATCAACTATGAAGTCAGTTCAATCATCACCTGATAGTGAAAGTTCAAGGTCCGTGGCCCAGATCTTCAACGTATCGCATTCTAAAAGGGTTTAAGGACTCTCTGCCTCCCTTGGGAAATAGATCGATAAGACTCGACTGCAAGGTGAATCCCTCAATTTAGGATTCATTTATTTACTTCAGCAATGCTCCGATAACCCATCAACAATCCCCGAGGGACCTGTTGAATCAATTCTTCAATGGTCCAAGGTTCTCCATATTTGATCAGGTTTTTGGCTATCTCTGGCTCGGAGTATAGACCAATGCTATTGCCTCCAATGCTGAAGATGGAACCACTGATCTGGGCAGCTTCATCAGAGGCCAGGTAGGTGACAAATGGCGCTACATGATCAGGGCTCGGAGTTTGGTCCAATGGGAAGGAAAATCTTCTATCAATCCATGGGCTATCCTCTTCATTGACAGCCATATCATAGGTGGTCAATTCAACTGCTGCCCGTGTTCTTGCAAAAGGGGAGAAGGCATTGCAGGTAATGCCATAAGGATAGAGTTCAATAGCCACAGCTTTGGTCAAACCGACCACCCCAGCATTGGCTGTACAATATTCAGCATGTTTTAAAACATCTCCGAGAAAAGCCCTCGAGGTGCAGTTTAGGATTCGACCCCATCGCTGCTTCATCATGTGAGGGACCGCATGCCGAATTGTATTAAAATACCCTTTAGGTTTTGTAAGGGTGACTCGATCCCATGTCTCTTCTGAAATTTCCCAGATAGGACTGAACCCAAAAGTTCCTGCTACATTGACCAGGATATCGATTTTTCCAAAGTGATCCACCGTAGTCTGGATGAGTTTAGCTGCGGTCTTAAAATCAGAGATGTCACCAAAGAAGGGAAGGGCCTCACCACCCGAATCTTTTATGATCTGTGCTGTGGTTTCTGCATCTCCAGAAGATTCCTCCATTTGTTTTTGAAACCACTTTCTCTTTTCTTCATTAAGGGAATTGATGATCGATTCATTTAGAATGGCATTCCCTGTGGAGCCTCGGCGACGATTATTGGTCACCACCTTTGCCCCTTCTTTAGCCATATGGATTGCAATCGCCCTTCCTATCCCTTGACCTGATCCAGTCACTACCGCCACTTTCCCTTTTAATAAATCTCCCATTTCTCCTCCTATAGAAGTTTGGAAAGGAACATAAGATTGTCAAAGGTTGATAGGCTCTCGCTTGTCCAAACCGCCCATCTATTGAGATTGACCCTTAAATTTATTTCTCCACGGAAATCCCAAGAATGCCACAGGCAGCTTTCCCAAGGATCATCTCTTTCTCTTCCTGGGTAAATTTAATCTCCGTATCCGGATCTTTAAAAGCTTTCACCCAGTCCTTTAATGGGCAGAGGAGGTTCGGGTAAGGTGCATCAGTAGCAAAGAGAATCTTTTCTGCCCCTACATAATCGATGAGATTACGAAGCCATTGGTAGAATTCGGATTTGGGCATCTTCTTGTAATATTTCTGCCAGATGGATAGATCCAGATAGACATTCTTCAGCCAGCTTGCCGCCTGCATGGCCTCTTGCCACCAACCCACATCTCCTGCATGAGCAAAGATAAAGTTGACCTCAGGATAACGGGCTGCTGCTGAGGCAAAATAGGCAGGTCGAGAATTCTCCCACCGAAGAGTACCCGAAGGTGCCCCACCGGTATGCACCATTACAGGGATCTTCCATTCGGCCGCTTTTTCATAGATCCAGTAAACAGCTGGATCATCTGGCATATAACCTACCCCAGCATGGAGCTTAAACCCTTTCATCCCCCATTCATAATAAGCCTGTTCACAATGCTTCAAAGCGCCCTTCCTTCGAGGATCAATGGCAATGAAAGGGATAAGTCGGCCCTCATGTCTTTTGGCGGCATTGGCATATAACTTATTTTGATCAAAGATGTGAACAGGAGGCTCTCCGAGGAGTAGGCCATAATCCACTGCGAATATTACCGTCTTGTCCACACCTGCCTTATCCATCTCCTCAACGATATTATCCGCATTGGGATCGATGAGAGGTCGGATCACCTTTTCTGTAAAATCCCTTTCACTGATCTCCACATTGTGCACCTTTCTGTACATCATGCTAAAACTCTTCTGTGCTCCTCGGATGTAATCTCCCTGTACAGTCCCATGAACCACCATATGCCTATGAACGTCAATAATCATAACTCCTCCTTCTTAATTTAGATTTAAACTGAAACGAAGTTGAACGATCCTTATTGCATGCCTCTTCTCTTTGTACTTTTAAATTTGCCCAATTATATTGAGACAATTTTCCTGGAAATCAATGCCCTCTGAACTAAATTAGACTCTTTAAGATTTTGGATGGTCTTTGCATCCCTTAGCCTTCGTTCCATCGAATACTCCTTCATTAATCCCACACCTCCATGAATCTGAATGGCATCAATCGTTGTTTTAACAGCAACCTCGGTTGTAAAGAGTTTTGTAACCAAAGAGAGCTTCTCTAAGTCTGGAGATTTCGCATCATATCCACATGCGGCTCGATAAACAAGATTTCTTGCAGCTTCAATCTGGGTATAGAGATCAGCCAACATAAATTGGATGCCTTGAAACTGTGCAATCTTTCGGCCGAATTGTTCCCTCTCCTTTGCGTGCTTTAAGGCCTGGTCAAATGCCCCCTGAGAAATTCCTAAGGCCTGGCCAGAGGTCTTAATTCGATAGACCTGAAGGTAGGTTGAGAGGGGATCTTGTTCCTCCATCGAATTTGGAAGGGCGTTGCCCTCTGGAATCTCCACCTGATTGAACACCATTTCATCGGTTGGAGAAATCCTCATGCCCATCAGCTTCTTCAACCCGGTGATCTTCACTCCCTTCCAACCCTTCTCTATCAACAAACCAAAATTTGACCCTCTATTTAGAACAATAATGAATTGGCTGAGGGAGCCATACGTTACCCATGACTTTCCCTCGGAGATGAGATATCCTCCTGATCCATCTCGTCTCTTGATGATCATCGGGGTCTGGCCTTCCCCATCCATTGACTCAAGAAGGGCCACAGGTAGGAACCCTTTCCCCTGGGTGATTGGAATTAATAGCTCTCTCTTCTGCTTTTCATCCCCGTGTTTCAGGAGGACGGAGGCTCCTAAATCCGTTAGGCTTAGAGCAATACCGATCCCTGAGTCCTTTTTAGTAAATTCCTCAATGACCAGAATGTCTTCAAATAGACCAAAAGATTGCCCCCCATAGGATTCAGGATATTCGATTCCAATGAAACCCAATTGACAGGCCTTTTCAAAAATCGATTTTGGAAACTTCTGTTCCTTCTCCAACTCTAATGCCAGGTCAGAATCAAATTCCTTTTCAGCAAACTCCCTGGCTGCCTTCTGAATATCCTTTTGAGTTTCGGTCAGTTCAAATTCCACCGGTTTATCTCCCCAATGGCTCATCAAATAAATTTTAAAAAATTCAAATAAAGAATTTCATCCCAAGAGATGTCGGGAGATGATTACCCTCTGGATTTGATTGGTCCCCTCAAGGATTTGTAACAATTTGGCATCTCGCATAAACATCTCGATGGGATGTTCTCCCAATAATCCTTCAGCCCCTAAGATGTCCAGGACTTGATCTGTGACCCTCATGGCCATATCGGTGGCAAAACATTTTGCCATGGCTGAATGCTTGGTGCTGACTTTTCCTTCATCAATAAAGGAGGCTGCCTCATAGACCAATAACCTTGCCGCCTCAATGGCAATGGCCATATCAGACAATAAGAAATGGACCCCTTGTGATTTTGTTAAGGGCTCTGTCATTAATCTGCCCTTTTTGACATACTCTAAAGCATAATCCAAGGCACCCTGGCCGATTCCAACGGAGATGGCTGCATCCTTTGGCCTGGTCCGATCCAGGGTTTGCATGGCAATATTAAATCCCTCTCCTTCCTGCCCAAGAAGATTTTCCTCAGGAACTAAACAATCCTGAAAAATCAGCTCTGCTGCAGGAGTCCCCCGCATACCCATTTGATCCTCTATCTTTCCAATGGAGAAACCAGAAAACTCCTTTTCAATGATAAAGGCGCTCAATCCTTTGACCCCCCTCTGAGGATCCGTTTTTACAAATACGGTAATCACACTAGCCACATGTCCCTGGGTACAGTAAATCTTTGTTCCGTTCAGGATAAAATGATTTCCTTCCTTTCGGGCTTCTGTGATCACGCCACCTGCATCAGAACCTGCTGATGGCTCGGTGAGGGAGAAGGCTGCCATCTCAGATCGAAGTCTTGGAAAATATTTTTCTCTCTGACGGGGATTACAAAACAGTTCAAGAGGAGTATAACCTAACCAGTGTCCTGCAAGCATGTGGGCAGAGGCAGGAGAAAAACGAGCAATCTCCTCCAGCACGAGGCAACAGGTGAGACTATGGGCCCCACCCCCTCCAAATTCCAAAGGAATAGGAAGATCTAATACATGATTTTCTCTAAAGGTATGAAAGATGTCCCAAGGGAATTCGGATGTCTAGTCGATCTCCCGGTTCCGTATAGCAATCCTTTTAGCAATGGCCCTTACCCTTTCAATCTGTTGTTTTTGATCCTCAGAAATATGAATCCGCATTGAACTATTCCTCATATCGAATGACACAGGCATCCGCCTGGGCCAGTCCCCCACAGATGGCACCAACAGCATACCCTCCTTTGCGCCTTCTCAATTCATAGGCTAGGGTCATCATGATCCTGGCACCACTGGCGGTGTTGGGGTGACCAATGGCGATCGCACTTCCATTAATATTTGTCTTCTTCTGTATCTCTTTTGATAAACCCTTATCCCGTTTGCAGAGAAGCTCAATACTCACGAGAGGGACGGCTGCAAAGGCCTCATTGATCTCGATCACATCAATTTGATCCAATTTAATCTTGGCCAGATCCAGAACCTTTTGAATAGCCACCCCAGGACCTTCGGGCATCCGATTCGGATGGATGGCGATGGAGGTCATGGCCACAATCGTTCCAATGGGTTTTAAATGAAGTTTTTCAGCCTTCTCCCGGGTCATGATCAGGATGGCAGTGGCACCATCATTGAGGCCTGGGGCATTGCCTGCCGTGATGGCCTTGCATCCATAAATCGGTTTCAGCTTAGAGAGCTTCTCGAGAGTGGTATCTTCACGATACTGCTCATCGATCTCAAGGAGGTAAGGTTCTTTCCCTTTCTGGGAAATAGGGAGAGGAATGATCTCATCTTTAAATTTCCCTTCTTTCCATGCCTTGCCATAATTCTGGTGACTCCTCAATGCCCACTCATCCTGCTCCATTCTTGAGATGCCATATTCCTCAGCAACATGATCTGTATCCACGGAAACAGGATTGTAGTCTTTATAGCCTAATTCGAATAGGGGATCTTCCATCTTCACATCCCCGAGCCGAAAACCACTAAACCTGAGCCCCCTGACAATTAATGGTTCTTGACTGAAGGAAGTTGCTCCCCCTCCAAGGGCGACTTCAATTTCACCAAGTCTGATAGCCATAGCCCCAAGTTTGATCGCTGACATAGCTGAAACACAGGCCTTATCCAGACTGATTGAAGGTGTTTCAGGAGGCAATCCTGCTTTGAGTAAAGTCTGTCTGGCGGCTACAGGCGTATAGACATCTTTACAGACAGAGGTATCTCCAACTCCCCAGAAGACCTCATTGACAATCCCTGGCTCCAGACCTACCCTTCTTAAAACCTCCTTCATGGGAATGGCACCAAGATCAAAGTAATCAAACTCCTTTAACGATCCCCCATATCGGCCAAAAGGAGTCCTCACCGCACTGACCATCACAATATCCTTTTTATCCATTTTAACCTCTTTTCTTAATTTTCTATGTTTTCCCGTTAGATTGGTGGAAGACCTAGATCTACACAAAGAATGTGGCCTGTCATATAATCCGATGCCTTTGAAGCAAGAAAGACCACTGATCCTTTCAGATCATTCTCCCCCCCAAATCTCTTAATGAGGAGGCGATCCATCATCTTCTTTCCTTGATGTTCTGTACTCCATTTTGTCATCTCAGTAACAAACCAGCCGGGAGAAATGGCATTGACATAGATCCCATATTTCGCCCACTTCACTGCAAGGTCTTTTGTAAAAGCAATAAGTGCTCCCTTGCTTGTATTGTAAGCAATCGCGTTCAAATAGTCAGGATCCGTCCCGATTAACCCTGCATAAGAGGCGATGTTGATGATCTTTCCACCTCCCTGCCGGATCATCTCTCTCCCGACCCTTTGGGTAAACTGAAATGTTCCGGTGATATTTAAATCAATCACCTTTTTCCAATCTTCAACCTTAAGCTCTTCAACAGGAGCTCCCCAGGTTCTTCCCGAATTATTAATCAGGATATCGATCTTTCCAAACTCTTTTAAAGTCTCCTTTACAACCTGATCCACCTCATCCGTATGGGTTATATCACAACGAAGGGCCAATGCCTTTACCCCTAATGATTCAATCTGTCGTGCGGCCTCTTGACATCGCTCCAATTTTCTGGAACAGAGGACGACATCAGCTCCAGCTTCAGCCAACCCTAAGGCCATCTGTAAACCTAGTCCCTTTGCCCCACCTGTTACAATCGCTGTCCTCCCTTTTAAACTAAAGAGATCCATCGTCTTCATCATTTAACCCCTGTCCTACATCTGATCCTTAAATTAATTATAATTATAAAATCCTTTTCCACTCTTTCTTCCTAAATGTCCGGCACGAACCATCTGAAGAAGCAGATGCGCAGGATGAAATCGATCTCCAAAATCCTTTTCCATGGTTTCAAGACCATGGAGCACAATATCGGCCCCGGCCAAATCGATCAGCTCCAACGGACCCATAGGGAAATTGGTACAGATCTTCATTGCCTTATCGACCTCTTCTGGCCTGTTCCCATCCATCACACATCTGACCGCTTCATTAAGCATGGCATCTAAGATCCTGCTAACAATGAAACCTGCATAATCGACTGCTTCAACCACCTCTTTCCCCAATCGTTTAATAAATTCTCTTCCTAACCTCATCGTTTCATCCGAAGTGGTCATTGCCCGGATGATCTCAACCCCTCGCATGACCGGCACAGGATTCATGAAATGAAGCCCCAAGACCTTATCTGGTCTTTTAGTAGCAGAGGCCATGGCTGCAATTGGAAGGGCAGAGGTATTGGAGGCTAAGAGGGTATGGGGAGGACAAATCTCATCCAATGTCTTAAAAACCTTCTTTTTAATTTCCAGGTCTTCAAAGACGGCTTCAATAGCCAGGTCTGCCTTTTTCGCCTCCTCAACCTCTGTAACGGCTACAATCCTGGAAAGGATTGCTGCCTTTTCTTCTGATTTCATCTTTCCCTTCTCAATTCCCCGCTGGAGGCTCTTCTCAATGGAGCTCATTCCCCTTTGAACTAATTCTCTACTTAAATCCATCAGGATCACTTTAAAACCTGCCTGAGCAGAAACCTGAGCAATGCCACTTCCCATGGTCCCTGCCCCCTGAATGAAGATTCGTTGGATATCCATCTCTCCTCTCCTTTAGCGATCTATTCGTCTTTAAAATTTGGCTTCCTCTTTTCTAAAAACGCCCTCATTCCTTCCTTCTGATCCTTTGTCGCAAAACATTGCGAAAAGCACTCGATCTCATAATCTAGGGCTGTTTTTAAATCCATATCCCAACCACGATTGATCGCAGACTTTGCCAGGACCAGACAGATTTTAGACTTATTGGAAATTGTGGAAGCCATTTTCTTCGCTTCTGTCATCAATTGATCATGAGGAACGACGAGATCTACCAGGCCAAGTTCAAGGGCCCTCTTTGCATCAATGATTTCCCCCGTAAAGATCAACTGCTTCGCCTTCGAAAGACCGATCAATCGAGGAAGTCTCTGAGTCCCTCCTGATCCAGGAAGGATGGCCAGGTTTGTTTCTGGCTGCCCCAATTTTGCCTTCTCAGAGGCGATTCGGATATCGCAGGCCAGGGCCACTTCACATCCACCTCCCAAGGCAAATCCATTAATCGCTGCAATCACAGGGCAATCCAGACTATAGATTTTATCAATGGCCTGACGAGCAAGAAGAGCAAACTCCCTCGCTTCGAAGCAGGATAGGTTCTCCATCTCTGTAATGTCTGTCCCTGCCACAAAGGCTTTATCCCCTGACCCTGTCAAGATTAATACCTTCAGGAACCTCTCTCTTTCAATCCGAGACAAGACAGACATCAATTCGGAGAAGACCTGACGGTTGAGGGCATTGAGGACCTCTGGACGATTAAATTTTAGGATCCCAATCGGCCCATCATATTCAAGGATAACCGTCTCCAAATCTTACCTCCCACTCTTGGGGGCAATGACAAGGGCTTCCCCTTCAAGGGCCACCCCCCCATCCTGTTTGATACACGTTGTCTTCAGTCGCACCCGATCCTTTTCAAGAAGTTCGATCACTTCAACGCTTGCCGTCACCACCTCTCCTACCTTTACAGGAGCTATGAATTGGAGGGTTTGCTGAAGGTAGATTGTTCCAGGTCCCGGAAGTTTCATTCCGATCACCCCGGAGATCAAACCTGCGAGGACCATCCCATGGACAATTCTCTCTTTAAACCTTGTTTGTGCCGCATAGATGGGGTCGAAATGGACTGGATTGAAGTCACCTGTGACAGCTGCAAACAGGGTGAGATCACTCTCCGTGATCTTCTTTGATATCTCAGCCCTTTGACCAATTCTTAGTTCCTGATTCATAAATCTCCAGATTTCCTGCCGACGATCTTTTCTATTCCCTGAATTATCTCCTCAAAGGTGGAACCAATGGGAAAGACTTCCTCCACACCCATCCCCTTGAGGATGGGGATGTCTTTTTTTGGAATCACCCCTCCCACCACTACAGGGATGGATTCAATCCCTTTTTCCCTCATCCTCTCTAATAACTCCCCTGTGATCTCAAGGTGGACGCCTGAGAGGATGCTTAATCCAATAATATCGACTCCTTCTTGAATCGCTGTATGAATAATCTGATCTATACTTTGGCGCCGTCCTGTATAGATCACCTCCATCCCTGCATCTTTGAGGGCCATGGCCACGGTCTTGGCACCTTTATCATGTCCATCAAGCCCTGGTTTTGCAATTAAAACACGAACCGCCATCTTTCTCGCTCCTTTAAAGCACCACTGATTCCTGATGCTCTCCGAAGACTTCTCTCAACGTATTACAGATCTCACCCACTGTCGCGTATTCTCTGACCGCCTCTTGGATAAAGGGAACTAGGTTCTCAGTGCCTTTGGCCTTCTCTTTCAAGACATTCAAAGCCTCCCTCACCTTTCGATCATTTCTTTTTGATCTCACCTGTTGAAGTCGATGGATCTGCCTCTTTGAAAGGTCGGGATCAATCTGGGTGAGGATGATCTCCTCGTCCCTCTTTTTTTCATCAACGAACTTGTTCACCCCAAAGACCACTACTTCTCCATTCTGTTTCTTCTTATCCGACTTGTAAGCCTTTTTTAATAAATCATTTTGAATCCGACCTGTTTCAATACAACGGAGCATCCCCCCTTCAGAATCGATCTCATCAATCAAGGCCTTGATCTCTTTCTCCATCCTGTTGGTCAGATTCTCTAAGTAATAGGATCCACCGAGGGGATCAACGACTTTGGTTATTCCCGTCTCATATCCAATGATCTGTTGAGTTCTCAAACTAATTAAGGCAGATTCCTCAGTCGGGATGGTATAGGCTTCATCGTAACTCAGGATGCTTGCGGATTGAGCCCCTGCGAAAACTATTCCCATCATATCGATCGTTGCCCGGATAATATTATTGAGGGGTTCTCTTAGAGTGGCTTCTCGAGCGGAGGACCCACAAAAAAGACGAAGCATCATTGACCTTGGATTTTTTGCCTTGAATCTCTCTTTGGCAATCTTTGCCCAGAGCCTTCGGGTAGCCCGAATCTTGGCAATCTCTTCAAAGAAATCCAAGCCAACGATAAGATGAAAGGCGATTCGGGGGGCAAAATCATCAATGCCAATTCCCCTTTTAAGCACCTCTTCCACATAGGTGATGGCACTTGAAAGACAGTAGGCAGCTTCCTGGATAGCATCTGCACCAGCCTCTCTCACATGGTATCCTGAAAAGTTAATGGTATTCATCCGAGGAACACGATCTTTACAAAAATCGATAACATCCACGACCAATCGGAGAGAAGGCCGAGGAGGAAAGATATAAGTCCCTCGGGCAATATATTCCTTCAGGATTTCATTCTGTAAGGTTCCTCCAACCTTTTCTGCAGGGATCCCCTGTTTTTCAGCGACGGTAAGGTACATGGCAAGGATGATGGCAGCCGTTGCATTGATAGTAAAGGAAGTAGTAATCTTGTCCAAAGGAATCCCCTCAAACAGGATCTCCATATCTTTCAGAGTATCGACCGCCACCCCCACCCTTCCGACCTCATTTTTCACCATGGGATGGTCAGAATCGAATCCCATCTGGGTTGGAAGATCGAAGGCCACACTCAATCCCGTCTGCCCCTGGCTCAGCAGATATTTAAATCTTTTATTGGATTCTTCTGCATCAGCAAAGCCTGCGTATTGTCGCATAGACCAAAGATTTCCACGGTACATGGTGGGGTAAACCCCTCTGGTAAAGGGAAATTCACCTGGAAATCCAAGGTCTCGAAGGTAGTCAAAATCTTCAAGATCGGAGGGCGTGTAGATTACATCCAAATCTAAACCGGAAGTGGTCGTAGCTGGGGGGACTGGATTTTTGGCCAACACCATCTTTTCCCACCGTTCCTTCTCCTTTTGGATTTCATCCAATGAAGCCATTTAACCTCCTCTTTGACATTATCCCTTATTCCTCCTCACTTATTTAATAAGGATAAGGGAGGAATTAAGTAGGCATGTTCCCATGTTTTCTCCAGGCCGGAGCCGGTTCCTTCTTATTTTCTAAAATCATAAGGGCGCTAATCATTCTCTTACGTGTATCTTTGGGGTGAATGACTGCGTCGATAACCAATCGAGATGCAGAGTGATAAGGGGTTAAATAGGTCTCCTGATATTCTCTCACCTTCTCGGCAATAAATTTTTCTGGCTCTTTCACTGTCTTAAGTTCCTTCCCATATAAGACCTGTACGGCAGCTTCAGCCCCAACCATTTGCATTTCAGCTGTAGGCCATGCAAAGACTTGATCAAAACCGATTTGATGAACTCCCATGGCTGGAATGGATCCCCCATACATCTTTCGGATGATGCAGGATATTTTAGGAACCGAAGCCTCTGCCCAGGCATAGAGCATCTTTGCTCCGTGACGGATGATTCCGCCATATTCCTGATTTGTCCCCGGAAGAAAACCAGGGACATCGACCAGGGTGAGGAGAGGAATATTGAAGGCATCACAGGTTCGAATAAAACGGGAACTCTTATCCGAGGCATTGATATCAATACATCCTGCAAAGACCTGAGGTTGATTGGCAACAATGCCAACCACTTTTCCAGCCATTCGAGCAAATCCAGTGATAATATTTTTAGCATAGTCTTGGGCCACTTCAAAAAAGTCTCCCTCATCCACAATGGTCCTGATCACCCGTTTCATATCATAAGACTTTTTCATATCGGTGGGAACGATCTCAATCAACTCTGGTACCTCCCGATCGATTGGATCAGAAGAAGGAGATACTGGAGGCTTTTCAAGATTGTTTTGGGGAAGAAAATTGAGAAGTCTCTTGATGAGGTCAAGGCAACCCTGATCGTTCTTGGCTGTAAAATGGACTACCCCTGAGCGAGTGCTGTGAACCTTTGCCCCACCCAGGTCTTCGAAGGAAACCACCTCTCCAGTGACCTCTTTGATTACGGCAGGTCCGGTGATAAAAACATGCGCAGTCTTCTCTACCTGAAAGATAAAGTCACAAAGGGCTGCCGAATAGGCTGACCCTCCTGTGCAATCTCCCATGATCGCAGCGATCTGAGGGATGACCCCTGAGTTCATGACATTTTGATAGAAGATCTGGGTGATCCCATAGACATTATCCATCCCCTCCTGGATCCTTGCTCCCCCTGAGTCATTGAGGCAGATGACAGGAACCATGGCCTCCCTTGCCAATTTCAAGATGGAATGAATCTTTGCCCCATGAACTTTTCCTGTAGACCCTCCTAAAACCGTAGCATCTTCAGAATAAATAAAAACCTTACGATGGTTCACCGTCCCATAACCTGTGACCACTCCATCCCCAAGAAATCGTTTCTTCTCCATCCCAAAATCATAACATTGATGCTCGGCGAGCATGTTCAACTCTACAAAACTTCCTGGATCAAGGAGATAGTCAATCCTCTCTCGAGCAGTCAATTTTCCTAACTTCCTTTGTTGGTCTAATTTTTCGGCCCCACCTCCAAGCCGAGCCTTCTCTTCCATTTGGGCCAACTTCAGAAGCTCTTCATCCATCGATTTCTGAGACATCTTTTCCTTACTCCTTTTTCGGACTCATCTTTTGGATCAGCTCAATTAAGACTCCCTGGGTACTTTTTGGATTGAGAAAGGCCACCAGATCCCCATGGGCATTGGGGTACGGTTTTTCATGGATCAATTGGACTCCTTTTGACTTCAACGAGCTCAACTCAGCCTCAATATCCTCCACCTCAAAGGCAAGATGTTGAACTCCTTCCCCCCTCTTCTCAATAAATTTCTTGATCACCCCATCCGGTGTGGTAGACTCCAATAGCTCGACATGAGTCTTCCCCACAGGAACGAATGAAAAGATAAGCTCTCCAAAGTGTTCAGGCTCCGAACTTTCCAGTCCAAATACGTTCTTATAAAGATCTCTTGCCTTCTCAAGATTCTCAACAGCGATTCCAATATGAGCGATTCCTTTAATCACGGCTTCCTCCTTATTGAAATTAGGAAATATATCCCCTCCCCTTTCCAAAAGATCAATCCAGGATTCCGAACAGGTCGGTGAGAGATGACCGACTAACCAATCTATTGGAGTTTCTCGAAACTTACCTATAACTCTTCTTTAGTCCAATCGGAGACGACCCCAATCATCTCGGGGGTTTTATAGATCGCACATTTTACCTTACATTCTCTCGTTGTCTCATCGATGTTAAGCTTTGCCAGATAGGTGGTTTCATATTTCAACTTTTCAATCAGTTGATCCAAAATCATATTTGCAATGGGACAAATGTAAGGAGCCACTCCATCCTTCTTGAGACGAATCTCTTTGGGAAGGTGAAGACAACCTTTCATCTTCAGGTTGAGTAAAACTCCTTTCCCGCCAATAGAAAAGACCATCTCCTCAACCAATCCATTTCCAGTAATCTCTTGAATACAATTCCGGATGATCTCTTCTTCGTTTTTTCCATCAATCTTTTTTGACTGAATGAAATCGACTCCTACCAGCTCAACCTTCCATGCAGCACACCCTGAGAGCTCATGGAAAAGGAGCTCCTCTAACCTAACCAACATCTCATTGAAATATTCTATTCGGTCCATTTAGCTTCTCTCTTTCCTCCCAAATTCTTCCCAATAGACAATATCTTCAAGGGGTTTCTTGGGTCTTGGATGTTTACGGGCCTCAGCAGGCCAGCCTAATGCCACATAGGCAATGACCTTATACTCTCCCATCCCTGTAGGGATTTTTAATATCTTTTTAAATTTGGCAGCATCCCGGGTACTGGCCACCGGTCCATGGACCCAACAAGCCCCCAGACCAAGGGAGTGCGCTTCTAAAAGCATGTTTTCAATGCAGGCCGATAGATCATAAGGAACATCCACTGATCCCTCCATGAGGGTCCCAATCACAGCGATGATGACTGGTGCCTGTTTGGCAAATTCCGAAACCTCTCCTGAATACATGAATCTCAAGACTTCTGCCCTCCTGACAGGATCCTGAATCTCCTCAAATCTTCTTTGCATCTCCCCCAGGCAATACCAGGCTGTCATCCGTGATCCACTGCCAAGTTTGGCAAGGTTTCCAATCTTGTTTTTTGTTTCAGGATTCTTGATCACAATCAATCGCCAGGGCTGGTAATTTTCACCTGTAGGGGCCCAACGGGCAGCCTCTAAAACTTTATCCAGAATTTCATCTGGAATGGGATCAGGTTTATATCTCCTGATACTCTTTCGACTGGTGATAACATCCAAGATATCTGGCATGGTTGGTGTCCCTCCCATAATTTTGGTTTGCTCTCATTGAGAAAATTTATTGCATAACAGAATGAATTATAAATTCAATTAAATTTTGGTTAATCTCGACTTCCTTATAAGTTCTTCTTAGGTTCCAGCCCCTCAAGGGTTCAAGGGAGAGCAAGTAGACAATGAGGTTCGCCATAAAAAAAGGATCCTTGATCTTAAACACCCCCTCTTTCACCCCCTTTTTCAGAATCTTTTCAAAACATTGGACCAGTTTGCTCTCCTTTTTCAGAATCACTTTCAAATAATCTCTCGGTAACAATTTACTCTCGGTATACATCAGGAGAACCATATCTCGATGTTGATTCACAAGATCGAGCATCTTTTGAATAGCCATCTCTAATTGCTTAACTGGGTTCTCAATTTTGAATATCCCCTCTTCTTCCAATCGGCTTCCCCAGATGGAATGGAAAACATCAAAGACCAGATAGAGAATGTCCTCTTTTTTAGTAATATAATCATAAAGATTTCCAATCGTAAGACCGGTGGCCTGAGAGATCTCCCGCATACTGGTCTGCTGATATCCCTTTTTAATGAATAAGGTTGAGGCTCCTTTGGCAATCTGGAGTCGCTTTTTTTCGACCAAATCACTATTTTTAATTTGAGTTTGAATTGGAGTTTGAAACTTAATCATATTCTACATACTATATTTAACGAACATTTGTTAAACTTTTATATACCCAATTAATTAAACCCTGTCAAGAGAATCAAATAAATAAAAATCTTTAAATCTTTCTGAGCCTTCTTCCTGATTCTATTGACAAATCTTTAGATTATTCTTATAAACATACAGCTTTATTCTGAAGGAGTAAAGATCAGAAATAATTAAAGAAAGGAGGGGCATATGATTAGCAAACAGATCAGACAGTTTCCTCTACTTTATGTGCATCAACATTCGAGATTGATTGTAGGATGGGGTGCCTATGAAATGGCAGGAGTAGAATGTAAAAACTATGGGATCAAGAATGCCCTGCTGATTACAACAGGGCTGAAAGGAACAGGCATTATAGAGGCCGTTGAGGGGGTGCTGAAGGCTGCTGGGATCTCTTATACCATCTTTAATAGGGTGACCTCTAACCCAAAAGATTACGAAGTCAAAGAGGCTTATAAGGTCTATGCAGAAGCCAAATGTGATGGGGTGGTGAGCGTGGGGGGAGGAAGTGCTCATGACGCAGGCAAGGCAGTCAGAATCTTAGCAACCAACGAAGGAGCAGAAACCAATTTAAAGGAGTTTGCCACCTTTCTCAATAAAACACCTACCCTCAAGACAGTGAATATTCCTCAGGTGGCCATCAATACCACTACAGGAACAGGGGCAAGTGGAACAGCCTTTTCTATTATCAATGACAGCGATTGGGTGTACAAGTTGATTTTGATTGTCCCGGGAGTCTCTCCCTCAGTAGGGATTGATGATCCTCTTTTAATGCGATTGCAACCCAACCATATGGTTGCCTGGAGTGGGTTTGATGCACTTTGCCATGCAGTAGAACCATTTATCAACCGATTAAATTTCCCAGTTGCCCATGCGACTGGCCTGAGGGCAATTAAGTTAATTTCTGAGAATTTAAGAGAGGCCTACGCCAATCCAAGAAACGATAAGGCTATTGAAAATATGGCATGGGCACAGAGCATTGCCTCCATGAGCTACAACATGGGAGGATCGATGGGAATGGTCCATGGCTTAGCCCATATGGTCTCTGTCATTAAAGATGCCCATCATGGGCTGACGAATGCTATTATGTGTTTGCCTGTTGAAAGGTTCAATGTGGTAGCCTGTCCAGAAAAATTTGCTGAGATTGCCCAAGCAATGGGGGTGGACACCAGAGGCCTGACGAAGGTACAAGCCGCGGATCGCGCTCTGGAGGAGATTGAAAGACTTCGGAATGATATTGGAATTACCAATATCTCTCTTAAACAGTTCAATTTCACCGATAAGGATATTGAACATACCATTAAGTGGGCATTAAACGATATCTCTTATGAGGGGAATCCGAGGGATATGACGGCCGACGACATCCGAAGGATTATGAAGGCCATGATGTGATCCGTTTTATAGCTAAAAAGAAGGCCATATGTTAAAATAAATTGCATTTTCAGAGATGGATCGAATATGGAAATCTATACCTTTCTAAAAGGTGAATGAGAAGGGAGAATGACTGAATGGAGACAAGGCAAGATTTTGAGATGACACAATGCGACTCCAAAGAGACGGAACCCAAAATCCTTGAGGAGATTAATATTGAAGAGATCTTTGTTGATGGGATTTGTGGTGTTTATTAAGAAATAAGAAGTGGATCATTCGAAATCATTGATGGATCAAGCTTATCGATTACGACTGGGGGTTCGGGTCCGAAAAGAAAAATTTGGTCTTCTCTTTTACAGCCGGAATGGGCCAAAGTTAACCTTTGTCTATTCTGGTCAATGGATAAGACCTGATTTTTTTTCAGGGAGATTCACACTCAGCGAATGGCTTGATCATGAGAGGTTGAAAGCCCGCAAAGAGATGAACGAAGATCTATTAAAAGCGATCGAAACCCTCCTTTCAAGACTTGTGAATAAAGGACTGATCATTGAAACACTGGGAGATCCATAATGGGCTTTCAGCCCCGGTCAATGTAACATGGGAAATTACACGTCGATGCAATCTTTCCTGCATCCATTGCCTATCAAACTCGGGTCAGGACAAAGGGGAAGAGCTGACCTATGAAGAATGCCTATATGTGATTGACCAGCTAGCTTCCAATCAGGTCTTTCAAGTCAATTTTGGCGGTGGAGAACCCTTTTTAAGGGAAGATTTTCTTTCGATTCTCAATGCCTGTCACCGTCACGACCTAGTCACCTGTATCAGCACGAATGGGACCTATCTCAATGATGATTCACTGGATTTTCTTAAGCAAAGGGAGATGGTCTATCTTCAAGTGAGTATGGATGGAGGGAGTCCAAAAACCAATGATCTGATTCGGGGAATGGGAAGCTATCGGCAGATCGTCAAGACCTTGGATCGATTGAATTCGAAGGAGATCCCCTTCAGCATCAATACCGTCCTTACAAGACTAAACTTTCCAGAGATCTCTAACCTTTATTCCTTTGCCAAAGATCATGGGGCAAAACTGAGGATATCCAGATTTCGCCCAGCCGGTAGGGGAAAGGAAGCTTGGGAATCTCTCCGTCTCGGAAGAGAAGAACTCAAAGACTTTTCTCAATGGCTTTCAGATCATAAAGATGTGGCCACTGGGGACTCCTTTTTCTCACTGGAGGACGAGAAGAGAAAGGGGTTGGGGTTAAATCTCTGTGGAGCGGCCAAATTTACCTGTTGCCTTGACCCGGAAGGACACGTCTACCCATGCGCCTTTCTTCAGGATTCACTTTTCTATGGCGGAAACATCCTCAACCAAACTCTAAATGAGATATGGTCTCAGGCCCATGGATTTAACTTGTTGAGGACCCTGAGGGTCCGATCCTGTGAATCCTGTTTCCGTTATGAATCCTGTCATGGAGGATGCCCGGCAGTGGCCTACTTTATGGGAAAGTCATTAAATATCCCCGACCCCGAATGCCTCATCTATTGCATCCAACCTGCTTCATGAGTTTTTTTAAATTTCAAATAAGGTTTTTACTATCTCCTTTAATTACCCATTTAATTTGTATTCGGATTCCCCCTCCGTATCTAAATGATTCACTTGTAGGGATTTTGGGTACCATTTCTTTCGGATGAGCTTATTCTACCACATTCAGTAAGGTATTACACTCGATTGCATTTTTACATTGACAAAAAAAAATATTTTTGCTCAAATAAATGAACATTTAAATTAATAAGATCCCCTCATAAGTGCATAAACTGTAATTCGATCATCCAAAACTATCCTTGGAAAGGAGGAATTTCGGCATGAAAATCAAAGGGGCAGTTTTAAGGGAGATAAACAAACCTTATAGTATTGAGGAGTTAGAATTAGAGCCCCCGAAAGAAAAAGAAGTGCTCGTCAGGTATGTCTATACGGGTTATTGCCATTCGGACCTCCAT
>JBBIRT010000006.1:29911-47082 GCA_037441725.1 Deltaproteobacteria bacterium | reverse complement strand
CACTAGCCAAGGGACCCCAATCTTTTTATTTGCTCAATCCTCAAAAGGGGCTATGGATATTCAAAACTTGATCGATGAAATATTAGGACTGAAAGGAGCTGATCATGTCGGATGAATTCACCAACAATGTAGCACAAAAATTCCCCAATACCCTGAATAAAGAGGTGGTTGAGAGGCCATGGGATGTTTCTGAACCTCGTGCGATCACTTCTTTAAAGAGATCGATGGAGGAATCCAAAAAGGATGATTTGGTCGAAAGGATCGACACGCTCTATTCGGAGCTTCGGTCATCGCTAACCATCCGATCGGCATTGGAATTTGATATGAAAAAGGCCAATCGAATCCTTGAAGAGGTCAATCGGGTAAAAGCAGAGGTTGAAAAGATTATTGAAATGTTAAAAGTGATGGATGAGTACATGAGGGAGAGAATTAAATAACCTCCTTCCCTACCTCTTTGAATCCGAAAGGAGAGGAAGGAGACTGAAGGGTAAAGGAGGAGAGTGAATGAAGCTAAGAAGCCAGGCCATTGCAGCGGATGGATTTGATACCAATGTGGCTGAGAAGATGCCAAGGATGAAAAAGAAGGAGGTGCCCTTTTCCCTCCCCCTTGAAATGGAATCCCCTCCCCTTAGGGGGTCCTCTGATCATGTATTAGAAAATGAACATTCTCATAGGCTCGAAAAGGGAGAGGTCTTTGAATCTTTTCAGGAAAAAATAGAGTCCGAGCCAAATTTGGATGTCCTGAAATTGATTGAAGATCTTCATTCACAGCTTCTCCAATCTGCCCAGGTTAAAAGGGCATTGGAAGTGGATCTCATTTCTTCCCAAAAGAGCATCCAACAATTGACCCATGAGAATCAGGCATTGCAGCATCAATTGGAGGGGATGAGAAAGGAATTTCAAAAACTGAAAGAACTTCAATCTGAATCGATCTATCTCCAAGAGGAGAATGCTGATGCTTTGGAGAAGATTAAGGAGCTTCAGCAGGAATTGAGGCAGGTGAAAGAGGCCTTGACCAAAGCCTTAAGGGAAAGAGAGGAGGCCTTAGAGCGGATTCGCCTCTTAGAGTCCCAGATCGAACAAACCGAGGTGGTGAAGATCAAGGGAAGGTTAAAGGAGAGGGAGGCCCTGCTTTTCCATGAGGAGAATCGGACGCTCCAATCTAAATTAGAAGAAGCCCTTTCACGAAATTTGGATTTAGAGAAGAAATATGAAACCTTAAAAAAATCTTTCCATGAGGTTAGAGAATCGCTAACTTTTCTGAGGGATTCGTGCAAGGCTAATTATTACAGTCTTTCAGAAGATCAAGAATCATTATCCAAGCCTTGACCTTGATGGGAGAGGGAGGGCCCTGAGCAGGATAAAATTGAAGGGGTCATTTTAAAAATCTGCGAGCTGCTCTTTGTCTTCTCTTTCTTGCCTCCTGTTGTTTTCTCTTCTTTTTTACAGAAGGTTTTTCATAGGATCTTCTTTTCTTCAATTCCTTTAAAATTCCATCTTTAGCGAGTTGACGTTTCAAGGATTTGATTGCATTCTCAATTTGATTATTTTGGACCTTAATCTCTATAGGCATCTTTAACTCTTGATTATTCAGGGTTATTTTTTTCGATTACCTCGTCCTTTAAACTCGCCTCCTCTTTTTTTCTGGGGTCGGGCTTCACTCACGATCAAAGCCCGTTCCATAAAGGTCTTCCCATTGATTAAAGAGATGGCCTTTTCCATCTCTTCTTTGGAGGTCATTTCTACAAAGCCAAACCCTCTTGACCTTCCAGAATAAGGGTCAAGGACGATTTTCACAGATTGGACAGTCCCTACCTCTGAGAAGAGTTTTTTTAAATCCTCTTCAGAAGCTCCGAAGGAGAGATTCCCCACATAAAGTTTCAAATTCATATCCATTCTCCTCCTTAAAAAATTAACCCCCAGGACTTTCTAAAAAGTCTCTGGGGGATCCCAAAAACTATTTACAAAGTTCAGCTATTATTTAATATGGACTAATTCTAAATGGATGTCAAGAGAATTTTTAAGAATCCCATAATGCCTCACTGAAGTAGGAACCATAAATGGGTGGACATTACAAGATTCCTGAAGCGGAAGTTTAAATGATTAAATTTCCCACTTACGGTACTTAAAATTTGACTTTTAAATATTATTCTTATATAAATATGGTTGACTTTGTGAAAAATTTATCAGAAAGGAGGAGGAATATTGTATAAAATCACATATAAAAGAGAAATGGCTGAAAAGACGGTATGCCATTTTAAGGTTGAAGCGCCTCGAATTGCGAGGAAGGCAAAGCCAGGACAGTTTGTGGTATTGAGGGTCAATGAAACAGGAGAGAGGGTTCCACTTACCATGGGAGGTACAGACCCTGATGAGGGAACAATTGACCTGATATTTCAAGTCGTTGGAAAGACTACAGCCCTTTTAAGAACCCTTGAGGTAGGTGATTCTATTCAAGACATCATTGGGCCGTTAGGGAAGCCCACCCATATTGAAAAAATTGGCACGGTTATCTGTGTTGGGGGTGGGACTGGAGTCGCTGTGATGTATCCCATTACAAAAGCGTATAAAGAGGCAGGAAACCATGTCATTGCCATCATTGGGGCACGGACAAAAGACCTTCTCATTTTAGAGGATGAGATGAGGGACGCCAGTCATGATCTGAGGGTGACCACGGATGATGGGAGTTATGGCCATCATGGATTTGTAACCGATGTCCTTCGTAAAATTTTAGATAAGAGGAAGGATGTGAAGTTAGTGGTTGGTATTGGGCCTGTTCCCATGATGAAGTTCTTATCCAAATTAACAAAAGAATATGGGGTAAAGACAATGGTCAGTCTAAATCCCATCATGGTGGATGCTACTGGAATGTGTGGGGCCTGTCGGGTAACAGTAGGACCAGAATTTGATGGCCATGAGGTGGACTATGATGAATTGGTGAAGCGACAAAGGGCCTACCTCACAGAAGAAAAGCTTTCAATGGAAAAATTCATGGCAGGGCAGAGATAAGGGGGATCGAAATGGTGGAAAAGGAGAAGAAGGAGAAGATTCCAAGGCAGAAAATGCCTGAACAAGAACCCAAAATAAGGGC
The DNA here is from genome assembly GCA_037441725.1 of Deltaproteobacteria bacterium. Taxonomy (GTDB): domain Bacteria; phylum Desulfobacterota; class BSN033; order BSN033; family UBA1163; genus JBBIRT01. The sequence continues at coordinate 43,991 of JBBIRT010000006.1, read as the reverse complement.
AAAAAATTTTGATGAGGTCCCTTATGGATATACACCTGAATTGGCTCAATTAGAGGCCAGTCGCTGTCTTCAGTGTAAAAAACCCAAATGTATTGAGGGTTGTCCGGTAGAAATCGATATTCCGGGTTTTATCAAACTTATTCAAGAGGGGCAATACACAGCCGCTGCTCGAAAGATTAAGGAGAAGAATGCCCTCCCTGCAATCTGTGGACGTGTTTGTCCTCAAGAAAATCAGTGTGAAGAAGTCTGTATTGTCGGGAAAAAAGATCAACCTGTTGCCATTGGCCGTTTAGAGAGGTTTGTTGCAGATTGGGAAAGGACCAGAGGAGAGGTCGTGATTCCAGAGAAGGCACCAGCAACAGGTAAAAAGGTTGCAGTGGTTGGCTCTGGACCGGCTGGATTAACTGTGGCAGGGGATTTGATCCTGAAAGGGCATGAAGTCACCATCTTTGAAGCCCTTCATAAACCTGGGGGAGTTCTCATTTATGGGATTCCAGAGTTTCGACTTCCCAAGGCGATTGTCCAGGCAGAAGTCAATTATCTCGAAAAATTAGGGGTTAAGGTGGAATGCAATTGTGTGATCGGTCGGATCGAGACAGTGGATGAACTTCTTCAGCAATATGATGCAGTCTTTTTGGGATTAGGGGCAGGGCTTCCCCAATTTTTAAACATACCTGGGGAGAACCTCTGTGGGATCTATTCGGCCAATGAATATTTAACCCGCTCAAATCTAATGAAGGCCTATCTCTTTCCCCAATATGATACCCCCATTGCAAGAGGAAAGAATGTCGTCGTCTTTGGAGCAGGCAATGTGGCAATGGATTCAGCCCGAACTGCTCTCCGATTAGGAGCAGATACTGTCCGGATTGTTTACCGCCGTTCAAGAGATGAGATGCCTGCCCGAATTGAAGAGATTCATCATGCAGAGGAGGAAGGGGTTCAATTTTATCTCCTCACCAATCCTGTTCGATTCCTTGGAGATGATAATGGATGGGTGACTGGAGTGGAATGTATACGGATGGAACTGGGAGAACCTGATGAGTCAGGAAGACGGAGACCAATCCCCATCAAGAACTCCGAATTTCAATTGGAGTGTGATCTTGCAGTCGTAGCGATTGGAACAGGTGCGAATCCACTTCTTCCCACTCAGACCCCTGGCCTTGAGTTGAATAAGAGAGGATATATCGTTGCGGATCCAGAGACCGGGAAAACATCCAAATCAGGAGTCTGGGCAGGCGGCGATATTGTTACAGGATCAGCAACCGTTATTTTGGCTATGGGTGCAGGAAGAAAAGCAGCTAATTCGATTCATGAATACCTAATGAATCAGAAGAAATAGAAGGAATAAATAATCAGACTAATTTAAGAGGAAGGAGGCAGTCACATGAAGAGTTACACAAAAGCATACATCCCATACAAAGGTTACTACTCAACCCCTTTCTGCCGTTGGCAGGGGAGTATGCAACACGAGAATGCGATTACATTAGGGGCCAATACGGCGAGGAGATGGTTTCTTCACAAGAAGATCGATCCCACCATTATCGATTATCTCTTTTTCGGGACGACCGTGGCTCAGCATCACTGGTTTTTCGCCCACAAATGGTCTGGAAGTATTTTGACGGACGATAAAAAGTATCTTCCAGGCCTCTTTATTCATCAGGCCTGTTCAACCTCAACGACCATTGTCAACCTCTGTGCCATGAATATTGAACTTGGGGTCTATGAGGTAGCATTCGGTTTAATGAGTGACCGCTGTTCCAATGGACCCCATACCATATGGCCCAATCCATTAGGACCTGGAGGGCAACCAGATCGAGAAGACTGGAATATGGACAACTTCGGAGGGTTTCCAAGAACACCCGTGGCCATGTTAGATACTGCTGAAAATGTGGCAAAAGAGATAGGGGTTACGAAAGAGGAGTGTGATGCTTTGGTCCTAAGACGCTATGAACAGTACCAGATGGCGCTTGCCAATGATAGGGCTTTTCAGAAGCGTTATATGTTCCCTGCCGAGGTTACGATCAGCAAAAAGGAGAAAAAGCTTATTGAAAAGGATGAGGGATGGACCCCAACGACAGCCGAGGGATTGGCCAATCTAAAACCCGTCAGGCCAGGAGGAGTTCATAGCTATGGTGCCCAAACCTTTCCAGCCGATGGGAACTGCGGGATTATTGTGACCACAAGAGAAAAGGCTAAGGAATTGAGTGAAGACCCCAAGATTGAAATCCAGGTCGTCTCCTATGGATTTGCACGGGTGAAGCCAGCCCATATGCCCCTTGCCCCTGTTCCGGCTGCTGAAATGGCTCTTGAGATTGCAGGTAAAAAGATTACAGATATGAAGGCCATCAAGACTCACAATCCATTTTCAGTTAATGACCTGAACTTAGCCAAAAAAATGGGAATCGATTATGCCAAATTCAACAATTATGGATCATCCCTAATCTATGGTCATCCTCAGGGACCCACTGCGGGAAGGGGGATCATTGAGATGATCGAGGAGACCATCATGCTCGGTGGAGGTTACTGTCTCTTTACCGGTTGTGCGGCAGGAGATTCGGCAGCAGCGGTGGTGCTCAAGGTTGGATAAGTCCCTTCTCTTATAAAATTGAGAAAGGCTAACATCTTTTATTGGGCCGTTTTCCGATAAAGGAAACGGCCCTTTTAATTTTTATTGATCTATTAAGAAGTCTAAGAGGATAGTTTTGATATTCTGATGAAACATTGCAAAAAGGGTTTGATTCATTTATAAATTTGTTTGAGAAGAGAAAGATTAAAAAATAGGATTTATGACCCACAAACCTTTAAAAATAATTATCCTCTTTTCTGTTACCCTCTATTTGATTCTCTTTCTTATTTCTTGCTCGAAAAAGAAGAGTGATCCAGCTCCCAAGGAAGCCATCCTGGTTGAGACCGCAATGGTTAAACAGGGAGATATCTACGGGGAGATCAAATTCACAGGGAGCATTGAGGCTCAAACAGAAGTAAAGGTTTTTCCAAAGATTACGGCTAAGATTGAGGCCATGAAATTAGATGTAGGCCATACGGTTAAGAAAGGAGATCTCCTGGCTCTTTTAGAATCAGAAGACCTCAAGGCTCAGGTGGCCCAAGCTGAGGCTGCCCTTCAGACCGTACAAGCGAAGTGGGCCCAGATGGAGGCAGGAGCAAGATCGGAGGAGATTGCCCAAGCAGAGGATTTGGTCGCAAAGGCTAAAGCCAATCTCAAGGATGTTGAGATTAATTATGAACGGTTAAAGAGCCTTTTTAATCGGGGAGTGATTACCAAGAGGGAATTTGATTCTGCTGAATTGGCCTATACGGTAGCCAAGGCAGATCTCAATTCAGCCCAGGAAAGATTAAAAATGATTTTAGAAGGGGCAACCCAGGAAGACCGTTTGGCTTTACAGGCTCAGGTTCGCCAGGCCAAGGCGGCCCTAGATCTTGCCAAAATTCATTTATCCTATACCCGGATTACTTCTCCCATTGATGGAACGATTAGCCAAAGATTCTCAGATCCAGGGAATATGGCCATTCCCACTCAGCCCCTCTTTGCCATTGTCCAGATGGATTCGGTCAAGGTCACCATCTATTTTCCAGAAAATCAGCTTCGATTCATCATCCCTAATACAGAGGCAAAGATCATGGTAATGACTTATCCAGAAAGAGTCTTTCGAGGGACGATCGATAAGGTAAGCCCAACCCTTGATCCAACGACCCGAATGTTCTCTGCTGAGATTAAAGTGGGGAATAAAGATCACCTTCTTCGTCCTGGAATGTTTGCCACAGTGATGTTGTCAGTTGATCCCCATTTAAACACAATGCTCATTCCAAAGGTAGCTGTGTTTTACACCGAAGAATATCAAGAGAATCAAAACCCCAATCCAGAAGGAGTCCGTCATAGCTATTATATTTTTGTCGTTCGAGATGGAAGGGCTTTTCAGCGTAAGGTTCTACTCGGGCATGAATCAGGTGGGATGGTGGAAGTCCGCGAAGGTTTAGAAAAAGGAGAAGAGGTGGTAGTCCGTGGCCAGCACCAGCTTAAGGATGGAGATCAGATCATCGTGGCAAAACGTGAAGGGGGAGGGCTATGAGCCTTTCAAGCCTTTCGATCAAGCGCACCATCACCTTCTCCATGATCTACATTTTTGTTGTTGGATTTGGATTGTTCGGTCTCTCCCGACTCAAAATTGACCTGTACCCTGATGTGTCTTTTCCTGTTATCGCAGTCATCACCACCTATACGGGCGTTGCACCTGCAGAGATGGAGACCCTGGTGACCAAGCCTATCGAGGAGGCAGTGGCCTCAGTTGAAAACATTAAACATATTCGAAGTCTTTCAAAATTAGGGGCATCCCTTGTCTTGGCGGAATTTGACTGGGGGCTCGATCTTGATAAGGCTGAAAAGGACATCAGAAACAATATCGATTATATCCGTGAGTACCTACCCGAAGAGGCAGATGAACCACTCATTTTTCAATTCGATCCTCAAAAAATGCCCATCCTTTTTATGTCTGTTTCAGGACCCATGGGGCCTGCAGAGCTGAGGGAGATCTGTAGGAGGAGGATCAAGCCAGCCCTTGAACGAATTGAAGGAGTTGCATCAGCAGAAACAGCTGGAGGATTGAAGCGACAGATTCAGGTGGAGATCGATCCTATAAGGCTCCATGCCCAGAGGTTATCTGTGGATGCAATGATTTCCGCCTTAAGGAGGGAAAACCTTCAGATTCCTGGAGGAAGAATTGAGGAGGGAGAAATTGAATATAGTGTTCGGACGCTCAGTGAATATACCTCAGTGGAACAGATCGCCAATACCGTGATTGGTTATCGGAATGGAGCTCCGATTTATATCAAAGATGTTGCCCAGGTAAACGATGGCTATGAGGAGATCACACGAGTCATTCGAAATAATCGAAAGCCAGGGATCTTACTGATCGTTTCAAAAAATTCTAAAGCCAATACCGTCCAGGTTTCTGATCGCGTGGTCAAGGAGTTACCCAACATCCTCAAAAGGCTTCCTGAAGGGGTTCAGGCCGGAGTGATCTTTAACCAGGCCGATTTCATCAAAAGGTCAATCAGCAACCTAAGCTCCACTGCTGTCCAGGCCTTCTTTCTCACTGCCATTGTTTTACTTTTTTTTCTCCATAATCTTCGGGCTTCTGTTATTGTTGCCCTCTCCATCCCCATCTCAGTCATTGTCACGTTCACTGTACTGGATTTGAGCGGGATTACTCTCAATATGATGTCCATGGCAGGTCTGGCCCTTGCCATCGGAATGCTGGTAGACAACTCTATTGTAGTGCTTGAAAATATATATCGTCATACAGGAATCGAAGACAACATTTTAATCAGTGCTGAGAGGGGGACCAATGAGGTGGCTACGGCAATCATTGCATCGACGCTCACCACCATTGCAGTCTTTTTCCCGATCCTATTTGTTCCTGGCATTGCAGGGGTCTTATTTAATGATATGGCCCTGACGATCTGTTTTTCTCTTTTTGTCTCTCTCCTCGTTGCTCTGACTCTGATTCCTCTCCTCTCCTCAAGATTTTTAAAAATCCAGATTGAACCTAAACCCAATCCTACTAAAGGGCTTTCTGAATGGATTGACTCCCAGCTTCAGAAGCTTTATCATTTCTATGCTAAGATATTGGAGAGATGTTTAAATTATAGGAAGACCACCTTACTGGTAGCGGTTGCCCTGTTTGGAGGGACTCTGGGACTCATTCCAATATTAGGCTTTGATTTTATCCCTAAGATGGATGAAGGTCAGTTTGAGATTCAGGTGGAAAGGGCTCCGGGGACAAGTCTCAGATCAACGGAAATGACCTTTCGACAGATTGAAGATATCATTCAAGAGACCATCCCTGAACTGAAGAATCAGAATACAGACATTGGAGTGGGTGAGACCTTTGGTGCTTTTGCCAAAGGTTCTTATGCAGGGACGATTCGTGTCAACTTAATCGAAAAGGAGAAGAGAAAGCGAAAGCAATTGGAGATTGAGTCTGCCCTGAGAAAAAAAATAGAGAAGATCCCTGGGATTACCTTTTCGATCACACAAAGCCATTTTCTTGGAGAAGAAGGAGATCTCATCATCCATCTCTTTGGGGAGGACATCGATACAGCCAAGATCCTTTCAGAGAAGATAAAAAATACAATTAAAGATATTCCTGGGGCTGTGGATGTAAATACGAGCTTAGAGGGGGGAAGGCCAGAATTGCAACTTGTCCTGGATAGAGACAGGATCTCTGACCTTGGATTAAATGCTGCTCAGATTAGCAATGCAATTTCAACCTATATCAAAGGAACGAGAGCCTCTCTATTTCGTGATCAAGGAGAGGAGTACGAGATTCTCGTTCGCCTTGATCGAAAATACCGTGAAAATACAGAGGTCCTTAAAGCTCTCTTTGTCACCAGCCCCAAAGGGGATCAGATTCCCTTAATAAGTATTGCCCAAATCCGCCAGGGGTTCTCCCCTGTCAGTATCTTGAGGAGAGATCAGCAGAGGGTGACTAATATTTCTGTAACCGTTCAAGGTCGAAGTCTGGGCGAGGTTTCCCGAGATGTGGAAGACCGATTAGAGAAGATGGAGATGCCAGCTGATTTTAGTTATGAAATCGGTGGGTCTGCCCAGGATATGAGAACCTCTTTTAAATGGCTGGGACTGGCTTTTGGAGGAGCTGCATTTATTGTCTATATGGTTATGGCATCACTTTACGAATCATTTTTAGCTCCTTTTATCATCTTTCTGACCATCCCCCTTTGTGTGATCGGAGTGATTGGTATCCTCACCCTCACTGGAACACCTCTGAGTATTGTTGCCTTTATTGGTATCATTATGCTTGCAGGAATTGTGGTCAACAACTCTATCGTATTGGTCGATTATACGAATCAGCTTAGGGCAAGAGGTTACTCTATTCATGAGGCTGTCAGAGAAGCTGGAAAGACGAGGCTTCGGCCCATCTTAATGACCTCCCTAACGACCATTCTTGCCTTACTCCCTCTCTCTCTTGGATTAGGTTCCGGGGGGGAGGCCTGGGCACCCATGGCTCGGTCCGTTATTGGAGGTTTAACAACCAGCACCCTTGTCACCCTTCTGGTGATCCCAGTGATTTATACCTATCTGGCCCCGAAGAAGGTTAAAATTTGATATTGAATCTTTCTTATCAATTTACCAGTGAACTACTGGTCAATCTTTAACCTCAGGTATATCGAGAGGATCCGCCAAGAGGGCCACAGGATGACAATCCTGATCCTTTTGAAGAAGAAAAGCAGGAGAGAATCTTTTCAGGTTTTTTCTCACCACAAAAGGGGCAGGTGATTGACTCATCCCTATCATTGGTCTTTACGAATCTTTCAAAAACCTGCTCACACTTCTTACAACGATATTCATAAATCGGCATTTTTTTCTCCTTAGAATTTTTTTGGGAGTTAATATTTCCATTGACTCATGTACTTATGGAATCACCTCATAGCCTGCATCTCCAATAGCCTTTTTAATTCTTTCAGAGGGAATCTCCTTGGTATTTTCAAATTGAACCTCCCCTTTTCCGAGGTCTATTTGAACATTCTTGATCCCTTCCAGTTGACTCAATGCCTTTGTGACCGACGTCACACAGTGTTGACAACTCATTCCTTTGACCTTCAACGTTGTGGTCATTTCTCTTCCTCCTCTCTTATCAGGCTAAGATTCTAAAATCAAGGAATTGGCAACCATACTGGTCAGAAATTCGACTTTGATTCCTGTGTGGTACCTCTCCATTAAAAATCCCAATTGGGTGTGGCAGTTCTCACAACCTGTTGCAACAATAGTGGCCCCTGTTTTTTGAATCTGATTCACCTTTGCCTTCCCTGTTTTTTCCCTGAACTCTTCGTTATCCAGGGCAACTAACCCTCCCCCTCCACCACAGCATAAGCTATATTCACGGGTAGGGGACATTTCTATAAACTGAGAAGTTAAATGGGATAAGACATATCGGGGATCCTCAATTACTCCCCCATTGCGGGCCGATTGACAGGGGTCATGGTAAGTAACCATGCCTTTGATTCGATCTTTCTCCACCCGGATTCTACCTTCTCTGAGATATCTTGCCATCACCTCAGCGATATGGGATACCTCAAAGGGTTGTTTCCCAACCAGATACTTCATCACCCGAAAAGCGGTTCCACATTCACAGATAACGACTTCTTTCACCTTCAGGCGGATTGCCTCATCAATAATTCTTTTTGCTATGATCTGGGTTTTGGTTGGATCACCAACAAAGGCCCCAAAGTTAACTGCCTCAAAGAAGCTCAAGGACCAATTCTCTTTAGCTGCATTTAAAATGGATGCTGTGGGAACGATGGAGTGAGCCCCCGCTAAGGCGACATAGAGGAGATTGGCCCCTTCTACATCTAAAGGAATGATCTGCTCCGATTCTCCTTTCCACTTGGCAATCACTTCCTTTTCAAGATTTCTAATTCCTTGAATAAAGGATTCTTTATATAGGTTGATACTTTTACCCTTCTCGATTGAAGCATCTGCAAGCATTGAAAGCACTTCAGGTTCACTCTCATTTCCAATAAGAAGCAATTTGGCAATGGATTGAATGGCCTGCGTATCGATACCAAAGGGACAATACATCATACACCTTCGACAACCGGTGCAGGTATAAGCAGCATCATAAAGTGCTTTTAATGTTTCTTCATCGATTTCTGAGGCTTCTCCCCAATAAGGGAAAACCCTTCCACTCCATTTAAAATATCGTTTATAAATCCTCCTAACGGTTTCTGCCCGCCAGGATGGGATATATTCAGGTTTCGGAACGGAGACATAGGCAAAACAGGCGTCTTTGCAAAGACCACATCGAGAACAAATTTCAAGATAATATCTTGTGGGTTCATCAAGTTTGGATCGAAAGAGGTTAAGTAGTTTTTCCTTTTTTTCCCTATCCACCCTTACCTCCTCTTAATTCTATTTGAAAAAAACGAGAGAATGGAGTGCATCACTTTCCCAAAAGGGAAGTACATTAAGAAGATATTAGCGAACAGAACATGCATCACTAAAATCACCTGGTGAGGTGATTCTGAGATCTCACTGGGAAGAACTGGTCTAAACCGAATTAAGCTTCCCAAATATGACCGATAGGCCTCAACGGGAATGTCAAAACCATGGCTGGAATAGAGGGTTGCCAGATTGAGATGAGAACCCAAAGAGGCGGTGATCCATAGCAAGATAAGGAGAATGAAATCTTCTGGAACCGATAGCTCCCGATAGGGACTCTTAAATCGGCGAAAGAGGAAATAGATCGAGGAAATGATCAATAGGATTCCAAATACCCCTCTTCCTAAAAAGATTTCATGTTTTACTACTTGGATCCAGCGGATCTCAGCGATTAACTCAAGATGGCCAAGGAAGAGAAAAAAGAGGGATAGATGAAAGAGAGCGAAAAAGACCCAGAAGAACAGTTCTGATCTCCTTGTGATTTGTGGAAAGAAAAATAGATCCCTCCAAATAGCAAGCCAACTAAACCGAGTTTTTGGGAAGACCCTAAGAGTTGTGGCTTTCGGTTTAGGAGCCCTTTTTATTTTGGTAAAGCGAAACACGGTCCCAACAATAAAAATGAAAAAGGCCCCATAGACCATGGGAATCAAGATAATATAAAAAATTCTATCAACCAGCATAGAGTAAAAATTGGCCTCCATTCCGTTAAAGGATGAGCATACAGAGTTTAAACAAGATCACATGCCTCTTTAAAAATATTAATTGTAATGGCAATTCATTTTGAATTTCTAATACATTAGAGGATTTCATTTAACCCGTTTAATCAGAAATCGAATCAATCCTCCCTCTTGTTCTGTTTTTAATATTTCATTTCCGCTTGTCCTTGCCCAAGCTGGAAAGTCAGAAAGCGAGCCAGGGTCAGTGGTGATAGCTTCTAAAACCTGGCCAATACTAATCTCTTTTATCCCTTTGCTTACCTTAATCACGGGTTGAGGGCAGGGAAGGCCCTTTAGATCCATCGTCTTATCTATTTTTATATTTTCCACCATCATTACCTCCTTTCCTTAGGGGTTAAATGAAGAGTTGAACCTTGCTATTTTTTGCCTGTTCCAAAAAGGTTGCTACGCCAACATATTCCAGATTGGGGTAATCAATGAATTCTTCTTTCTTAAATCCCATCAGACTCATTGACATTTCACAGATGTAAATTTTGACCCCAAGTTCTGCTGCCATATCTAACATTTCATCTAAAGAGGCCACATTCTTCTTTTTCATCAAAGATTTCATCATGGAGGTGCCCATTCCAGCCATGTTCATTTTTGATAACTTAATGGCATTTCTCCCTTTCGGGAGCATGAAACCGAACATCTTACCCATGAAATCTTTTCCTCCCACCTTCTTTTTTGGATCTCTCAAGACAGGAGTTCCCCAGAATGTGAAGAACATCACTGCCTCCATCCCCATAGCCACGGCCCCAGTGGCAATGACAAAGGCCGCCAGGACTTTATCTAAATCGCCACTAAAGACAATGATAGAGACTCGATCCTCTGGACCAGCTGGGATATTTTCAACCTTTTTCTTAAGTTCATCAAGCTGTTTGGATAGGTCGTTTAAAGTTATCCCTCCTCTGTTTTCCTCTAAAATCTTAGTTTGTAAGACCTCATTCATCGTGGTTCCTCCTATAATTTTTCCTTCTTGGATTTGAGGATGGGTTTATGCCCAGTCAATATACCTTGAAATAGCTTTTTGAAAATCTTTTAAAACTCCCCCCTGTTTTATCTCTGTATCTTTTTGAGCCTTCTCTAAACACTCTTCCATGAAGGTCTTTATAACGATGATACCCACTTTCTTTATAGCAGCAGTTGCTGCAGCTATCTGAGTCAAAATATCTTCACAATGACTTCCCTCCTCAACCATTCTTTGAAGCCCACGGATCTGTCCCTCAATTCTACGTAATCTTAATAAGACCTCTTTTTTTTCTTTTTCCAATATACTATACCCCCCTATAGTATTTATTAAAATTATAATAGCCCATCTTCAATTTGTCAATAGAAAATTATAAAATCTTTTAATGCCTCACCCGTTCCAGGAATTAGGCAGGGAGGCCAGAGAAAATATTTTAACGGAAACCCAAGTTATTTTTCATATTCCTTGCCTCCATCTCATTTTCTTGTTAAAATTCAAAAAAATTATTGATACGTTTTCAATGGGAAATATCGGATTAGACCAGGTATATATGGAGATAGCATTAAAAGAGGCAGAAAAAGCTGCTAAGAACGGTGAAGTCCCCGTAGGGGCAATTTTAGTCAAAGAGGATCAAATTATTGCGAAGGATCATAACCGATGCATTGAGCTCAATGATCCAACCGCCCATGCGGAAATCCTTGTTCTCAGAAAGGGAGGAGAGATATTAAGAAATTATCGATTGAAGGATACTATAATATATGTTACGGCTGAGCCCTGTCCAATGTGCGCTTCAGCCATGGTCCATGGAAGAATCTTGAGATTGGTTTTTGGGGCATTTGAACCAAAATTTGGTGCCGTGGTATCAAAATTTAAATTATTAAACAATAACGGTTTAAACCATAAGGTCATAATTGATCAAGGCATTCTTGAAAAAGAGTGTGCTGAGATAATGAGGTCTTTTTTTAAAAAGAGAAGGGGAAGTATAGGTTAAGGCTTAGGGAGTAAGAGTTTAGAATTATTATTATCAATTGGAGGGGTTGCCGAGGGGATTGAGGCGCTTCTCTCGTCCGTCTGAGGTGGGTCCCCCTTTGGCGGAAAATGCGGTTCTTTAGGAGAGGTACCGAAGTGGTTGTAACGGGGCCGACTCGAAATCGGCTGTTCGCTTAACCGCGGACCGTGGGTTCAAATCCCACCCTCTCCGCCAGATTTAGTTAAAGTTCTGGCAGGCCAATCCATATAAATAAAATGCTTAGCGATTTATGTTTAGCAGAAAATGACACGGAGAGATGCCCGAGAGGACGAAGGGGCACGACTGGAAATCGTGTGTTCCGACCAAAATCGGGACCGAGGGTTCGAATCCCTCTCTCTCCGCCAGACTCATTGAAATATCAATGACAGAATTTAGGGATGAGAACCCTTCCTGAGTAAGCAGGATTGGGTTCGGCGACCCCGCTGAAGGCGGGGGAGGCGGAGCGTAGCGAGCACATCCCTCTCTCTCCGCCAGACTCATTGAAATATCAATGACAGAATTTAGGGATGAGAACCCTTCCTGAGTAAGCAGGATTGGGTTCGGCGGATTAACTGCAATTTTGTTGATAGCCGGGTCCTGCGCAACAAAGAATTACAAACCCCGTCAGGTCCGGAAGGAAGCAGCGGTAGTAATCCCCTTTGTGTGCCGCAGGGAAGCCTGGCTATCAACAAATTCTTTTGAAGATGGAGGTTAGAGGTTAAAGGTTAAATGTCCTATTTAGTATTTGCGAGAAAGTGGAGGCCCCAACTTTTTGAGGAGGTGGTAGGCCAAAAACATATTACCCAAACCTTACAAAATGCCATTTCTCAAAAACGGGTCGCCCATGCCTTTTTATTTGCTGGAGCCAAGGGGGTAGGTAAGACTTCTACCGCCCGTATATTGGCTAAAGCCCTAAATTGTGAAAGAGGGCCACAGATCAATCCCTGTAACCAATGTGTTAACTGTCAGGAAATTACCCATGGGATCTCCATGGATGTTATAGAGATTGATGGAGCCTCTAACCGTGGAATTGATGAGATCCGTGAGTTACGCGATAACGTTCGTTATACTCCTGCGAAGAGCCGATATAAGATATTTATTATCGATGAAGTCCATATGTTGACCAAGGAGGCCTTCAATGCCTTATTAAAGACTTTGGAAGAACCTCCTCCTCACATCCTCTTTATCTTTGCCACAACCGAGCCCCATAAAATCCCCGCAACGATCCTCTCCCGATGTCAACGATATGATTTTAAAAGAATTCCATTGAGGGAAGTGTTAAACAGTTTAAAGAAGATTGTGGGAGAAGAAAATATCCAGATTAGTCAAAAGAGCCTTCTTCTAATAGCCCAAGAGTCAGAAGGAAGTCTGAGGGATGCTCAGAGCCTTCTTGATCAAGTGATCGCTTATGCAGGGAAAACTATCCGAGATGAGGATATTTCTGAAGTTCTGGGACTGATCGATCATAAAATACTTATTGATACACTTGAGGCCATTGCCAACCAGAAGACCGAACGATGTATGGAGATCATTAATGAGATCTATCACTATGGATATGATCTTCAGCGTTTTTGCCAAGGACTACTTCAATATCTTCGCCATTTAATTTTATTTAAGATCAGCCAGAATCCAGAAGGGCTGATGGAATTACCTGAAGAGGAGTTTGAACAGCTTAAAAATCAGGCGGAAAAATTCCAGTTCGATCATCTGAACCATCTCTTCAGCCTTCTGCTGAAAGGAGAACAAGAGATTGCGCAATCCGCCTTTCCCCGAATCATGTTAGAGATGACATTGATTCGAATGGCGACTCTCCAACCAGTCCTTCCTATTGATAAGATTATGAAAAAATTGGATGCCTTAGGAGGTAAGGATTTGTCTAAGGGGAAGGAGGAGGGTCAAGAAAAAGGAGGGGAGGTAGTAAGGGCAACTGAGAAATCAGAGGGGAAAAAATTAATTGAAAGAATAGAAGAAGGAGGGGAACTCGATCACACCGGTTCAGAAGATTTTGGAGAGACCTGGAGGCAATTGGTCGATTTTACTCGGGCGAAGAATCCCATTTTAGGTTCGTTCTTAGCCTTAGGGAGTCTTGTCAATTTAAGTGATGAGAGGATTGAAATTGGCTTTGATAAAGATTCCTTTCATTATGAAAGAATGATGGAGAAGGAGAATCAGAAGCAGTTGGAGATGGTTTGCCAAGAATATTTTCAAAAAAAGAAAAAGGTGATTGTTTCCCCGATCCAAGCAGGATCAGAACTAAAGGTCAGGGTCAATTTAAATAGGAGAGGAGAGATTCGGAATGGGTTAAATGAACAACGGGAGGGGCAAGGGGAAGACCATCCGATCATTCAGGAGGCGATTCGCCTTTTTAACGGGAAGATAATAAAAAGATAAAAGGAGAAGGCCATGAC